>JANPDC010000178.1:0-138417 GCA_031431275.1 Bacteroidota bacterium
CGTCGTCCCCTTGAAATGCTGCGATATCGAATGCGCGAAGTTGAAGTTGCTGCAAACACGGGCGGCTCCTTTTTGATGATGAAACGATCTTGCGCTCTCAATCATCGGAGCCGTCAAACCAATGTGCAGAATTTATTAAAATTCAAGACCAAAAATAAATCAATTCTAAAACTCATTTTGGTTTTTGAAAACGTCTTCGTTAACTTCTGAAATATAATTCAATAAATCCATTTTTCCAGTTTGTTCCGTCGCTGAAGTAACAAAATAATGAGGCATTTCAGCCCAATTGTTGGCAAACATTTGTTTTTTGTAAGCGGCAATATGCGAATCAATTTTGGTTTTACTAATCTTGTCGGCTTTAGTGAAGACAATACAAAACGGGATTTCGCTTTCACCCATATAACTCATAAATTCAATATCAATGTTTTGAGCCTCATGACGAATGTCAATCAGTACAAAAGCACAAACCAATTGTTCACGAGTTTCAAAATAATCTGTAATAAACGCCTGAAAAACTTGTTTGGTTTTTTTTGAAACTTTAGCATAACCATATCCTGGCAAATCAACTAAAAACCAATTGTTGTTGATTTTAAAATGATTTATCAATTGAGTTTTTCCTGGTCTTCCAGAAGTTTTTGCTAAATTTTTGTGGTTCGTAATCATGTTGATTAACGACGATTTCCCAACATTCGAGCGACCAATAAAAGCATATTCTGGCAAAAACTCTTGAGGACACTTGCTCACTTCAGAGTTACTGATGATAAATTCTGCGGTGTTAATTTTCATGTTTTATATTTTAACGCTGTTTCTTGAATTTGAAATCCAAAACTACAAATGATTTTCTTTTAGCCAACGCTCTAAAATTACGTTAAACTCCTCAGGATGTTCCATCATAGCGGCATGACCACATTTATCAATCCAATACAAATCAGAATTGGGTAATAATTTTTTGAAATCTTCGGCAACACTTGGCGGCGTTACCGTATCATTTTTTCCCCAAATCAAACATGTTTTTACATGCATTTTAGGTAAATCTTTAGCCATATTGTGTCTAATAGCACTTTTTGCAATAGTCAACGTTTTGATAACTTTAATTCGGTCATTTACTAGAGCAAAAATTTCATCAACAATTTCTTTAGTTGCTATTTTTGGATCATAAAAAACGGCTTCGGCTTTGTTTTTTATATATTCATAGTCGCCTCTTTTTGGATAACTATCTCCCATAGCACTTTCGTAAAGACCAGAACTTCCAGTCAATACTAATCCAGCAACTTTTTCAGGATACATTTTTGTATGGTACAATCCAATGTGTCCGCCAAGTGAGTTTCCAAGTAAAATAACACGATCAAATTTTTTATAAATAATAAAATCTTTTACAAATCTTGAAAATGCTTTAACATTTGTTTTTAGTAAATTTTGAGTGTATAAAGGCAATTCAGGAATCACAACTTTATATCCAATTTTTGATAAATGCAACGCAGTACTTTCAAAATTACTCAAACCACCCATCAAACCGTGTAATATTACGACTGGCGTTCCTTCTCCGATTTCTAAATAATTATATTTTTTCTCTCTTTTAAAATACTGCTCCATAAAATCCGACTGAATTTTTTCAATTTTCACAAAGATAGAATTTTATTGCTAAAGAAGAATTTGTAGCATAGTTTTTTAATGAAAATATAATTTTCTTGTCTCTTTTTCAAAGTAATAAACAATTATTAAATGAAAGTTAAAATAAGACAATAACTTGAGTCGCATTTATTTATGGGTTTTCGAATGAATTCACGTAAACTTATTAACAAAGTGGTAATTTGTGGTAATTTGTGGTAAAATATTTTATATTTTTGCTGATATTCATCTAAAACAAATTTTTTGAACTCAGTTATTGGATCATACGAATGTAAAATCGACACAAAAGGAAGGTTGATGATTCCTGCTGCCCTAAAAAAGCAGTTGACATCGTCTTTGCAAGATGGTTTCGTTTTGAAACGTTCGGTTTTTCAACCTTGTTTAGAACTATATCCAATGAGTGAATGGAATTTGATGATGCAAAAAATCAATAAACTCAACAAGTTCATCAAGAAAAATAATGACTTCATTCGCAGGTTTACAGCAGGAGTGAAGGTGGTTGAAATTGATAATTTAGGACGACTGTTAGTGCCAAAGGATTTACTTGTTTTCGGAAAACTATCCAAAGATTTGGTGCTTTCCTCCGCAGTAAATATTGTTGAAATTTGGGATAAAGATTTATATGAAAAAGCCATTGATGAATCGGTTTTAGATTTTGCAGATCTAGCAGAAGAAGTCATGGGTGCACTAAATGAAGATGAAAATGGAATATCATAACCCAGTTTTACTAAAAGAATCTGTCGATGGCTTGAACATAAGTCCAGACGGAATATACGTTGATGTAACATTTGGCGGTGGCGGACATTCTCGTGAGATTTTGAGCAGATTAGGTCCAAACGGAAAATTATATGCTTTTGACCAAGATTTAGACGCATTAGAAAATGCTTTAGACGATGAACGCTTCACACTCATAAATGAAAATTTTAGATATATAAAAAGGTTTCTTCGTTTTCATGGCGTAAGAACTGTAGATGGAATTTTAGGTGATTTAGGGGTTTCATCACATCAATTTGATGTCCCAGAACGTGGTTTTTCTACTCGTTTTGATGCTGAACTCGACATGAGAATGAATCAAAACAGCGAACTAAACGCTAGTAAAGTGGTTAACCAATACGAAGAATCTGAACTGAAACGAATTTTTTCGGAATATGGTGAACTTTCTAACGCATCTGCAATTGCAAGAGTAATTGTAGAAGCAAGAGAAATCGAACCCATTATAAACACAGAGCAACTAAAAATAGTGCTTTCGAGATTTTTGCCAGTTCATAAAAGCCATAAAATTTTGGCACAAATGTATCAAGCAATTCGAATCGAAGTGAATCAAGAAATCGAAGTTTTGAAAGAATTTTTAGAACAATCACTCGAAATTTTGAAACCAAACGGACGATTATCTGTCATTTCATACCATTCGCTTGAAGATCGATTAGTAAAAAGGTACATCAAGAATGGAATGTTTGATGGTGAACCTGAAAAAGATTTCTTCGGAAATTTTTCTGTCCCATTCAAAAGTATAGGAAAATTAATTGTTCCAGATTTCACAGAAATAAAAATAAATAACCGAGCACGTAGCGCAAAATTGAGAATAGCAGAAAAGAAGTAATCCCTATCAAACCTTCCCAAAGGGGAGGAGAAAGTAGGATAAAATTTAAAAAAGTAACAACTCGGCTCCCTCTCCTTTGGAGAGGGCTGGGGTGAGGAAAATGAAAAACGGAGTTTATAACATATTAAAAGCCAGATTTTTAATCAATGAAGATGCCAACGCAGCAAAAAATTGGCGTTTCATAGTTTTCTTGATTTTTCTAGCAATTATAATGATAGCAAACACACAACGTTTTGAACAAAAAGTGTTCAGAATCGCAGAACTTAATAACGAAGTAAAAGAATTGCGATCTGAATTTGTAGACAGAAGATCAGAATTGATGAAGTTGAAAATGGAATCTACAATTTCAACACAAATGGAATCGAAACAAATTTTTCCAGCATCGGTTCCACCAATAAAAATAGAAGTTAAAAAAATAGTTGAAAAAGGGTATTTCGAAAAACTATGGAAATAGAAGATAAAAATAGTTCCTATCGGATTTTTTTAGTTGCTATGATCGTTTTGATGATGGCAATTGGAATTGTAATTAAACTCACCAATATTCAATGGATTGAGGGCAACTATTATCGCAATAAAGCCAAAGAACAAACCGTAAAAAATTTCACAATTCCGGCAAACAAAGGTAATATCTATTCTTCGGATGGAAGTTTGTTAGCGACTTCTATTCCAAATTACAATATCAGATTTGATGCCGTTGCTCCTAAATCAACTGCATTTGAAGAAAACATAAAAGGACTTTCAGAATCTTTATCAGAATTATTAAAAAAGCCAGCATCAGAAATTCAAATGTCCCTTAGAAAGGCACGAGAAAACAAAAATAGGTATTTTCCGATTGCCCAAAATTTGAGTTTTACTCAATATATGAAAGTGAAAAAAATGCCACTTTTTAGTCTTGGTGCAAACAAAGGTGGAATTATTACAGAACAAATAACGGTTCGAGAGCATCCAATTGGGATGATTGCCGAGCGAACCATTGGTTACGAGCGTTTTGATGAAACCGGCGAGTTGTTACAAGTAGGAATCGAAGGTGCTTTTGGAAAATATCTAAAAGGAAGTGACGGAAAAATTCTGAAGCAAAAAATTGCAAAAGGACAATGGAAACCGCTTCGAGATAATAACGAAGTCGACCCACAAGATGGTTACGATGTGGTTTCAACAATTGATGTCTATGTGCAGGATATTGCACATCACGCACTTTTAAAACAACTTGAATTGTATCAAGCAGATCATGGATGTGTTGTCGTTATGGAAACAAAAACGGGACAAGTAAAAGCCATTTCTAATCTTGGTAGAGCAACAGATGGCTCTTATTTCGAAACAATAAACTATGCTATCGCAGAATCTCACGAGCCAGGATCGACCTATAAATTAGGAGATTTGATGGCTTTACTCGAAGATAAAAAAATAGACACAAGTGCAGTTTTCAATACATTTGGTGGTGAAATAACATATTCTGGTAAAAAAGTTCGTGACTCGCACACGGGTGGCTACGGAAAAATTTCGCTAGCCAGAGGTTTTGAAGTATCATCAAATACTGTAATGGTACAAGCAGTGTATCAAAATTATAAAAACGAACCATCAAAATTTGTAAATCATCTAAACAGTTGGGGATTAAATAAACGTTTAGGATTACCATTTCAAGGAGAAGGCAAACCATATATTCCGCAGCCTTCTGATAAAAATTGGTCAAACATAGCCTTGCCTTGGATGGCATTTGGGTATGGCGTTTCAATAACACCATTGCAAACACTAACATACTATAATTCCGTAGCAAACAATGGCGAAATGGTGAAGCCACAATTTGTGTCAGAAATAAAAGAATGGAACAAAACCATCAAAAAATTTGACAAAGAAGTCATAAATCCTAAGGTTTGTTCACAAGAAACAATCTTAAAATTAAAAGCAATATTATCTAATGTTGTGAAAAAAGGAACCGCAAGAGCCTTGTATTCTAAAGATTTTTCCATGGCAGGAAAAACAGGAACGGCACAGGTAAATTACGCGAAAAATGGTGGAAATGACAAGTATTATGCTTCCTCATTTGTAGGTTATTTTCCCGCTGAAAATCCAAAATATTCTTGCATTGTAGTAATACACAAGCCAAATACTTCAAACAATAATTATTATGGTGCAGATGTTGCAGGACCCGTTTTTAAACGAATTGCTCAAAAGATTTTTACAGATGCACCATCAAAAAATACAATTCAGTTTTTAGATAAAAAATTAGCAACACAAGAAAATAGTTATAAAAAATACTATGACAATGCTCAAAAAAATCAGATCACGATTCCAAATTTAAAAGGAATGTCTGGAATGGATGCGGTGGCTTGGCTTGGAAATTTACATTTGAAAGTCAAATTAATCGGGATTGGAAAAGTGAAATCACAATCCATTCAACCAGGAGAGAATATAATAAAAAATTCAACTATTATTCTTGAATTATCATAGCCCAACCCAACCTTCCCAAAAGGAAGGAGAAAAAAGGAAATAAAAATGTTTTTAAATTTAAAAGAAATAATATACAAAGTTGATGTCGAAACTGTTAAAGGGTCGATAGAAATCGCAATAAATAAAATTGAATTCGATTCAAGAAAAGTTGTTGCAAACGACATTTTTGTTGCCATTAGAGGAACAGTTTCTGATGGTCATGATTTTATTGAAAAGGCAATCGATCTTGGAGCAACATCAATCATTTGTGATACTATACCAGAACTAACTCGGGAAGATATTACCTATTTGAAAGTAAAAGACACTAATTCAGCATTGGCCATTATGTCTTCAAATTATTTTGATAATCCATCACAAAAATTAAAATTAGTTGGAATCACAGGCACAAACGGAAAAACGACAGTCGCCTCCTTATTATATCAATTATTTCAAAAAGCAGGTTTCAAAGTCGGATTACTGTCAACAGTAAAAATAATGGTGGGCAATCAAGAATTCAAGGCAACTCATACCACACCAGATTCATTGACTATTAATCATTTTTTAAACGAAATGGTTTCTCAAGAAATTGAATATTGTTTTATGGAAGTGAGTTCACACGGAATTCATCAAAAACGCACCGAGGGTTTGCATTTTGAAGGTGGAGTTTTTACGAATTTATCTCATGATCATTTGGATTATCATCCAACTTTTGCAGAATATCGCGATGTGAAAAAATCTTTTTTCGACAATTTGCCAAAAACGGCTTTTGCATTGACTAACGTTGATGATAAAAATGGTCAAGTCATGTTGCAAAATACAAAAGCAAGAAAATTGACTTATGCGCTAAAAACTTATGCAGATTATAAAGCGCAAATCCTAGAAAATCAACTTTCGGGATTGCTTTTAAAAATTAATAACAATGAAGTTTGGGTTCGATTAATAGGAACTTTTAACGCATACAATCTTTTGGCAATTTATGGAACAGCAATACAACTAGGACTAGAAGAACTAGAGGTTTTGCGATTACTATCAGAATTAGAAAGTGTTTCGGGGCGTTTCCAATTTATAGTTACTGACGAAAAAATTACAGCAATTGTCGATTATGCACACACGCCAGATGCTTTAGAGAATGTTTTGAAAACCATCAATGACATTCGTACAAAAAACGAAAAACTGATAACAATTGTGGGCTGTGGTGGCGATCGCGACAAAACAAAAAGACCAATAATGGCAAATATTGCTTCGACATGGAGTGACAAAGCCATTATTACTTCTGACAATCCAAGAACTGAAAATCCTGATACTATTATTGCTGAAATGGAAGCGGGAGTTGAACCTCAAAATTTCAAAAAAACAATTTCCATAACTGATAGAAAACAAGCCATAAAAACAGCATGTCAACTAGCGCAATCAAACGATATAATCTTAATTGCAGGAAAAGGACACGAAACATATCAAGAAATTCTGGGTATTCGACATGATTTTGATGATATGGCAATCGTAAAAGAATTTTTAGAATTAAGAAAATAGAAAAATCCCCTCCGACTCCCCAAAGGGAAGAGGTTGGAATAAATTTAATATCTCAGTATCTCGTCTCCCTCCCCTTTGGGGAGGGTTGGGGTGGGGAAAATACTAAACAATATGTTATACTACATCTTCGAATATCTCGACAAAGTTTTGAACGTTCCTGGAACAGGAGTTTTTCAATATATCACTTTTAGATCTGCATTGGCAATAATTATGTCATTATTGATTTCTACAGTGTTCGGAAAACGAATCATAAACTATTTGAGGAATAAGCAAATTGGAGAAACCGTTCGTGAACTTGGTTTAGACGGACAAAAACAAAAAGCAGGAACACCCACAATGGGTGGAATAATCATAATTATTGCAACCTTAATTCCAGTTTTGTTACTTGCGAAATTGAATAATATTTACATTATTTTATTGATAATCACTACAATTTGGATGGGAGCAATTGGCTTTTTAGATGATTATATTAAAATTTTCAAGAAGGATAAAGAAGGTTTAAAAGGAAAGTTCAAAGTCATAGGACAAGTTGGACTAGGAGTTATTGTTGGGTCAGTTTTATATTTTCATCCATCGGTAAATATCAGAACAGATTTAGAGAAATCAAATATTTCGTTCAATCAAACCGTGAATACCATAAAACCAGCACCTGTATATGAAAAATCGACTGCAACAACTATTCCGTTTTTTAAAAATAACCAGTTTGATTATGCCGAAGTCTTGGCATGGACAGGCGAAGGTTATCAGAAATGGGCATGGTTAATATTTATTCCAGTAGTCATTTTTATTATCACAGCGGTTTCTAACGGAGCAAATTTAACAGATGGAATAGATGGCTTGGCTGCGGGAACATCGGCCATATCAGTGATTGCTTTGGGAATTTTTACATTCGTTTCTGGAAATATCATATTTTCAAGTTATCTCAACATCATGTACATTCCAAATTCTGGTGAAATGACGGTTTTTATTGCAGCTTTTGTTGGAGCATTAGTCGGATTTCTTTGGTATAATTCCTATCCAGCATCAGTATTCATGGGTGACACAGGGAGTTTAACCATTGGTGGAATTATTGCAGTTTTGGCTATTGCCACCCGAAAAGAATTATTGATTCCACTATTATGTGGGATTTTCTTAGCCGAAAATCTATCCGTGATTCTTCAGGTTTTTTATTTTAAATACACAAAAAAGCGATATGGCGAAGGTCGAAGAATTTTTCTCATGTCACCATTGCATCATCATTATCAGAAAAAGGGCTATCACGAAAGTAAAATTGTAACACGGTTTTGGATCGTTGCTATTTTCTTGGCGATTTTGTCTATAGTAACGTTGAAACTTCGTTAATCAATTACGAATTTAAAATGAAAAGATTAGTAATTCTTGGTGGAGGTGAAAGCGGAGTAGGAACAGCAATTCTAGGAAAACAGAAAGGCTATGATGTTTTTGTTTCTGATTATGGGAAAATAAAAGACAATTACAAAGAAGTTCTTATTATTAATGGAATTGAATTCGAAGACGAAAAACATACTGAAAACCTGATTCTAAATGCCAATGTGGTCATGAAAAGTCCTGGAATTCCAGAAAAAACCCCAATTGTCAAGAAATTATTAGAACTAAAAATCCCTGTAATTTCTGAAATTGAGTTTGCCGCACCGTTTACGAAAGCAAAAACAATCGGGATTACGGGCAGTAACGGAAAGACAACCACAACCATGTTAACCTATCATTTACTAAAATCTGCGGGTTTAAATGTGGGTCTTGGTGGTAACATCGGAAAGAGTTTTGCTTGGCAAGTTGCAGTAGACAATTTCGATTATTATGTCTTGGAAATCAGTAGTTTTCAACTAGATGGTAGCATAGATTATCGTCCAGATATTGCCATAATCACAAATATTAGTCCAGATCATTTAGATCGGTATGAATACAAATATGAAAATTACATAGCATCGAAATTTCGAATCACGATGAATCAAACATCAGACGATTTTTTGATTTACGATGCAGATGACGAAGCCATTTCGAATTGGTTTCAAAACAATAAAACAAAAGCACAATTAATTCCATTTTCATTGACAAAAACTTTCGAAAAAGGAGCATTTATACAAAACGACATCATGAAATTAAGAAACATCAACGAGGAATTTGAATTGGAAACTGAAACCATGTCATTAGAAGGAAAACATAACATGAAAAATGCTATGGCTGCAACTTCGGTGGCTAAATTGTTGAAAATCAGAAACGCAACAATTCGAGAGAGTTTGTGCAATTTTCAAGGTGTAGAACATCGCTTGGAAAAAGTGCTAAAAATTCAGAACGTGCAATACATCAACGACTCAAAAGCAACAAATGTAAACGCAACTTTTTTTGCGCTTGATAGCATGAAAGTTCCAACTATTTGGATTGTTGGGGGCGTAGACAAAGGAAACGATTATTCAGAAATAATGGCTTTGGTTCGCGAAAAAGTAAAAGCAATTATTTGTCTTGGGTTAGACAATAAAAAAATTACGGATGCTTTTGGGAACATTGCAGATGTTTTAGTAGAAGTAGATAATATGAATGATGCAGTAAAAATGGCACAGCATTTTTCAGAAAAAGGCGACGCGGTTTTACTTTCTCCATGTTGTGCAAGTTTTGATTTATTCGAAAATTACGAAGATCGTGGAAGACAATTTAAAGAAGCCGTAAGAAATCTCTAAAAATTGATAATAATAATTTAAAAAATCCCAATTGCCAGTTTCGGCTCCCCTCTCCTTTGGAGAAGGGCTGGGGGTGAGGACAATGAAAGAACTATTAAGCAACATAAAAGGAGATAAAGGCATCTGGTCATTCGTGGCTTTATTGTCATTATTTTCGTTTATGCCAGTTTTTAGTGCGAGTAGCAATTTAGCATACATGAACCACGGAACAGGCAGTACCATTGGATATTTATTGACACATTTAGCACAAATATTCACAGGATTTATAATAATTTATTGGTTTCACAAAATCCCATATCACTATTATCGTGGGCTATCCCGATTTGGGTTATTGATTGTTTGGATATTATTAGTGTTCACTTTGGTAAAAGGAACCGTCATTGCAGGAGCAAATGCATCAAGGTGGATAAGACTTCCTTTCATTGGAATTACGTTTCAAACATCGACTTTGGCATCCATAGTTTTAATGGTTTTTGTAGCACGATATTTATCTAAAAAACGAGAAGTAGAAATCGATTTCAAATCCTCTATAATTGATTTGTGGTTACCCGTTTTCATAACATTAATACTAATCCTTCCAGCAAATTTATCAACCGCAGCATTAATTTTTGCCATGGTTCTAATGTTAACTTTTATTGGTCGATATCCTCTAAAATATATCGGATTCATTCTCGGAATGGGAATTGTTTTCTTGACATTATTTATAGTTCTCGCAAAATCATTTCCAAATGCATTTCCTAACCGAGTTGATACCTGGATTTCAAGAATCGATAGTTTTACAACCAACAAAAAAGGCGAAGATGCTTATCAAGTAGAAAAAGCAAAAATCGCAATAGCATCGGGTGGAGTTTATGGTTTAGGGCCAGGAAAAAGTGTTCAAAAACATTTCTTACCACAATCCTCTTCAGATTTTATATATGCAATCATTGTTGAAGAAAACGGTTTGATAGGCGGACTTTTAGTCATGGGATTATATCTTTTATTGTTTTTTAGATTTATAGTTGCAGCACACAAAACCAAATCAATGTATGGAAAACTCTTAGTTGTTGGACTCGGTTTTCCAATGATTTTTCAAGCCATGATTAACATGGCAGTTGCAGTAGAATTATTTCCAGTAACGGGGCAAACATTACCATTGGTGAGTAGTGGAGGAAGTTCGATTTGGATGACTTGTATAGCACTTGGAATTATTATAAATGTGACCAAAAAAGACGAGGAAATTTTAATAGAAACAAAAGATAAAGACAAACGAGATCTCATTCTAAAGAAAATGATTGATGAGCAAATTGCAAAAGAAGAAGCAGCAGAAAACGAAGATTATTCTGTAGAAGATGAATCCGAAAATCCAATGACAGCAATCGAAGGCATTCGAGTTGTAAAATAAAAACTCAATTTAAATAAGTTTTTGTCTCCCTGAGCGCAGTCGAAGGGTTTTAAATTTAAAATATAATGAAAAAATTCATACTTAGTGGCGGAGGAACTGGTGGACATATTTATCCAGCAATTGCTATTGCAAATGAATTAAAATTGCGTTTTCCCGATGCTGAATTTCTTTTTGTTGGTGCAAATGACAAAATGGAAATGCAAAAAGTACCACAATCTGGATATGAAATCGAAGGTTTGTGGATTGCTGGTTTACAACGAAAATTGACTTTGCAAAACGTAATGTTTCCAATAAAATTGGTATCAAGTTTATTCAAATCTCGCAAAATAATAAAAAAGTTTAAACCAAATGTAGTCATAGGAACAGGCGGATTTGCTTCTGGACCCTTGTTGCAAATGGCAAATATGTTAAAAATCCCAACCGTAATTCAAGAACAAAATTCGTATCCAGGAATCACAAATAAATTATTAAGCAAAAAAGCCAATAAAATTTGTGTTGCGTATGAAAATTTAGAACGCTTTTTCCCAA
This sequence comes from Bacteroidota bacterium, assembly GCA_031431275.1. Lineage (GTDB taxonomy): Bacteria > Bacteroidota > Bacteroidia > Flavobacteriales > Flavobacteriaceae > Flavobacterium. The sequence continues at coordinate 11,792 of JANPDC010000178.1, forward strand.
AAGAAAAAATGATTCTAACTGGAAACCCAGTACGTCAAGATTTAATTAATATTGATGGAAAACGTCAAGAAGCCATTAAATATTTCAATTTAGACCAAAACAAAAAAACACTTTTAATCCTCGGCGGAAGCCTTGGAGCCAGAAGAATCAACCAATTAATCGAAAAAGAATTACAGTTTTTAGAATCTCAAAATGTTCAAATAATTTGGCAGTGTGGCAAATTGTATTTCGATGATTATAAAAAGTTTGATAATACAACTAAAATCCAAGTTTTAGCATTTATTGATAGAATGGATTTGGTTTATGCCGCCACTGATATTGTAATTTCTCGTGCTGGAGCATCATCAGTTTCTGAATTATGTATCGTTGGGAAACCAGTAATTTTCATTCCATCGCCGAATGTTGCTGAAGACCATCAAACCAAAAATGCTCAATCAATTGTAAATAAAAAAGGAGCATTGTTGCTAAAAGAATCTGAATTAGACGAAAAATTCGAATTAGTTTTTACTGATTTATTATCAAATGAAAATCAACAAAACGAATTAAGTAAAAATATAAAATCATTGGCATTGCCCAATGCAACCAAACAAATTGTTGACGAAATTTTGAAATTAATATAATAAATGAACTTAAATCAAATACATAACGTCTATTTTATTGGTATCGGAGGAATCGGAATGAGTGCCTTGGCTCAATATTTCAAAACTATTGGCAAAAATGTGGCCGGTTACGACAAAACCGAAACCGAATTAACTCAAGAATTGCAGCAATCTGGTATCGAAATTCATTTTGAAGACAATATTAATTTAATCCCAAAAGATTATTTCATAGAAAATACGTTGATAATCATTACTCCAGCCGTTCCAAAATCGCATTCTGAATGGAATTATTTCCTAGAGAGAGAATTTGTAGTAAAAAAACGTGCCGAAGTTCTAGGAATTATTACAAAGGACACCTTCTGTTTTGCTGTTGCAGGAACACATGGAAAAACAACAACTTCTAGTATTTTAGGACATATTTTGTATGAATCTGGTGTTGATGTTACCGCTTTTTTAGGAGGAATAGTAGAAAATTATAACTCCAATTTAATTGGTTCTGGAAAAACAATAACAGTAGTCGAAGCCGATGAATTCGATAGATCATTTTTACATTTATATCCAAATATTGCATGTGTCACTTCAATGGATGCCGATCATTTAGATATTTATGGCGATTCTGAATCTATCGAAGCATCATTTATAGAATTTGCCAATAAAATAGAAGATAAATCTAAATTATTCATTACTAATGATTTATCAATTGAAGGTGTAACTTGTTCGGTTAACCAAAATGGAATTTTTAATGCTTTTAATATCAGAATTGAAAATACAAATTATGTTTTTGATGTTCAAACTCCGTCAGAAACTATAAAAAGTGTACAATTCGGATTACCCGGAAAACACAATTTAATGAACGCACTAATGGCCTTGGCGATGGCAAAAACTTTCGGCATCCCAAACGAAGACATCGTCAAAGCATTAATCTCATTCAAAGGAATAAAACGTAGATTTTCGTATCAAATAAAAACCGAAAACTTAGTTTATATAGACGATTATGCACATCATCCAACCGAGATAAATGCAGTAAATCAAGCCGTTAGAGAATTGTACCCTAACCAAGAAGTTTTGGCGATTTTTCAACCGCATTTGTTTAGTAGAACTAAAGATTTTGCTGATGATTTTGCCAAAAGTTTATCTCAATTCGACGAAATAATTTTACTTGACATTTATCCAGCACGAGAATTGCCAATGGAAGGTATTACATCAACTTGGTTAATGAGTAAAATGACAAATTCAAAAGCAAAGTTGATTCAAAAATCAGAATTAATAAATGAAATATTGAAAAGTAAAGCCAAAATAATTGTAACAATAGGAGCAGGAGATATTGGAGAATTGGTGCAACCAATAAAGAAGGCGTTATTAACAAACGTTCAAAAAAATTAGTCACAAAAACAGATGGATATTTTATGATTTTTAACCATAATAAATCATAAAATTTTAAAGTAAATCAAATGAAAAATTTTAATTACATAAACGTTCGACTATTGTTAATGCTGGTATTAGTAGTGTTTTTGTTTTCATTTTCATCCAAAAGAAATGAAGGTAGAAAACTTAAAAAATCTGAAGTGATTTTCGTAGGGGAAAACAACCTTTTCATCAAGCAAGAGGCGGTTAATAAATTGTTAATAGAAAATAAAGAAGTAGTTACGAGCATTGAAAAAGAAAAATTAAATTTGAACAACCTTGAAAAAAGCATTAATGAACAACCCATGATTGAAAAATCTCAAGTGTTTGTTTCTATTGATGGTGTGATAAAAGCAAGTGTAAAACAACGTGCTCCAATTGTTCGTTTTTTTAATAACAACATATCCTACTATGTTGATTATTATGGAATTAAAATGCCTTTATCGGACTTTTATACAGCCAGAGTTCCACTGGTATCGGGGGAAATTAATGACAAATTTACGGAAGAATATTCCGATTTATTTCGGGTGATTTATGATGATGATTTTTTGAAAAAAAACATCATCGGAATGCAGATTTTGCCAAATGGTAGCGTTGTTATGAAAAATAGAAATTTTGATTTTGATATTGTTTTTGGTTTACCAATTAATATCCAAGAAAAATTTAAAAATTATAAAGCGTTTTATCAAAAAGCGTTTACAGACAAATCGATTTATAAGTATAAGAATATAAATCTTCAGTTTACGAGTCAAGTGGTGTGCACAAAATAATAGATTATGGAAAAACAAAATATTGCGGTTGGTTTAGATATTGGTACTACCAAAATCGTTGCCATGATAGGCAAAAAAAATGAATACGGAAAACTAGAAATTCTTGGAATTGGAAAATCCAAAAGTCTAGGTGTGGCACGTGGCGTAGTGAACAACATCACACAAACCATTCAATCTATTCAACAAGCCGTTGAGGAAGCCGAAGCAAATTCTGGATACAAAATCAAAGACGTTGTGGTTGGAATTGCAGGGCAACACATTCGAAGTATTCAACATAGTGACTATATTATTCGTGCAAATGCCGAAGAGGTAATTGGTGGAAAAGACATTCAATTGTTGATTGATCAAGTCAATAAATTGGCAATGCTTCCTGGCGAAGAAATTATTCATGTTTTGCCACAAGAATTCAAAATTGACGGGCAATCTGGTGTAAAAGAACCAATAGGAATGTATGGTGGACGATTAGAAGCCAGTTTTCATGTGGTTGTTGGACAAGCAGCATCAATCAGAAATGTAGGTCGATGTATTCAAAGCGCAGGAATCGAACTTTCGGGTTTGACCTTAGAACCTTTAGCATCATCTGACGCAGTTTTGAGCCAAGAAGAAAAAGAAGCAGGTGTAGCATTAATCGATATTGGTGGAGGAACAACAGATTTAGCAATTTTCAAAGACGGAATCATTCGTCATACCGCAGTAATTCCATTTGGTGGAAACGTGATTACAGAAGATATAAAAGAAGGTTGCTCGATTATCGAAAAACAAGCGGAATTATTGAAAGTAAAATTTGGATCGGCTTGGCCAGGAGAAAATAAAGACAATGAAATTGTTTCAATTCCAGGATTACGTGGAAGAGAACCAAAGGAAATTTCATTAAAAAACCTTTCGAAAGTAATTAATGCTAGAGTTGTAGAAATAATCGAATTGGTTTTCACAGAAATAAAATCATACGGTCACGAAGATCCAAGAAAGAAACTAATTGCAGGAATTGTATTGACTGGCGGAGGTTCGCAACTCAAACATATCAAGCAATTGGTTGAATATATCACTGGAATGGATACCAGAATTGGTTATCCAAATGAGCATTTGGCAGGAAATTCTTCTGAAGAAATTTCAAGTCCATTATACGCAACAGCAGTAGGACTCGTTATGAATAGTGTAGAGAACAATTTGCCAAGTGCGTCAAAAATTGTTCAAACAGTTCCAGAGAAAACATTTATAGCAACAGAAAAAATTCCGGAGTACATTTCAAACAACATTCCAGTCGAAAATAGTCCATCAGTTCTTGCAGAAGGCACAAAAACAAGCGTAATTGTTGAAGAGGAAACTACCGAGAAAAAAATCAGAAAATCATTCCTAGATAAATATGTACATATTATTAAGGAATTTTTAGACAACGCAGAATAAGCGTAGCAAATTAAAATTAGAAACAGAAAACAAATTATATATTAAAACCAAAATTATGTCAGACATCACAGAATTTGGAAACATTTCATTCGATTTACCAAAAAATCAATCCAACGTAATCAAAGTAATTGGAGTTGGAGGCGGAGGAAGCAACGCCATCAATCACATGTTCAAACAAGGAATCAAAGGAGTTGATTTCATTGTTTGTAATACCGATTCTCAAGCATTGCAGAACAGCCCAGTACCAAACAAAATTCAATTAGGCGTTAGCCTCACAGAAGGACTTGGAGCAGGAGCCAACCCAGATGTTGGTCAGCAATCCGCTATCGAAAGTATTTCTGATATCGAAAAAATGTTGGACACCAATACAAAAATGATCTTCATCACTGCAGGAATGGGTGGAGGAACAGGAACTGGTGCTGCGCCAGTAATTGCACAATTGGCGAAAGAAAGAGACATTCTAACCGTCGGAATAGTTACAATTCCATTTCAATTTGAAGGGAAAGTTAGAATCGAACAAGCACTTTTGGGTGTCGAAAAACTTCGTAAACAAGTAGATTCATTAATTGTAATCAATAATAATAAACTTCGTGAAGTATACGGAAATCTTGGTTTCAAAGCAGGATTCTCAAAAGCAGATGAAGTTTTAGCAACTGCTTCACGCGGAATCGCAGAAGTAATCACGCACCACTACACACAAAATATCGATTTGAAAGATGCAAAAACCGTACTTTCAAATAGTGGAACAGCAATTATGGGATCTGCAACTGCAAGTGGTGAAAACCGTGCTAAAGAAGCCATAGTTTCAGCGCTGGATTCCCCATTGTTAAATGATAATAAAATTGCAGGAGCTAAAAATGTGTTGCTTTTGATCGTGTCTGGATCAAGCGAAATCACAATTGACGAAATCGGTGAAATCAATGATTATATTCAATCAGAAGCAGGTCACAACGCTAACATAATCATGGGAGTTGGTGAAGACGATTCTTTATCAGATTCAATTGCAGTGACCATAATTGCAACTGGTTTTGATGTCGAACAACAAAATGTCATTGTAAATACTGAACCAAAAAAGATAATCCATTCGTTAGAAGATGAGCAAAAATTAGAACATAATTTATCTCAAAAAGTAGTAGATTCTTTTCAATTCGAAAACATAGAAAAAACACTAGATACTAGTGAAAAAATAGTTTTCAATTTAGTTGATGAGCAACTAGAACCAGTTGCAATTAATGAAAACGAATTGATGGTCATGACAGAATTCATGAAAAATCTAAATGTTACTTTCGAAATTGTATCACCAATAAAAGAAATTGATTTTTCGATAACTAATTCAGAAATTTTAGAAAAAGTAGTTGAATTTGAAGTGGTTCAACCAAAGTTTGAAGACCAAATTACCTTTCTTTTCGATGCGCCATTAGCAAATGCTGTCGAAGAAGTCGAAATCGAAGACAATAAAATTCTTTTTGAATTGACAAATGAAACTCGTGAAATAAAAGTAAAAGAAGCCGTTCATATCGTTCCTGTAACAGAAGTTAATCAAAACGGAATCGTGAAATATTCTCTCGAAGAATACATGGATATCGAAGAAAAACTTGTAGCATCAAAGCCACAAATCATCGAAGAACCTATTGCCGAAGAGTTGAATATTACAATGAAAGAAGTAGATCAAACACCAACTTTCAGTTCGAATGATACTGTTTCACCAATGGAAATGTCAATCGATGACACCATGAAAATGAGAGCTGACGAGCGACGTAAAAAGTTAAAAGAATTTAATTATAAATTCCATAACAATGCTTCGAAAATTGACGAATACGAAAAAGAACCCGCCTACAAGCGATCTGGAATTGATGTGACAAACACACCAACGAACAATTCAAATTCCCGAATTTCATTGGGTACTGATAGCAATAATGATATACAATTGCGCAGCAACAACTCGTTTCTGCACGATAGTGTCGATTAACCAAACCAAACCGAAATTAGCCCGAAAGTTGAATAATTTTCGGGTTTTTTTATTATATAATGTTGTGTTTTAGTAAAATAAAAAGAAGTTTAAAGTTAAAATCTAATAGAACTAATAGGATGAACTTCCCACGAAGTTGTTGGTCTAAAACCAAGTGGTCCAACCACGCCAGCAGCATGATCAACATCAAAAAACAAACTCCCTTTAAAAGTAATTATTTGAATTGGTGGAGAGAAAATAGTATAACTTGATTTTCCACAAAAATCAGTTCCAAATCTTGTTATAACAGTTTCTCGAACGGTTTTAATCTTTGCGTAAGACGAAGAAGACGATGCAGGATATCCAGAAGCTTCACAGTTTGTAAGTGCAGTTTTAGATAAATCACCAATAATCATGTGAAGGTCACCATCTGATTCACTCTTTATGGCATATAAATAGGAGTTAGAAACATTAACATTTCTGTTTTCTTGAGAAACACGATTGCTTGCACTGTTTGTTGAAATCCCTAAAGTACGCATAAAAGTGTCAGTTTGCAGTGTATTTCTAAAAGAATTAAAAGAAGAATATGTCACTTCTTGCGTTGTTGCTAAGGATGTTTTAGCTACTTTCCTGTCATTCCCAGAAAATAAAGGCGAACAAGTTGCTAATTTATTTATTTTTGGTTGATCTTCCTCAATAGGATCACCACTTTCTCCAAAACTAACTTTTCTGTAAACACCGTTATCATTCCAAATAACAACCTCGTTTTTCATTTCGGATAAATTTTGGATTGTATCTAAAACTTTGCTTTCAGTGTTTTCTGTGACTATTGATTTGTCTAAAGATTCAATTCTTTCACAAGAAAATAATAAATTAAAAATTATTACAATAGATAAAACTTTAAAAAAAGGAAAATATTTTCTCATGACTTAAATTTTATCAAATCTAAAGAATTAGGATGATTCTAATGTTAAATTAAGATTAAGTTACTCATTTTTAAATAATTAAATTTATTTTTATTGTCCTAAATTCTTCAGTAAACAACAGTTTTTCCTTAATTTTTTATATTTATTTTATACTTGTAATGTTGTTTTTTATTATTAATTTTGGACTCGCTAAAAATCTTAATTTAATAGAGATAGTTACATTTTACAAACAACGAATAAGAAAATAAAAATGAGTTTATCAATCACGATCATGGACGAAATTAAAAACGCCATGAGATCCAAAGATACGGTTGCATTAGAAGCACTTCGTGCCATAAAATCCGAAATATTATTAGCGCAAACTGCAACAGGCAGCAAAGAAGAAATTTCTCAAGACGAAGAAATAAAAATTTTGCAACGTTTAGTAAAAATGAGAAAAGACAGTTATGAAATTTTCACAACTCAAAACCGTCCCGATCTTGCAGCACCAGAAATGGCTCAAATTGCAGTAATCGAAAAATTCTTGCCAGCACAACTCTCAGAATCAGAAATTGAAACAATAGTTTCTAAAATTATCTCTGAAACTGGTGCGTCTGGAATTGCATCTATGGGAAAAGTAATGGGACTAGCATCGGCACAAATTGGTGGGCAAGCAGAAGGAAAAGTGATTTCTGCAATTGTTAAAAAACTATTGGTTTAGCCAAAAATTAGTTAGATTTTAAATAATTTATTCTTGTGTATTTGTAAAATGTCTAAATTTTAATAAATATAAAAATCTAAAAATGGCTGCGTAGTTCAACTGGATAGAATGTCAGATTTCGGCTCTGATGGTTGCAGGTTCGAACCCTGCCGCGGTCACAAAAAATGCCAATCAGTTTTTTGATTGGCATTTTATTTTAGATATAGTTTTGTTTTAGAAAGTGGATTAAGTTATAGATATTTCAACTCAATAAATTAATATTATTTTGTTTTAAACAAAAACAATTTTATTCTTTATGGCATAGAGAACGAGCCCAATCCTAGTCTTTAATTCTAATTTTTGAAATAAATTTTCTCGATATCCATCAATTGTTTTTGGACTAAGGCACATTCCATCTGCAATTTCTTTGTATGTTTTTTCTGTACAAGCCAGTTTTATAAATTCAACTTCTCTTTGTTTTAGTAACACTTTGTGATCTTTATCCTCCAATTTATTCATTAATAGTCCAAAAATCATTTCAGTATAGTAAAATCCTTTATTCTGTACTTCAATGAGTGCTTCTTTAAAATCAACAGGATGAATATCTTTGAGAAGATATCCTTTAGCCCCATTAGTAATCATTTTCAATATGGTTTCCTCATCATCGTTTACAGATAATGCAAGTACTTTTAAATCTGGTTGGTTAACTTTTAGCCATTTCATGGTCTCAATACCATCCATAATGGGCATGTTTATATCAAGTAAAATAATATCAGGTTTATTAAATTTTTCTGACATTAAAACATTTATAAATTCTTTTCCATTGACATAACTATCAATTACCTCAAATTCTTTAAATGTGTTTATGAGGCATGATATTGATTTCGAAAATAGTAAATGATCATCAACAATTGTAATTTTAATTTTCTCCATTATATAATGAGTTATCGTTAATTATTATTGGATAATTGATGGTTAAAGTTGTTCCTTTATTTTCTTCTGAGTTTATAGTAAAACTAGCACCAATTAAATTCGCTCTAGTTTCAATGTTCGAAAGACCAGAACCTTTAATACATTTTTTGATTTCAAACCCAATTCCAGAATCTATAACATCGATTTGGCAATTATTTTTTGAAAATAATATATTTATTGTAATAAAATTACTTTGAGAATGTTTTAGTGTATTTGATATTGCTTCTTGTAGAATTCTATAAATAATAGTTTCGTGTTCTTTGTTAATAGGTTGAATTTTACCATGCAAATTCAACTTACATTTTATTTTTTTTAATTGTTTTATTTTCACTAAATCTTCTGAAATCGCATTTATAAAACTAGTATTTAAAAAAATATCACCATTCATTATTTTTGACAGTAGTCTAATTTCGTTCAAAGAATTACTTACTAACTCTCTAACATTTATAATATCTTTTTTTGAAAAAATAGCATCACCATCAATAATAATATTCATTTGTAAAAGTGCAACAGAAAGTATTTGTCCAATATTATCATGAAGTTCTCTACTAACGTTGGTGAGTGTTTGTTCTTTTATTTCAATTTTTGATTTAGCAAGTTCTGATTGAAAAAGTAACTCGGCTTCCATTTTGTCCATTAGAAATTTGGATTTCTTTTTCTGAAAAAAAAAGAAAAGCCCAAAAAATACCGCTACAAGTGTAAATAAAACGATACTAAATGATAAAATTAGTAATTGCAAATCTTCTTGCTCCATATAAACCATAACTAAAACAAAAGTTCATAACGAAATTAAGGAAAAACAAAACTATGCTGTAAACTTTTAGATTATAATCAATTAAAAAAAATTTGATGGAATACATAAATGGTACAAATGACACATGAAATGAAATGATTCCAACAGTAAACCAAAATATTAAACTTCTAGAATAATTAATAATTTCTTTAGAATTTAGTAGTTCAAATAAATAAAAAAATGAAGAAATACACATTAATAATACACCTATTGTGTATGAATTAAATAATTGGACTTCCATAAAATCTGAAAAACAACTTGCATCAATTGAAAAACATATTACAAAAAGTGCAATAAAAAATAAGATAATTTTTTTTAAATTTTTACTGTCTATGGCCAAATAGTAAATATAGTAATATATAGTAAAAAGTGTCAAAAAATAAATGTTATAAAACCAATAATTTTCACCTTTAAAAAATTTGTAATAATTGGTTCCAAATAGATCTGCAAAAAATGTAAACCAAATGGTAAATAAAATTAGTTTTGCTTTAATATCAGGAAGTTTATCGAGGTTTAATAAGCCTATAATTCCAGATATTAAAGCAAAGCAAGGAGACAAAAATTTTAAATTTTCTATATACATATTTTATTCATAAACCACTCTAGGTGGATGACCCATTCCAGAAAAGTCCATTGATTCGATTTCATTAATGTTTGGGGAATCTACAGATTGTATATTATTAACTGTTTTTGATTTGTTTGATTCAACATTTTTAGAGACTAATTTTTTATCTGCGGATACAATACCCGTTGGCACTAATACTAATGTAGTTAAACCAGCCTTTTCTCCATATTGTTGTTGATTGTTAGGATAAACACCTTGAAAAAATCTAATACCTTCAATTACATATCCTTTTTGTTGACTTTGATCTTTTATGTATGCAATGTATGCTTCTAACTCTTCAATTGAATACCAAGCAGCATTAGAATCTTCTCTACCAATTGAATTATTAACCAAAGGTGCCCTCAACTCTAAATAACGATTTGTCAAATCTCTAGTTTGTTCCTTCGAAATTAATTTGTTTGAAATGTTATAATTCGTTCCACAACTTATCAGAATACTGGAAAGAGTTATTAGTAAAATTTTCTTCATGATTTAATAAATTAAAAGTTTAGGCAAATCTACCAGATTAACTGTTTTACTACAAGGGGAAAAACACCCTTTTTTTCGAGCACTAATTTACACTTTTATTGAATATCAATTCCTCAAAAATAAAGGGTAAAATACCTCTTTTACAAAATCACATAAAAACTCAATTTTACAAAATCAAATTAGTGCACAATTTGTTAGGTGAGATCTGAAAAACCTTTAAAGAGTAAGAAACAATTTTAAATATTAGAAATTATGAGTTTATATAATCAAGTTTTTCAAGGAGAATCTTTTAGTGAACAAGATTATTTTGAAGCAGTTAGATATGTTCTGGGACCAGAATACTCAAATTTGGGTGAGAATGAGTTAGAAAACGTTCTTTTATCAAGAGTAGATCAAATGTCAGAAAATGAAGCTGAAAATTTTTGGTCTAGTTTAGGTAATGTTGCAAGAAATCTTGGTTCCGGTGTATTACGCGGAGTTTCAGCATTAGCACCAATGGCGGGAACAGCAATAGGAACTTACTTTGGTTCACCACAAATAGGGGGTGCAATAGGTGGTCTTGTTAGTAATTTGGCTGGTTCTGGTGCGAACGCTTTGTCAAATTACAATCAACAAGGACAACAAGCACCTCCAAGACGACATGTACCACAACAAAATCAACATTATCATCAAAGACAACCTCAACAACAATTTCGTCAACAACAGCCTTCGCAATTTGGTCAAATCGTTAATGATACGGGTCAATATTTAGCAAATGTGGGTAGAGCGGTTTTACCAACTATCAATCAATATGTTCAAGATAACCCTGTACAATTGAATCCCCGAGCGAGGCAGGATATTGGTCGAGTTCAAAATCTGTATGGTCAGTTAGGCAGCATAATTAACAATCCACAATTTCAAGCAGGTCAAGCACAACAAAGTTTGGGAGCAGCAAGTCCAAATGCACCAATCGAAAGCCATTCGTTTGCCGAGTTGATAGAAAATGTTAATTATCTAACAGAAAATATTTTATATGAATATTACAATGGAGGTTTTATACCTACTGAGGATTATTTTGTAACTGATTATGGTCAGTTTGTGGGCAGCAACGCGCCTAGCAGAATCAATCGAGTGCAAACATCGATAGCAAGTTTATAAAAATTAAAGTAAATGGTTATGGAAGCGTATATACAAATGTTGAAAGAGCAAAATCCAGAAATGGCAAAATATTTTGAAATGATTCAACCCATGATGGAAAAAAAAGAAGCAATTGAGGAAATACCATTTGTTGATTTAGAATTAGAAGAAAAAATCAAAAAAATAAAAAGAGTCAATCAAAAATTATTCGCAATTGTGGAAGAATTAAAAGAAAAATTAAGTTTCGAATTAACACAAAACGATGAAATTGCAAAAGCCATTGGTGCATGTAAAGAATGTTTTGGAGAAGATAGAAATTGTAAAGAATGTTTTGGAACAGGAAAGCCAGGGAACAATGTTCCAGATTTTATTATGTTTAATAAGTATATACAACCAGCCATTATAAAATACAACAAGCATTATTTCAATAAAAATTAAATATACATTAACAATTAAAAATTAAAATTATGAACAATTATGAGAGTTATTTAGACGAAGATCTATTAAACGAAGATTTATTAAATGAAGATTTGTTAGAAAGTTTTGACGAATCAAGATCAGACCGAAGACCTTTTAGTAGAAGAATAAACCCTTCCATGAGTCCAGGGGTCAGACAGCCGTCAAATTTTGGAAACAATTTGAGCGGTAGAGCATCTGATTATGCTACAAAAAGCGATTTAAAAAAATCGTTAGATACAATTTCTAAAGAAGTAAACGAACTTAAAACAACAACAATTGCAACCAACAAATCAATTGTTTTGTTAGATACAAAGCATACTGAATTTGCAAAGATAGAAGCTCGAAAAGCAGAAAATCATACTAAAGTATTGAAAAATATGCAAATGATGAACATGATGAGTTCGTTGTTAAACCAGCCAAAATTGAAAGTTGAAAATCTCCAAATTATCCCTGCAAAAGGAGCAGAAAATGGAGGCTTAGCAACTCCCGCAACAATTGCAATTGTCCCAGGCAAAAACCCAATTGAGGTAGATATGACCATGTCGTTAATGATGTCAATGCTCACAACAGCAGGGGATTCTGGCTCTGGTAAATCATCAGATAGTATGATGAGTAACATTTTGCCAATAATGTTACTGTCTAATAAAGACAATTCAAGTAGCAGCATGATGACAACTGTTTTAATGATGAGTATGCTGAACAAATAAAAAATAATTGGGCAGTAAATTTTGCTGCCCAATTATTTAATCTTTAACAATTAAAAAAATAGAAACTATGAATCCATTTAATTTAATCATAAATTATTTTATAGCCAATAGCAGAGCTAACTATTACAATGTTTCGGATTCAAAAGAAATTTTGAATATGGGTCTAGTTGCTGGAATGATTTCTGATAATCCATTATTAAGTTACATGCTAATTGAGAATAAGGCTAAAGAGTTAGAAGTTATTTCAACCACAGCCACAATTCAACCACAGCCACAACCAGCAAACCCAACTTCTCCAAAAACTCCAGATCCCATTTCAACGAAACTTGAACAACTAAGTAAAAAACTTGTTGACAATCAAAAATCAATTGATGATTTGAATGAAAAAATACTCTCAATTGAAGAGTCAACACAAAAAAATAAAGATGTGTCAGAAGTTATCAATACAAAAATTAGTGAATTACCAAAATTAACGAAACAAGTACTAATTTTAGAAAACAAGGTATCGGAATTAAGTAATACAAAGAGTGCTGTGCCTTTAGAAGTAAAATCGCTACCAAAAAAATAAATTATGGATCCGCGTTTAAAAATAATACTATACGGAAACCAAGAAGAAGAACTTTCATTATTGATGAGGTTGACAAACTCGCAACAATATCCTAAAAACTGCAAAGTAATTTCGCAATTTGGAGATATTATTAGTTGTAGAATTAAAAGAAAATTTTTAAACCAAGTTTATGATAGTCTAGAAGTCAAAAGTCTAAAAGCACCAAGAGTAATTCCCTCTGACGAGTTTCGTGAAAAATCTACAAAATATGAATACAGGTCAAAATTTCAAAACCATAACAATCAAACTTCAAAAGTAGTTTTCGGAATAATTGATTTTGGATTTGATTTCACACATCTTGATTTTATAGACAAAGGAAAAACTAGATTTGAGAAAATTTGGGTACAATCAGAAAAAAACGATGGTAACAAGTTCGGTTATGGAAAATTTATTACTCATGATCAAATAAATGATGCTCTTGAAGATGATTTTCCATTCAAAAAAATTAAGTATCATCCAGGAAAATCTGATTTATTTGGCTCAGGCTCGCATGGAACCCATGTATTGGGTATCGCTTGTGGAAACGGAAGTATTGCCAGTAAAAGTTATGCCCCAAATTGTTCCATTATAGCAGTTGATATGGGTTCAAATCTAGTAAACGGCTCAAATTTGTCACTTGGAGATTCAGTAAAATTAATCGAAGGATTAGATTTTATTTTGACTGAGGCAAGAAATCGACCAGTAGTAATTAATATGAGTCTTGGAGGTCATGGGGATGCACACACAGGGCAAACTCTTGTAGAACAAGCAATAGACAATCTTTTAGTAACCAGAATTAGTACAGCAATTGTTCAAAGTACAGGAAATTACCATCAAGCAAAGGCACATACTTTTGGTGATATTAAAACAAACCAGAAAATTAAAATTCCATGGATGTTTAAAAAAAACGATTTTACACCCAATGAAATGGAAATTTGGTATGAAGCAAATGATGTTTTGAGTATTAACATATATGATGATAATGAAAAATTACTACTTTCCTCAACCCCATTTGAAGATGAAATAATATTAAAAGATAATCAAGAAGTTGGTATTTGTTTGCATAGAAGTAATGAGCCAAATACACTTAAAAATCAAATCAATATTTTGATTAATGGCAAACTCAATTCAAAATATTGGATAATTGAACTCATTGGCAAAAAAGTAAATAATGGTAGATATCATTGTTATATCGAAAGAGACGATGCTGGTCAATCAATTTTTTTGCCACAAATTGTCAATCGAACTCACACTACCAACTCCATTTGCAACTCAAAATACAGCATTGTTGTTGGAGCTTATGACCAAACAGATACCAATAAAAAAATATTACCATTCAGTAGTTCTGGACCTACAGTCGATGGAAGAATGAAACCAGAAGTTTTAGCACCTGGATTTAAAATAAAGTCGTCATGCTCCTCATCAAGCAGAGAAAATCGTGCTTCTAACAAAGTATGTTCCAAAAGCGGAAGCAGTATGGCAGCACCTTTTGTAGCATCTTTAGTCGTTAAAATTCTTGAAAAAGAGTCCAACTTAAATATAAAACAAATTCGAGAAAAATTGTTCAAGGCTTGCGATCCAGCAGTCTTTGCAAATAATAGTTTAGAAATTTTTAGAGCTGGGAATGGTTATATAAACCCAAATAAATTAACATAACAAAATCAAAATCATGGAAAACCTTTCAATATCAAGAATAAATTCTAGGAGAACTACTAATTTTCCAACCGCTAACAGTATTTTTAACAGTGTCGGGCTACATGCCGTAAACAATACAAATGATGTAATAATAATTCAAAATTTGTTAAAATCAATAGGTTATCAAATTGCTGCGAATGGTAACATTCAAAACAACATATCTAATACCACAATTATAGCAATTTTAAATTTTCAAACTAATAATAACTTAAGGATTTCTGGTATAATAAATCCAAATGATCCTACTTTTAGTTTGCTAATACAGAGCAACTCAAACAATAATTCATTATCAGAGGATTACGATGAATCGTTACACGCACCAAATTTCATTAATGCACGTGCTTTTAGGAGAAATGCAAATAATGCAAATACATTAAATGTAATTTTTGAAGGCGATTCGTGGTTAGATTACCCAATTCCAAACGTGCTAGACTTATATGATACTATTTCAGATAGAAATCAGAGGCTAAACCTAAATTGTTTACATCTAGCAAAATTTGGAGAAACAACAACAGATATGTTCAATGACAGAGCAAAATTTGTTGAATATATTACAAATTACAGAATTGATAGAATATTTTTTAGTGGTGGTGGGAATGATCTTTTTCCTCAACTTGGGGCAATATTAAACCCCGGAACTTTCAACTTTAGTAATAGCTTTTTTACGGATCAATCTAAACTAGATGATTTAAAAAATACCGTAACAGGCGATGAACTATTTAGAAAATGTGTTTTATATAAAAGATACTTGAATACCCAAATATTTGAAAATACAATTTTTAATGCAAATAATTTGAACAATATTTTTAATACAATTGCTGCAAATTATTTAAGATTTGGAGAAATTGTTAATTTACGTTCAACACCAAATACAATATTTTATATGCACACCTATGATTATCCGTTGTATAAATTAGGGGTTAGACCATCAATAGTAGGGATTAATTTACCACTTGGACCGTGGATAAAACCAGTATTTGATCGTTTACAGATCAATAGTGAAATTTTAAAATGTTACATAATCATAAGGCTTTTAGATAAGTTTTATAATTTACAAAATAATGTAAAAACAACTTTTACTCAAAGAAATTATCAATTTCAAACTCAAATTATTGATTTTCGTGGTTTGCTAGATGGGTCACAATACTGGAGAGACGAGATTCATCCAAATTCAGCAGGAGCATCAAGGTTAGCTACAAGAGTTAATTTTTAATTTTTTAAATAAAAAACGATAGATATGAGATTTAGAAACACACAAAATAACCTCACAGTTACAGCAATATGTGGAACTACCTGCTGCTTGTTATCTTTTGATTTGAAAGTTAATAAAACAAAAGGATTACTTGGTTTTGCTATCGAAAGGGAAGACAAAACAGAGAATGAGAAGTATTTTCTCAAAGGATTTAAATATTTTGAAGAAACAGGTTCAAACGCATTGAATGGTCAATTATTCTCCACATTTGAGCAACCAATACAATCTTTTTTATGGGAAGATTTTACAGTAAAGGAAAATCACCACTACATTTACAACATCATTCCAGTTTTTGGAAAACCCAAACTACTAAAATATGGAAAAAGTTGTGCAATTACAGTACACACTCCAACAAATAAATTAGCAGAGCACGAAGTTTATTTTAATAGAGGTGTAGCAGGAAGCAACGCATATGCTAACAAATTCAAAAATAAAAGACCAAGTGAGATGAATCTTGACGAAAGGCAAAAAGCACTTGATTGGTTGTCAAGAGGTCTCTTTGAAGCATTGATTAGTTTTGTAGAATCGGCAAAAGACAATCAATACCAACTACGTGCAGCGCTTTATGAATTTGAATATCCTCCTGTACTTGAAGCCTTTAAAAGAGCATTTGAAGATAGAAATGTAAACGTTCAAATTGTTTATGACTCAAAAGGGCATAAAGAAAAAAACGAATATGCTATTTCAAAAGCAAAACTTCCATCGTCAATGCTGACATCAAGAAGTAAAGGGATTAATATTTCACACAATAAATTTATTGTTTTGCTAAAGAACAACACACCTATTTCCGTTTGGACCGGTTCAACAAACATCACAGAAAAAGGAATTTTTGGTCAATGTAACACAGGACACATTGTGAGTGATATAAAGATTGCTCAAAAGTATTTTGAATATTGGGAATGTCTTCATTCTGATCCCGAACTTGCAGTTATTAAAAATAAAACATTAGAAATTCAAAAAGAATTGAAATTGGGAGAAATACCAAATGGAACATCCGTTTTTTTTAGTCCTAGAAAAAGTAAAGAAATCCTTAAAACATACTCGGAATTTATTGATAATTCTAATTCATTAATATGTGGAATGTTTCCTTTTTCATTTAATAAATTAATCAAGCAAGCAGTCGTAAAACAAACAGATCATTTAAAATACATTTTAATTGATAAACTAGATAAAAATACTACACTAGAAAACAACGATTTTGACAATGTTATAGTTTATGGAGGTTACTTCAAAGAACCACTGTTTGATTGGTTAAAAGAAACTAGTGCTGGGAGTTTATTTAAAAGTGGAACAAATTTTATTCACAATAAAATTTTATTAATCGATCCAATGAGCGAAAATCCAGTTGTAATAATTGGTTCAGCAAATTTTAGCGACAATAGTATATCTAATAATGACGAAAATACTTTGATAATAAAAGGAAACAAAAATTTAGCTGACATATATTTAACTGAGTTTGTCAGGGTTTTTAACCATTATTATGTTCGTCAAATTACAAAAAAAATGATTACAAAAAACGACATCAACCCACTTCATTTGTTAATTGATTCAAAAGGTTGGGTTCCCACATTTTATAAATCAAATACTTTAAAAGGAAAAAGGAAACTACTTTTTGATACTATGTTAGTTTAACTTTGAGTAATTAAATTAATACTTGAACGTGCCAGTTTCAAAACTAACGATGCTCAAAAAATGCCAATCTGATTTTAGACTGGCATTTTAAATTTGATTTTTATTTAAAAACCTGTCAACTTCTTCAAATCTAAAATCGCCTCTACTGGATTCTCGGCTTTAAAAATAAAACTTCCTGCTACAAGTACATTTGCACCTGCTTCGACTAATTGTTTTGCGTTTTTATTGGTCACACCACCATCAATTTCTATTAATGTGTCTAAACCTTGTTCGTCAATCATTTTTCTGAGTTTACGAACTTTATCATAGGTGATTTCTTCAAATTTTTGTCCACCAAATCCAGGATTTATTGACATAATCAACACCATGTAACATTCTGATAAAATATCCTCTAAAACAGAAACGGGTGTAGACAAATTCAAAACCACTCCTGCTTTGCAACCGGCATTTTTGATTTGAGTTAGAGTTCTATGAATGTGAATTGTTGATTCGTAATGAACGGTAATGATATCGGCACCGATTTTTGCAAATTCCTCAATATATCTTTCGGGCTTTTCAATCATCAAATGCACATCTAAAGGTTTGGTTGCGTGTTTTTTAATGGCTTCAATAACAGGCATTCCGTATGAAATATTTGGGACAAAGTGTCCATCCATGACGTCGATATGAAACCAATCAGCATCAGAATTATTAATCATTTCGATGTCTCGTTGCAAGTTAGCGAAATCTGCTGCGAGTACAGAAGGAGCAATTAGTGTAGTTTTCATTAGAGTTGTTTTGTTTGATGCAAAAATAATGATTTAACCATAAATGGCGGAATATTTTAGTGAATTAAATTTGTTTGAATTATTTGTCTGTGTGAAGGATTATTTCGTCAGTTCGCACTTTCAGGCTCGAGTGAAATGAAAAACAAACAGCTTGACGCAGGAAGTGAGAGAACTTGTAATAAAAGCCTTACACGAAGTTTTTTACTAAGGGTCACGCTTAACTTAAAAAAGCAAAACTCCGGTAATCAGCCGGAGTTTCAATCATCAATCAAAAAACGAACAGTTAATCAGACTGTTCATATCGTTTTATCCTAAATAAGTTTTTAGGATTTTGCTTCTAGAAGTATGTTTTAATCTTCGTATTGCTTTTTCTTTAATTTGACGAACACGCTCACGAGTCAGGTCAAAAGTTTCACCAATTTCTTCAAGAGTCATTGGGTGTTGATCGCCAAGACCAAAATACAAACGAACTACGTCGGCCTCGCGAGGCGTTAAAGTTTCGAGTGAACGTTCGATTTCAATTCGCAACGATTCGTGAATCAATTCGCGATCAGGATTTGGAGATTCACCAGAACGTAAAACATCATAAAGGTTAGAATCTTCTCCTTCAACTAAAGGAGCATCCATTGAGAGATGACGTCCAGAGTTTTTCATAGACTCTTTAACATCGTTAACAGTCATGTCCAACTCTTTAGCGATTTCTTCTGCAGATGGTGGTCGCTCGTTAGATTGTTCTAACAAAGCATACATTTTATTAATCTTGTTTATGGAGCCAATTTTGTTTAATGGTAAACGCACAATACGAGATTGTTCTGCCAAAGCTTGCAAAATCGATTGGCGAATCCACCAAACAGCATACGAAATGAATTTGAAACCACGAGTTTCATCGAAACGTTGCGCAGCTTTTATTAGTCCCAAATTTCCTTCATTAATTAAATCAGGAAGTGTAAGCCCTTGATTTTGATATTGTTTTGCTACAGAAACCACAAAACGTAAATTAGCCTTTGTTAATTTTTCTAAAGCGGCTTGGTCACCAGCTTTGATTTTTTGAGCCAATTCCACTTCTTCATCAGCAGTGATAAGATCCACCTTTCCAATTTCTTGTAGGTATTTGTCTAAAGAGGCAGTTTCACGATTAGTTACCTGCTTGGTTATTTTTAGTTGTCTCATTGTGTAGGTTGTTCTTAAATTTATTAAGTTACATTTAGTTATACGTAAGTTATAATAAAAAAGTTACAAAAGAATTAATTATTTTTTTAAAATTTTTATTTAATTCATTTACATATATTTGCACTCAATTAATTCATGATATGAAAATCCCTGTAAAATCAATAATTTTTTGTTTAATTTTAGTATCAAATTCATGGGCACAAAAAAGTATAGACCCAACGATTGAAGATATTGCATTTGCAAAAAAAACAAGAGAAAAATACATAAAAGACGATGTTGCAATACTCGAAAGTAAAGAAGAAATTTCTTTTGAAGTAAACAAAAAAGATTCAAAAGTTGTTGTAAATTCCTCTTTGAAAGAACTTTTGATGAATATTAACACAAGAGCCGATATTCAAAAATATGAGTTTTACAACGGTGAATCGAGTATCGAAAAGTTTAAATTAACCTACAGAAACAATAGAGATGCTTATTTTTTTGTTAAAGATGAGTATTACAAGGATCAAGATTTATTTTATAATGATGCTCGTGTACAATATATGAAAATTGATTTTCCTGTTCAAGGTTACTCCTATAATTTTGAATTAGAAAAAATTTACAAGGATATTAAATATTTTACATCAATTTATTTCAATGATGAATTTCCAGTATTATCCAAAGAAATTGTAATAGTTGTGCCAAATTGGTTGAATTTAGAATTGAAAGAATTTAATTTTGAAGGAAATAAAATCACTAAAACAAAAGTTGATAACCCAAGAGATGAAACTACAACATATACGTACAAAATGATTGACATTCCAGGTGTTTCAAAAGAAGAAAATGCACCAGGAAGAAGTTATATATATCCACATATAGTTGTAATTGCAAAGTCTTTTAGCCTTAGAGAAAATCAGATCACACTTTTTAGCACTACAGCCGATTTGTATAAATGGTATAAATCTTTGTTAAATCAAATGAAAGATGACACATCGGTAATGAAAGAAAAAGTTGTGGAGTTAACTTCAAAGGCAAAGTCAGATGAAGAAAAAATAAAAAATATTTATTATTGGGTTCAAGATAATATACGATATATTGCCTTTGAAGATGGTATCGCTGGTTTCAAACCAGATGAGTCAAATAATGTTTTTACAAAGCGATATGGCGATTGCAAAGGTATGGGGAATTTGACAAAACAAATGCTAAAACTTGCTGGTTTTGATGCTCGAGTGACTTGGATTGGAACAAAACATATTGCTTACGACTACACAACGCCGTCACTTTCGGTTGATAATCACATGATATGTACCTTGTTTCACAAAGGTAAAAAGTACTATTTAGATGGTACTGAAAAATATAATTCTTTTGGGGAATATGCTGAGCGAATTCAAAATAAAGAGGTAATGATTGAAGATGGAGAAAAATTCATTATTGACAAAGTTCCGTCTAGCTCTGCTGAGGTAAATAAAGAAACTTACAAAGCAAATTTTACGATTGAAAATGAAAAACTAGTTGGGGTTTGTAATCGAACTGCTGTTGGGGAATCTCGATCTGAGTTTCTATACAGATTTAATTCTTTTGAAACCAACAAAAAAGGAGAAACCTTGGAAAGATATTTATCAAATTATGACAAGAATATTCAAGTCGATAACATCAAAACATCAGATTTGAAAAACAGAGACATTAAATTAACTATGGATTATTCCACAACCATTAGTAATAAAGTTTCTAGTTTTGATAATGATATTTATGTGGATTTAGACAATCGTAAAGAATATAAAGGAATGGAATTGAAAGATCGAAAGTTTAACTATCAATTTGATTACAAAGAGAATTTCGAATCTGATGTGACGCTAGCAATTCCAATGGGATATAAAGTGACTAAATTACCTGAAAATTTTGAAATAAAGGAAGAAAACTTCACTATATCTATTAAATTTGAACAAACTCCAAAAGAAATTATTTATAAAAAACTTTTTGTTTTCAAAAATGGAGAAATTAATACAAAACAATTAACAAAATGGAATGAATCTATAAAAAAATTAAACACAGTATATAACCAACAAATAACTTTAAGTAAAGTTTAAAAACAACATTGTAAAAACAAAAAATATGTTAAAAAAAATACTATTATTATCAATTTTTGTCACTTTAAATTCGTTTTCACAAAAAAGATCTGAAATTCAAGAGTTAATATGGGGAAAAAACGATATTTACAAGGACGTAATTGCGGTTCCTGAAAAATGGAAAAATGAATCTGCTGTAATAATTTATAAATACGAGTCTTATTATTACAGAAAAGGATGGGCGTTGAACACTATTACAACAACAAGAAGAAGAATTAAATTACAAGATGCTGCGGCTGTAAAGGAATTTTCTGAATTTTCATTTAAAAAAGAGGTTACAATATCAACTGCTAAACCAAATGGATTAATTAATCATGTTGGAGTGAAAATAATAAAACCATCAGGTAAGATAGTTGAAATCGATATTGACAAGGAGATTAAAACAGAAGATAAAAAATCTAAATTGGCAATACCTAGTCTTGAAATTGGTGACATTATTGATTACTATATATATAATTACGATGGATTTTTTGCAGGACAGCAAATTGGTTTTGCTCCAATAGAAACTACATTAGGTGACGTTTACCCAACGATGGACTATAAATTTGAACTTGCTACTGACGATGATTTTTTTGTGAATTTTAATACCTATAATGGTGCTCCTGAACTCAAAGAACTTGTAGCAGATAAAAAAGGCGAAAAAAAATATGAATTAATTGCAAAAGATATAGAAAAAAATGAATTTCCAAGATGGTTTTATCCATTAGTAGAATTACCATGTTATAAACTTCAGATATTTTTCGCAAAATCAGGGAAATTCGAAAATCGAGCAGAAGGGTTCTTATCAGAATCAGAAAAAATAGTTAAAAAAACAGTTTCAAAAGATGATATTTTTAAATATTTCGAGAAAAAATTTTCTCCGTCTGGCGACATAGATTTTGAAACAAAGTTTCTGAGAGATAAAAATTTTGCAAATGATGAAGAAAAAGTTCGTGAAGTATATTATTTCATAAGGCATCAATATTTAACTCAATATATTGAAGCACAAGTTATAAGTCAGGCGAAAATTTTTTATGCGTTTAATTATTACAAAGACCCAATATTTTTTTCGACCGAAAAAGAGTTTATTCAACATTTTATGTACTTTCTTAAAAGAAATAACATTGACTATGATGTTATAGCGGGAACAACTCGTGAAAATGGCCCTATTGAAGATTTATTGATTCAAAAAAATGTTAGTGTTTTACTACGAGTTAATACAGAAAAACCATTTTTCTTAGAATTTTTCACACCCTTCTCTTCTTCAGGGCAATTTAATTATAATTTAGAGAATACAAAGGCATTTGTTTTACAAGTATCGAAAGGTAAAAAAATAGTAGATGCAGAGCCAATACTTTTACCAGCCAGCACCGCGAATGACAATAAATCGTCAAACTCAATTAAAATAAAATTTAACGAAGATCTTTCGGGTTTGAAAGTTAATAGACTTTGCTCTTTTATTGGTCATTTTAAAGAAAGTGAACAAGCAGATAAGTTAAATTTTTATGACTATGTTTCTGAAGATTATCAAAAATATGCAACCAAACGTCCTATTGATTTAGTGAATGTTAAAAAAGATAGAGCTCGTTATCAAATCGAATTAGACGCATTGATTGAAAAAAGTAAATTAGAAGAAAAAGAAAAAATGAAGAAATCTATTTCCGAAGAATTTGGATTTGAGATTGAAAACAATAGTTTCGAAGTAAAATCATCTGGTCGATTCGGAAAAAACACACCTTTTATCTACGTTGAAGATTTTGAAATCAAGAATAATTTAATCAAAAAAGCCGGGGAAAATTATATTGTAGAACTCGGAAAAATGATTACATCTCAAGTAGAAATTGATAAAAAAGAAAAAGACAGAAAAAATAATGTTTATTTACCATTTCCTAGATTGTTTGAAAACGAAATTATTTTCGAAATACCTAGTGGTTACTCAGTTTCAGGAATTGAAAAGTTTAATAAAAGTATTATAAATGAAACTGGCGAATTTGTGAGTAAAGCATCTATTGATGGAAATAAAGTAATAGTGAAAACTTCAAAAAAATATAACAACTATTTTGAACCTAACAAAAACTGGAGCAAAATGATATTATTTCTTGATGCTGCCTACCAATTTACACAAGAGAAATTACTATTGAAGAAAATATAAAATTATACTAAAAAAGGCTTTCTAAATCAGAAAGCCTTTTAAATTTTATTTTAGAATGTTGAAGAATAACTTCCATCTTTCGGCTGTAAATCGCCAATTAGAATTCTGATAAAATCAATCAAAGTCCAAAGCCCTAAACCACCTAGAGTTAATATTTGAACAATACCTTGCCAGGTATACCCTAAATAGAATCTGTGGATTCCAATTATTCCGATAAAAAAGCAAAGTACAGCAGCAACAATTTGGCTTTTTCCACTACCAGCAGCAGCAGGCGAAGTCAATTCATTTTTGCTCTTTTCAACAGTTGTTGTTTGTTGAGTTGGAGCATTGCTAGTAGCATTTTCTACAGGAAAAGCTGCAAAAGCAAATGATGAAGCAAATAAAAATGCAATCATCGAAAACAGGATTTTTAGTTTCATAATATTTTTGTTTTATATTTGTTCAAAAATAATAAAAAATTCGAATGAAAAAACTTTTTGTGTTAATTTTTATCTTTTTTTCGATAAAAAACTTCAGTCAGGAAAAATATGAATATTTTGGAGCCCTTCAACTCAACGGAAATTTTAAAACATTGATAACCTATAGATTAGTGTTTTCAGAAGTAAATGGTATAGTCAAAGGATATTCTATTACTGATTTAGGAGGAGAATACGAAACCAAAAATTCTATTTCTGGAACATATTTTAGAAAAACTAAAAATCTTGTTTTCAATGAAGACGGAATCTTGTACACAAAATCTAAATTGAAGACATTTTGTTATGTAAACTTTTCAGGAAATGTAAAATTAGTAGAAAATGCTACAAAAATTGATGGAGATTTTAAAGGATTCTATAAAAATAAAACAAAATGTATTGACGGAACTTTAAATTTAGTTGGTTCAAATAAAATTTATAAGTTTCTAGACAAAGCCAATAAAAAAATTAAAAAATCAAAAAAAATTGAAGAAACTGTCAAAGAAAAAATAAATCCGATTCGTATTCTAGACAGTTTAAAAGAGAATAATTTATTAAAAAATCAAAATCTAACGCTTTATGTAAAATCGAATCAAGTTGATATTGAAATTTGGGATGAATTTATAGAAGATGGCGATGTAATTGATCTGTACCAAAATGATGTTTTGATTTTGAATCATTATGAAATTCTGAATAAAAAGAAAAAAATCACAATTAAATTAGACAGACCTGAGACAGTTTTTAAAGTACAAGCAATTTCTGAAGGTTACAAAGCACCAAATACAGCACAAGTTCAAATAATCGATGGAGAAAGAATATTTGAATTAAAGACTAATTTAAAAAAAGACGAAAATGCCACTTTAACTATAGTTAAATCTACTGATTAATACATCAAATCCAATTGATTTTTAAGTTTTTGCTCATAAAAATCAATTTTTCTAATCGCTTTGTTAAAAAAAATATTTTGTTCTTTAACTCCAAGTTGATGCAAAGGTTTGGAGTTTTTGAATTGTTGTAAAAACCATTTTCTAACATTTTGACAACTTTCGAGATTATCCGTTATAAAATATCCAAGCAAAGTATAAGGTACAAAAAGTGTCAACTTTTCTTTGTTTTCAAATAAAAGATTGTTGTCAAGCATCACCAATTCATTATAATATATCGAAAAATTTGAATCTATACTATTTGATTTTTCTTTCAAGTTATCAAGTATTCGTTTCAAATCCTCAAATAGTGCAATAGCAGACTTAAAACTCAACAAATCTGCATCATAAAAATATTGTATTTGCTGCAAACTACTGTTTATTGTAGAATCGTTCCAGATTTCACGAACATTCAATTTTTCATATGATTTTTTTAGTTTTTGCATAGGTTCAGCAAATGATGCGTCAACTACAAACTTTTCAAAAGAAGTATTCAACGAATTTGAATTTAATAAATTCAGCCAAACAAAAGCCTTAAACTTTGAGATAATAGTAGCATCCATAAAATAAAATAACGGAATATCTTTAGCAGAATAATACAAAACCGAATCCGAGTTTTGGCTCAAAGATTCAATTTTTGCAGCAGAATGACTAAAATACAATTGCATTTCTTGCAAGTTTGTAACCTCAATAGTTTTTTCGATAATTACTTTTTGTTCTGAAAAAAATAAGTTGTCAAGCGATATTCTGTAGTGCTTTGCTAGAACTATAGTTTCATCAATCGAGAATTTACTTTTCCCAGAAACGCGCCTGTGAGCCGCATCATAACTAATTTCTAAAACCGATGCAATCTCGTCATTAATAGATGCAGATTCAGAAAGTTGCTTACGAATTTGTTTCAATAAAATTTCTTGACTATTCATTTTTTGTGATTATCGCAAATATATAAATTATTTTTATTATTTATCACCAATTCATATGTAAAAATCGCAATACGTTTGTCGTGTTAATTTAAAACATATAAAAATGAAAAATCAAATCTTTTTGTTACTCATGGTTTTTTCTTTGAATGGATTTTCGCAAGTTGATCTACCAAATAAAAATGACACATTACAAACTAGAGTTTTTAGTTTTACACCCAGAACAAAAAAAGTTTCTAAAGTAAATGGGTTGACTCTTGGACTCGGAATTAATTCTTTGCTAATCGAAAAAAGTTCAATAAAAAAAGTAAATGGAATAAATCTTGAAGTAAATCCACTTTCTTTATTAGCAGTCTTATTTGCTGATCCAGCAAGAATTGGTTGGAATAAAAAACCAGCATTTGTATTAAACGGAATCAATATTAGTTCAGGAAATTACAATAATGCAACATTAAATGGTGTAGCAGTTTCCTTGTTTAACCTGAGTCACACTTGCAATGGTTTTTCAACTAATATGTTATACAATTATACAGAAAATCTCAATGGCTTGCATATTTCAGGAATTGCAAATGCATCAAATAATGCAAATGGTTTATTTCTTGCAATAGCCAATGATTTAGACAATTTCAATGGGTTGCAAATAGGTGGTTTTAATAAATCAATAAATTCTAAAGGCTTACAAATTGGTTTGTACAATAAATCAGATAATCATATAGGAATTCAAATTGGAATTTTTAATGTTTCTAAAAAAATGAAAGGTTTACAACTCGGCTTTTGGAATATCAATGGCAAAAGATCAATGCCAATTTTAAATTTTTAAATTATGAAAAAATTATTTTTAATGTTTTTGATCTTTATTTTTTCAAAAACTCATTCTCAAGATTTTAAAATCGATTCAACAAAATATGAAAGATTTAAAATCGAATATGGAATGCTGATTCCGATAGGAAACCTAAAAGAAAAATTTGAAACTTCTCACGAAGTTGGTTTTTGGTACCGAACAAGAATTGCACATAACGATTTGATGGATTTTGGAATAAAATTAAATCTTCTGTCAAATCCTAAAAAATTTAACTACAACGGTAATGATTCCATTTTTCAAGTAAAACCAAAAGGATTAAATGGAATGATTGGTTTAAAAATGAATAAATTACATGATTTAAAATTTTTAAACAGTAAAATAACATTAGAATGGAGTTCATCAATTGGGTATAGTTTTTTTGTTTTTGATGATGTTGAAGGTCGATTATATGATAAAAACAATCCGCCAACTCAAGCAGAAATAGAGGCACAAAACGAAGAAGACAGAAAAAACAACACATATCGAATAAAGAATACATATACCAAAGCATTGTCTAGTTTGTATTTGGGGCAAGGAATTACTATAAACTATAAATATTTTGGTTTGCAATGCCAATATAATTTCACACCATACAGTTGGTTTTCAAAACGAATCGATTCAGATTTTGGAAATAGTAGTATATCATTAGGAGCATTCTATAAATTTTAAAAAACAAAAACATGAAAAAGCATATCATAATAATCGCAATATTATTCATTAATTTTGCGCAATCTCAAAAACAAAGTTCAGATTTTTTCGAAGCAACAGCACTACAAACAGGCTATACATATTTAGGCAAAAATTACGTTTACCTAGGTTTTGATAAAAGAATCGATGACCAAAAAACGTGGTCTTTTGCAAATGTTGGCATAGGAACTCATGTTTCGTATTTTGAAAATAAAACACAATTTGTTCCCGAATTTCACACAAACATTACATTTTTAGTCCTTTTAGCAGAAATTTCAGTCACAACAAAAGGTTTAAGTCCAAGTTTAGGATTCAATTTTTACAATAAATTTAGGATTAAATCAGGTTATAATTTTGCATACAAACAAAACGATTTCAAAGGCATAACTTTTGGTGTAAACTTCAATTTTGGTTCTGACGATTATCATTATATGCCATCAATGAAACTTTTTTAAAACAAACAAAACATGAAAACAAAAATCCCATATTTGCTCATAATCTTCAGATTATTACTAGGTCCAACAATGATTTTATTAACCTACAAATACAAATCCGAAATCAGACCAGAATTAGTAATTCTAATTATTTTAGGCTTATTATCAGACATTTTCGATGGAATCATCGCAAGAAAAACAGGAACATCATCAGAAAAATTACGAAGAATGGACAGCCAAACCGATCTCGTGTTTTGGATTTGTGTAGGGTTTTGCGCATGGATACTAAATCCAGAAATCATAATCGAAAACAAAATCCCAATAATCATAATTTTCGTAATGGAAGCATTAACCTATGTTTTTAGTTTTGCAAAATTCGGAAAAGAAACCTGCACACATGCATTAATTTCAAAACTCTGGGGATTATCATTACTAGCAACATTCGTTGGACTAATTGGGTTTGGCTATGCAGGTTTTACCTTCGCATTAGCAATCATTTTTGGAGTAATAGGTCATTTAGACGTCTACTTAATCATACTATTTCTTCCAAAATGGACACACGATGTGCCAAGTTGCTATCATGCCTATCTCATCAAAAAAGGAATTCCAATTCAACGAAATAAATTATTTAATGGATAGAAATTATAATCAAAATTCGTAAATATAAATTATATTTGTTTCAAATAAAACGCCAAAAATGACACTTCAAGATTTTTTTACCATAGTTTCACAAAATCAAAAATATGTTCTCATATATTTTATTTTCCTGCCAGTTATGGCACTAATAATTGGATTGATTGGAGGCAGAAAAGACCATCTCTCACCTTGGAAATATTTTTATACCGCGATAGTATATTTAGTTAGCATTCCAGGTATTTTTGCAGTAGCATTAAATGTGTATTTCTTTCTTTTTCAACGACAAGACATCATGCAAACCGATTTATTATTGCAAGTTCTACCCATTTTTTCCATGCTTTTGACAGTTTTTATACTCAAAAAAAACATAAATCTCGAATACATACCAGGCTTCGATAAAATCTATGCACTTTGGATGATGCTCTTCGCCGCAATGTCAATCATGTGGTTTCTCGAGCGAGTTCAAATCATAGTTTTCTCGTTTTTACCCTTTCAATATTTGTTACTAGCATTCCTAGGATTATTTGCAATCCTCTATTTTGGATGGCGAAAATTTTCTAAAAACTAAATTCTAAAGCAACTTTGTCAACTTTAGTTTTTTCTTTGTGAATCTTTGTGACATAAATTTACAATCTTTGAAAACTATTTAATCTTTTTTTTGAAGCCAACCCCGCTTTTCGTTCCAATCTTTTGAGAGAAAAACTTTTTTTGCAAGGCTTTGCAGGAACTTCCGTTGGTCGTTCTGCAAAACCAGCAAAAAATAGTTTTTCTCTCAAAAGGATTTGCACTACAATCGGGGCTAAAAATAGTATAACACCTCCAAATTTCCTACCTTATAGTATATATTCAAAAAAACTTATTACTTTTGCCCAATCAATAAAACTTTATGGCAAAAAATTTAGTTATAGTCGAATCTCCTGCAAAGGCAAAAACAATCGAGAAATTTTTAGGTGCTGATTTTCAAGTAGAATCAAGTTACGGTCACATTGCCGACTTGCCATCAAAAGAAATCGGTGTCGATGTCGAAAATGGATTCAAACCCAAATACGAAGTTTCTGCCGACAAAAAAGCATTGGTTGCTAAACTAAAAGCACTAGCCAAAAAAGCCGATATGGTATGGTTAGCAAGTGATGAAGATCGCGAAGGAGAAGCTATTTCTTGGCATTTATCAGAAGAATTGCAATTAGATAAAAACAAAACCAAACGAATTGTTTTTCACGAAATTACCAAAACTGCCATTCTAAAAGCAATCGAAAATCCCCGCGAGATCGATTATAATTTAGTCAACGCACAACAAGCCCGTCGCGTTTTGGACAGATTGGTAGGTTATGAACTATCACCAGTGTTGTGGCGAAAAATCAAAGGAGGACTTTCTGCCGGTCGAGTGCAATCAGTATCCGTTCGTTTAATAGTAGAGCGTGAACGCGAAATTATCAACTTCAAAGCCGTAGCAACCTATTCAGTTCAAGCAGAATTTATTAACGAAGCAGGGAAAGCATTCAAAGCCAAATTACCAAAAAACTTCAATACCAAAAAAGAAGCCGAAGATTTTTTAAACAAAAATATTGGTTCCATATATAAAGTAGGAGATTTAGAAACCAAACCAACTAAAAAATCCCCCGCAGGACCATTCACAACATCTACTTTGCAACAAGAAGCCGCCCGTAAATTGTATTTGCCAGTTGGAATCACCATGTCACTCGCACAGCGCCTGTACGAAGCAGGATTGATTACATACATGAGAACAGATTCTGTAAATCTGTCAAAAGATGCCATGGAAGCCGCTGCCGCAGAAATTACAAAATCCTACGGAAAGCAATTTTCTAAACCAAGAACATTTGTCAATAAAAGCAAAGGCGCACAAGAAGCCCACGAGGCCATTCGCCCAACAGATATGTCACGACATACAGTAGATATTGACCGAGATCAAGCACGATTATATGATTTAATTTGGAAAAGAACATTGGCATCACAAATGGCCGATGCCGAATTAGAACGAACTAACGTAAAAATCGAAGCCAATAACCATTCAGAAATTTTCACAGCATCGGGCGAAGTAATCAAGTTCGAAGGTTTCTTGAAAGTATACCTCGAAGGAAATGACGACGACGACGAAGAGCAAGAAGGAATGCTTCCAGCCATGAAAGTCAATGAAAAATTAGCAAACAATTACATCACAGCAACCGAGCGTTATTCTCGAGCATCTGCAAGATATACTGAAGCATCGTTAGTAAAAAAACTCGAAGAATTAGGTATTGGTAGACCATCAACCTATGCACCAACCATTTCAACAATCATCAATAGAAATTACGTTGAAAAAGGAACACTCGAAGGTCAAGAACGTAACTACATTCAAATTACATTACAATCAGGCAAAGTAGCAGAGAAGTTACTCAAAGAAAATACAGGTTCAGACAAAGGGAAATTAGTTCCAACAGATATCGGAACAATAGTTACCGATTTTTTAGTTAAAAATTTCGATAATGTTTTAGACTATAATTTCACAGCCAAAGTCGAACAAGATTTTGACGAAATAGCCGAAGGAAACATCAATTGGTCAAAAATGATGCAAACTTTTTACGACGAGTTTCACCCAACCGTAAAAAATGTCGAAGCCAACGCCGAAAGAGAATCAGGCGAAAGAATTCTCGGAACCGATCCAAAATCAGGCAAACCCGTTTCCGTTCGTTTAGGTAAATTCGGACCAATGGCTCAAATCGGAGCAGCCGATGACGAAGAAAAAACATTTGCAAGTTTATTAAAAGAGCAAAACATAGGAAACATTACTTTAGAAGAAGTTTTGAATCTGTTTTTATTACCAAAAAATCTTGGAACATATAAAGGAGAAGAAGTAGAAGTTTCCAACGGTCGCTATGGACCATTCATCCGCTTTGGTGCCATGTTCGTTTCGTTACCAAAAGGCGAAGAACCACTAAACGTAGATTTAGAAAGAGCGCAAGAACTAATTGACGAAAAAACACTTGCCGATGCACCCGTTGCCGTTTACAAAGGCGAAGGTGTTCAAAAAGGCACAGGTCGTTTCGGCCCTTTCTTGAAATGGAACGGAATGTTCATTAATGTAAGTACCAAATACAATTTCAATAATTTGTCGCAAGACGAAATCGAAACCATAATTGAAGACAAACTTCAAAAAAATATAGATAAAGTTTTACACAACTGGGAATCAGAAGGAATCTTAGTTCAAAAAGCACGTTGGGGAAGATCAGAAATCCTAAAAGGTAAAATCAAAATAGAACTAAGCAAAGATGTCGATGCAACAAAATTGACTTTAGCCGAAGTTCAAGAAATGATTGCCAAAAAAACACCAGCCAAAAAAGTTGCCGTTAAAAAAGCCACAACATCCACTAAAAAGCCTGCTGCTAAAAAAGCAGTTACAAAAAAGAAATAATTTTTAATCTACTAATTCCTCCTTTGGGGGCGATGGGGCTATGGCACTAGATTTTCTTACACCTTTACATCCAGATATTCTAGATTTTGTAAACAATTTATCATCGCAACATCTAGGAAGTAAAGTTGTGTTTCATACCAAAGATGATTTTCCGAATATTAAGAAAATTAAAATTGCAATAGTTGGAGTTTTAGAAAATAGAGGTGATGCAAAAGCGAATGGATTAGTTAATTTAGATTTTATACGAAAAGAATTATACACTCTTTATCCAGGAAACTGGAACGAATCTATAGCTGACTTAGGCGACTTGTTATCTGGAGAGAATATTACCGATACTTATTTTGCGTTACACAAAGTAGCATCGTTTTTATTAAAAAACAATGTCATTACAATAATCATAGGTGGATCACAAGATTTAACCTATCCATTATACAGATCCTATGATAATTTAGAACAAATGGTCAATTTAGTTGCCATTGATAGTAAATTTGATTTTGGCAACGATGAAAAAAAACTATCTGTAAATTCCTATTTGACAAAAATAATTTCAGACGAACCAAATAATCTTTTTAATTACAGTAACATAGGATATCAATCCTATTATAATTCGCAAGAAGAAATCGATTTAATTGAAAAAATGTTTTTTGATGCATACAGATTAGGAGAAATCTCAAATACAATATCAGTTGCTGAACCAGTGCTACGAGAAGCAGATTTGGTAACATTAGATTTAAAATCTATAAAATCATCAGATTCTGGAAACAATATAGATTTTGTACCAAACGGATTTTCGGGTAAAGAGATTTGTTCGCTTTCTAGATATGCAGGAATTAGTGATAAAGTTTCTAGCATAGGCATATTCAACCATAATAATACACAACAAGAAAGTGCATTGATCTCTCAAATCATTTGGTATTTTATTGAAGGTATTCATTTCAGGGCAAAAGAATATCCTTTTTCGAGTAAAGACAATTATACAAAATACATTGTACCAATAGATAACGATGAAATTATTTTTTACAAAAGTGATAAATCAGACAGATGGTGGATGGAAATAAAAAATAATATAACAGGTAACAATAAAAATCATAAAAGTTCGTTAATATCGTGTTCCTATGAAGAATATGTATTGGCAACCAACCAAGAAATTCCAGAACGTTGGTGGAAAACTTTAAAAAAACACAATTAATTACAGAATTTAACATTTCTATAAGAAAAAAGTGTATTTTAGCGTTTTTAAAAACATAAGCATTAAATATTTCGCATTTAATCGGCTTTTAATGTATTTTATCGATAAAAATTATATAGATTTAATGTAAATTAAACATTTTTAACTATAATTTTAAAAATATATTAACAAATAATTGTTTTTTTGAAAATAAATAAATAGGTTTACAGCCTGAATTAAGATTACCTAAATAACTATTCAATATGAAGAAATTCGTTGCATTTACAGCATTTTTAACCTTGTTAGCCAGTTGTGGTTCAGGTGACAAAGGAGAACTCGTTGGAGTAAAAGGAAAAAGTTGGCATCCAGAAAAACCGTTTGGTATGTCGTTAGTACCAGGAGGTTCATTTATTATGGGTAAATCAGATGACGATTTAGCCAACGTTGGTGATGCGCCAACCAAAACAGTTACAGTACGTTCTTTCTATATGGACGAAACAGAAATTACTAATAGCGAATATCGTCAATTTGTAGAATGGGTAAAAGATTCTACAACGAGAGTTCGTTTGGCAATTCAAGCTGATGAAATGGGAAAAAAGTCAACTGGTGGTAAAGGTGGAGCAAAAGGTGGAAGTATTGGTGATTTTGCTTTTGCAGATACTGATCCTGCTAAACAATCTCCTTATGACAAATACATGTATGAAAATTATTACAGTGTAGGAACTAAAGATGACCCGTATTCAGGTAGACGATTGAACAAAAAACCAAAATTAATAACTGATACAAAAAAGTATCCAGACGCTGACTATGTTGAGGTTATGGATTCTTTGTATGTACCAATTGCTGAATCATATAACGGTCTAAGAACTTTTGATAACAAAAAGTTAGTTTTTAGATACACTTGGATGGACATTCAGGCAGCAGCAAAAGCGAAGTCTGGTAAAAGAAAAGAATTTATCAAAACAACTCCAGAGCCAATTTATCCTGATACGACAGTTTGGATTAAGGATTTTGCATATTCATATAACGAGCCAATGCACAATGATTATTTATGGCATCAAGCATATAGCGATTACCCAGTTGTAGGTGTGAATTGGAAACAAGCAAAAGCATTTTGTGCATGGAGAACACTTAATAAAAATATTTTCGTTAGAAAAACTAAAGGAAGAGATTTAATAAATTCATTCCGTTTGCCAACTGAAGCAGAATGGGAATATGCCGCTCGTGGAGGATTACAATCTGCGACTTATCCTTGGGGTGGACCATACACTAAAAATGATAGAGGTTGTTTCATGGCTAACTTCAAACCAAACCGTGGGGATTATGCAGCAGATCAGGCTTTGTATACAGTTGAAGCAAAATCATACGATCCAAACGGATATAATCTATACAATATGGCTGGTAATGTTTCAGAGTGGACAGATTCATCATACGATCCAGCATCTTACGAATTTGTTTCAACTATGAACCCTAATGTTCCAGACACCAAAAACCAAAGAAAAGTGGTTCGTGGAGGATCTTGGAAAGACGTTTCTTACATGTTACAAGTAAGTACACGTGATTTCGAATACGCTGATACGGCAAGAAGTTACATAGGTTTCAGAACAGTACAAGATTACATGGGAACAAAAACAACAAAAACATCAAGATAAATAAAACAACCAATTAAATATTAAACTTAACTTAACTAAAAATCATTATGGGATTATTATCAAAAAAAGCAATGAACTTTGCATATGGAATGGGAGCAGCAGTAGTAATTATTGGAGCTTTATTTAAAATACAACATTATCCAGGAGCGGGAATTTTGTTAATCATTGGTTTGTGTACAGAAGCATTAATTTTTGGTCTATCAGCTTTTGATGAAGTAGATGCTGAATATGATTGGTCTCTTGTATATCCTGAATTAAATGACGGAGTTGCCAAAAAGAAAGCAATTAAAGAAGAGCCACAAGATGCTCAAGGATTATTGTCTCAAAAATTAGATGCAATGTTAAAAGACGCAAAAGTGGATGCTGCTTTATTTACAAGCCTTGGAAATAGCATTCAAAATTTTGAATCTGCGGCAAAGGGAATTGCTCCAACAGTTGATTCAATCAATTCAACAAAAAAATATTCTGAAGAAATGACAATGGCTGCAAACCAAATGGAATCTTTGAATGGATTATACAAAATGCAATTACAATCAGCAGAAAAACATGCTACAATTAATGAAGCAGTAGCAGAAAATAACTTAAAATTGAAAGACCAAATGCAATCATTGACTTCTAACTTGTCATCATTGAACAATGTGTATGGTGGAATGTTGTCTGCAATGAGTAACAAAGGATAATTAGTTTTCTAACTATATATTTTATTTAATAACAAACCTAATTAAAAAAAAATGGCAGGAGGAAAATTAACCCCTAGACAGAAGATGATTAACCTGATGTATCTGGTTTTCATCGCAATGTTAGCACTAAATATGTCCAAAGAAGTATTATCAGCTTTTGGATTAATGAATGAAAAGTTCGAAAGTTCAAATTCTAAATCTGAAGTTTCAAATAAGGATTTATTAGAAACTTTGAACACTAAAGGAACTGAAAATGCAGGTGAATTTGGTGAAGCAAAAAATGTATCAAATAAAGTTTCAGTCATTTCAAAAACCTTTTTTGATTATATCTCTAGTTTGAAAAAGGAGGCTACTGTTGGTGTAGAACTTGAAAATGGCAAGTTACCTTATGAAACCATGGACAAAGGTCAGACAATTGATGAAGGTTGGTTTAGTGGTGACGCTTACTCACCAAAAGGAAATCAGATCATCGCCGCTATAGAAAAATATAAACTTGATATGAAGGCTGCTATTGGATCACAACCAAAATTGAAAGCAACATTAAGTGAAATCACAACAAAATTTGATTTAAGTGATATTAAAGATAGAGAAGGAGTTTCAAAAAAATACTTAAGTTACAATTTTGAACATTTTCCACTTATTGCATCTCTAGCTAAATTAACAGCATATCAAAATGATGTAAAAAAGTCTGAAGCTGATATTTATAATATTTTGCTTGGTAAGGCTGCGACTGACGCGGCTTCTTACTCTAAATTTAAGGGTTTTGTTGTTTTAGAAAAAAATGCTTATTTCCAAGGTGAATCAGTTAAAGGTACTGTTGTATTAGGAAAGTATGATCCAGACACAAAGCCAACGGGTTTCACAGGCCCTGGTCGTTTAGAAAATGGTCAAGCGATTATTTCAGAAACTGCTGGTGCAGTTGGTGAAAGAACTTTGAAAGGTCAATTTACATTTCTTGAAAATGGTAAAACTATACCAGTTCCATTCGAAGGTAATTATGTTGTAGTACCAAGACCAAATTCAGCAACTATTTCTGCTGACAAGATGAATGTTGTCTACAGAGGTGTTGTTAATCCAATTACGGTATCATTTGCTGGAGTTTCCGATAATAATGTTTCAGCATCTGCTCCAGGAATGTCAAAAGCGGGTGGTGTAGGTAAATATAATTTAAGCCCAGGTCAAGGGACTGAATTAAAAATTAACGTAAATGCTAAATTACCTGATGGTAAAAGTGTATCTGACACTAAAATTTTTAGAATTAAAGGTATTCCTGGTCCAGTTGGTGCAATTGGTGGTGAAATGGGAACAGTTAAAGGTGCTAAATCGCGTTTACAAGTTTCTCAAATTTCAGCTAAACTTCCAGATTTTGACTTTGATGTTAATCTTAAAGTTGTTGGTTTTACTTTAAAAGTTGCTGGTCAGGCTGCTGTAGTTGTGTCGGGTGACAGAGTTAATGCACAATGCGCAACTGCTTTGGCAAGAACTACTAGAGGAGATCAAGTAACAATTTCTGAAATTAAGACCCAACTTGTTGGTTCAAGTTTATTGTTACCGAGAACTGCTCCAGTTATTTACGAAATACAATAATTAGTAATTTTGTTCGTTACTATTTTTATACTTAAATATTTTAAAAAATGAAAAATTTATTAATCGCATCGATTCTTGTTTTTACTACAATCTCGGTTTCGGCTCAATCAAATCTTTT
Source organism: Bacteroidota bacterium (assembly GCA_031431275.1). GTDB lineage: Bacteria > Bacteroidota > Bacteroidia > Flavobacteriales > Flavobacteriaceae > Flavobacterium. The sequence continues at coordinate 49,504 of JANPDC010000178.1, forward strand.
GAATGCTAAAACCCCTGACCAAATTGGTAAAAAATCTGCTGCAGAATTAATTTCTGATAATGATAAACCATTGCCTTACGGTTATGTTCATGATAGAGATGTTTTGCTAGGTAAAACAACTTGGGAAATAGTTGATTTAGATGAACGTGTGAATTTTCCGCTATATTACCCAGTAGACACTACCAATATTGGAAAGGACAGACGTTCTTTATTTGATGTTTTAATCAAGGGTATTAAAAGTGGTAAGATAACAGAAGTATATGCGGATGATTATTTCAATACTAAAAAAACATTGAAAGATATGTCTACCTCTTTCTCTTTTGTTGATACTACTGACGCTGGTAAAGAAATTATAAATGCTAATCGTGATTTATATTTCCCTAAAGCTACTTTAGGATCTCCAGAAAGAATCATAAAAAACAAAAAGGGTAAGATAATTAAAACTATTCCTGCTGTTCCTGCTGGACAACCAATTGGACAACAATTAGATCCACAATATATCAACAAACAGGATTTAGCATCTGTAGATATTTCAGGATATAAAATTAAAGGTTTTTGGTATTTTGACAAGCGTCAGAGTGAATTAAAGTACAGACTTTTAGCCATATGCCCTGTTGCACCAGAAGCAAGAGATATTGGTAAAGAGACGCAAGATGTTATCGAATTATTTTGGGTTTATTTTCCAGCAATGCGAGATGTTTTACATGAGGCAAAAGTTTTTAATGACAAAAACAGTGCTATGCCTGTGTCTTATGATCATTTGCTAAATGCAAGACATTTTAATGGAGTAATCTACAAAGAAGAAAATGTTTTTGGAGACAGATTAATCCAAGATTACATGAAAGACAATGCTCAAAATCAATTATTAGAATCTGCTCGTGTTAAAGAGAAAATTCGTGATTTTGAATCTGATATGTGGAATTACTAAATTTTAGTAAACAATTAAATTATTAGAAACGCTTACTATTTTAGTAAGCGTTTTTTTTGATTTACAAAACTTTCCTAAACTATGAATTTAACATATCAGAACTCTGATTCTTGCAATAATATTAAAATTGATTATCTAATCGTTGGATGTGGACTTGCTGGTATTGCATTTGCAGAAACGTGTCTGCGAAACAGTAAATCGATTTTAGTTTTTGATAATCATTCGCAAACTTCTTCTACGATTGCTGCTGGTTTATACAACCCTGTAATTCTCAAAAGATTTAGTGGTTTGCAAGATGCGCAACAACATATAGATTTGCTTAATGTTTTTTACAAATCTATTGAAGATAAATTGAAAATTCAGGTTGATTTTAAAATTCCAATTCTCAGGAAATTTTTTTCAATAGAAGAACAAAACAATTGGTATTCTGCATCCGACAAACCCGACTTAAGTCCTTTTTTGTCATTAGTTTTAATAAAAGATAAGTATGTTGGAATTGATTCACCATTTGATTTTGGCGAAGTTCTACAAACGGGTTACGTTGATACTGCTTTGTTACTAAAATCGTATCATTCCTATTTGATAAATCAAAATTTATTTTTTAACGAAGCATTTGAATATGATCAAATTAAATTTAATATGGATGCTATTTCATACAAAAACATAATAGCCAAACACATCATTTTTGCAGAAGGATTTGGTATGCATTCCAATCCATTTTTTAATGATTTACCATTAGAGGGAACTAAAGGAGAATTGTTTATCATCAAAGCACCTGAATTGGATTTGAATGTTATTGTGAACACAAGTGTTTTTGTGTTGCCGTTGGGAAATGATTTATTTAAAGTTGGGGCGACCTATAATTGGTCAGATAAAACCAATTTACCAACTCAAGAAGGCAAAGAAGAGTTAATAGAAAGAATAAAAGAAATTTTAAATTGCGATTTTGAAATCGTAAAACATTTTGCAGGAGTTAGGCCAACGGTTAAAGATAGGAAAGCATTAATTGGTACTCATAATACTCATAAAAATATTCATATTCTAAACGGAATGGGAACTCGTGGTGTAATGCTTGCTCCAACAATGGCAAAGAAATTATTTGAAAATATAGAGTTAGGAAACCCAATTGATTTATCGATAAATATTGAAAGGTTTTACAAGAAAATGAACAAATAATTTAATTTTTAATGGATTAAATTTTAAATCTGTAAAATTAGTGTCATTTACGTTCAAATTATAAAATCAAAATTGCGCATCATAACTCACAAATAAATTAATATAAATATTCCGAGAAAGACGGATTACAAATGGAAAAAGCAATGTTAAAACTATGATTATAGATAAAAATGTGGCATCTACTTTAGCATGAAATCCAAAAAAAGCGACTAAAAAAACTAAAATCATAATAGCCACATTCAATCCATAACTAACATACATTGCGCCATAAAAAAAAGAAGGTTCAATCTGATAATTCAAATTGCAATGACTACATTTCTCGTTCATTTTAAGTAATTTTGTAAAATGTAACAGGTTTTTATCAAAATACATGCTTTCTTTTTGACATCTAGGACAACTTCCTGTTAAAATGCTATTTATTTTCAATCCTTTTTTTAACATTTGCAAAAAATTAAATGATTCATTTATTTAATTTTACAAATTTACAAATAATAAAGACTTTGTCAGATAAACTTATGTTTTTTAACTATTTTGAACTCATAGTCTCATAAACTTTTAAACTTTTTTTAATGTTAAATATACACAATTTGTCGGTTTCTTTTGGAGGAACATATCTTTTCGAAGAAGTAACTTTTAGAATGGGTGCTGGCGACCGAGTTGGTCTTGTTGGAAAGAATGGCGCAGGAAAATCAACCATGCTTAAAATATTGGCTGGGGATTTCAAACCCGATTCTGGGCAAATTGCAACTGAAAAAGAAGTTAAAATTGGTTTTTTGCGTCAAGACATTGATTTTGAGCAAGGAAGAACGGTACTAGAAGAAGCCTATCAGGCATTTACTGAAATCCAAATTGTAGAGAAAAAACTCGAGGAAATAAATCATCAATTGGTAACCAGAACGGATTATGAAAGCGATGAATACAGCCAAATCATCGAAGATTTATCTGATTATACACATCGATTTGAGTTGCTTGGTGGATACAATTATGTTGGTGATACTGAAAAAATTCTTTTAGGTTTAGGTTTCAAACGTGAAGTTTTCAATAACCAAACCGAAACTTTTTCTGGAGGTTGGAGAATGCGTATTGAATTGGCAAAATTGTTGCTTCAAGCCAATGATATTCTGCTTCTAGATGAGCCTACTAACCATTTGGATATTGAAAGTATCATTTGGTTAGAAAGTTTCCTGCGAAATTATCCCGGAGTTGTAGTAATTGTATCACATGATAAAATGTTTTTAGATAATGTGACTAATCGAACTATCGAAATTTCATTAGGAAAAGCGTATGATTTCAATAAACCCTATTCTCAATATCTAGAATTGCGTCATGAAATTCGTGAAAAACAATTGGCAACACAAAAAAATCAAGCCAAAAAAATTGAAGAAACCGAAAAATTAATTGAAAAATTCCGAGCCAAAGCATCTAAAGCATCGATGGCACAATCGCTTATTAAAAAACTTGATAAAGTTGAAAGAATCGAAGTAGATGAAGATGACAATTCCGTAATGAATATTTCTTTTCCAGTTTCGAAAGTCCCAGGAAGAGTTGTGATTGAGGCAGATGAAGTTACAAAAGCCTATGGAGACAAAACCATTTTAAAAGACATTAATTTATTGGTGGAGCGTGGTTCTAAAATTGCATTTGTAGGACAAAACGGTCAAGGAAAATCTACTTTTATCAAAGCAATTGTAAACGAGTTCGAATACAAAGGCAATATTAAAATGGGGCACAATGTACAAGTTGGTTATTTTGCCCAAAATCAAGCCGAATACCTTGATGGAGAAATCACGTTATTGCGCACGATGGAAGATGCTGCAACAGATACAAATCGGTCAAAGGTCAGAGACATGTTGGGATCATTTTTATTTCGGGGTGATGATGTCGAGAAAAAAGTAAAAGTCCTTTCTGGTGGAGAACGAAATAGATTGGCTTTGTGTAAGTTGTTACTTCAACCAATTAATGTTTTGTTGATGGATGAACCTACGAATCATTTGGATATAAAATCGAAAAACGTTTTAAAAGCTGCGCTTCAGAAATTTGAAGGAACGTTACTATTGGTCTCTCACGATAGAGATTTCTTACAAGGAATGTCTAATTTGGTTTATGAATTCAAAGACCAAAAAATAAAAGAATACTTGGGGGATATCAACTATTTTTTAGAACAACGTAATCTAGAGAATATGCGTGAAGTCGAAAAGAAAGATATTGAAAAAAAGGCGATTTCATTAGTTTCAATTGAGAAAAAGTCACTTTCGTATGACGATCAGAAAAAATCAAAATCGCTTCAAAATCGTCTGTCAAAAGTCGAATCAAACATTAAAGATTTAGAAAAAGACATTCAACAAGACGATAAAGCTTTGGCATCGAATTATGACAAACATTCAGAAGATGCACGTTTTTTTACTGCCTACAACAAGAAAAAAGCCGATTTAGACAAGTTGCTCGAAGAATGGGAAATTGTGCAAGAAGAAATTGATAATTTGTAATTTTAAAATATTATTAAATGGTTTTTAATCTGTGAGGTTTTAAATTTTTAAGTTTTTAAATTAATTATTATTTTCTAGTTGGATTTGTTAAGTCATACAAATTTGATTTATAAAAAACGATTTATTGTACTCTGAAATGATGAACATAGGACGATAAAACTTCTAAGATTGTTTTGCAAATTTCAGTATGCAGGTATTTGTTCTTTATTTTGTAGTTTATTAAACCTCATTATAAACACAAGTGATTGAAATAAAATAATTTAGGAGTTATTAATTTTATGAACGAAATGTATTAAAATTTCTAATAAAAGTCATGAATCAAGATCTAAAATATTCCATCAATATTAATAAAATTGACTACAATCTTAATGATTTAGAACAACTGATTTGGAAAAAATTGTTGAATGGCTCTGTGAAAAAGAAAAATGGTTTTAGAACCATGTGCGTAGGAACAATTGGTAAAAATTCGGAATCAATGCTACGAGTTGTTGTAAATAGAAAAGTAGATGAATTGAATAAAAAAATCTTTTTTCACACGGATGTTCGTTCTAGAAAATTTTTTGATTTACAAAACGATAATCGGGTTTCATTATTGTTTTATGATGCTCGACAAAGCATTCAAATTGCAATCAAAGCCAAAGTAATAATTCATACAAACAATCACATATCACTTGATCGCTGGAAAGCAACAAGTCCACAAGCAAGATTAGGTTATATGACAATCGATGCACCAAATACAAAATCAGAAACCACTACTTTGGGATACGACGAGCGTTTTGCAACAATAAAACCTACTGAAATTGAAAGTGATTTGTTTAAAGAAAATTTTGCCGTTATTGAATGTCAGGCTCACGAAGTAGAATTTTTGTATTTGAATTATTTAGGAAATCGAAAAGCCAATTTTTATTATAAAGAAGGAGTTTTAATTGAAAGTTTTTGGGCTGTTCCGTAATAATTCAATCATGAAGTTAAAAAATTTACACTTAATAATTTCTACTCTAATTGTAATTCCAGGAGCATTTGTTTATGGTTTTCAATCTAATTTGTTGTTTAATGCTCCAATAGATACTTTAGATCAAGCTACAATTTTTAAAGCGATAATGGGTTTGTATTTAGGTTTTGGTTCGCTTTGGATCCTTGGAATTGTTAATAAAAACTATTGGCAAACAGCCACAATTTCAAATATGATTTTTATGTTAGGTTTGGGTTTCGGTAGAATAATTAGTTTAATTTTTGATGGAGTTCCTTCTACTATTTTTGTATTAGGAATTGTTGGCGAATTGGTTTTGGGGTTTTTTGCTTTATATAATTTAAAGAAACACATTTTAAAATAGTTTTAAACCAATAAGAAGTTAAGTTTCATTAAGAACTAAACCTTAATTTTTCTTAATTTCTTAGTGGTTTATTTTTTTTATTTTACCAAATCAAATTTTGCCTTATAAACAGTTTTTCCACTTTTATCAAAATACACTTTTCTGTTTTCTTTGTCTTGTAATTCGAAATTTCCGTTAACAGTAAATTTTAATTCTGTACAAATTCTTCCTGTTTCTATAGTAAATGTAGTTTTGTAAAGCGAGTCTTTTTTTACAACTTCCATAGCGACATCTTCGTTCCAAGAAAATGGTTTGTTTTCTCCACGAACGCCCACACTTTTTATATCTTTAATTGCCGAAACATCTAATAATAATGTTACAGAATGCTTTTTTGTTTTTTGAACACAACTTGTTAAACTTACAATTGCTAGTAATATGATAAACTTTTTCATTTTTAATTTTGTTTTATTTTTATAAATTTTTTTTATAGATTTTCTCCCTTTCTTTTGAAAAGGGCTGGGGATAGGCATAAATAATCAACTCCAAATCTTCCTGAACCCAGAATCATATAGAAAATCCCAATCCATAAAAATCCCATGGCTGGTAGCATCATCCATAGTCCTTGTTGCCATTGTTGCAGGAACATGGCTACTAACATGGTACACATAATTAAAAAACCTGCAATGCGAGTTTGAAAGCCAATAAGAAGCATAATACCGCCAACTGCTTCTGCAAAAGCGCCCATCCATGCAAAGAAAACAGGAAACAGTGCAAATATTCCGCCATAACCAGCGACGTCTTTTGGGAACCAAAACGCAACTTCGAACAAGCCTAATCCGTTATCAGGATTCGACCAAGGTAAACCGAATTTATCAGCACCAAAACTTGATGCGAGTAAATAACCACAAACGATTCTTGGAATGAGTAAAGTAAAATCTAATAACCAATGTGGCATTAGTATTGGGTTGGTAATTTGTTTTATTAGTTTCATTTTTTTTTAAGTATTAAGATTTAAAATTGATTTTTAAAATTGTCATTTATTTATATTCACAATATTTCCGTTTCCGGACCTGTTTGATTCAGTTATTGTAGTTGAGTTAACTCTTGTATTTCCATTACCACGACAAGTAATTTTTGTGTTTTTTGCAAATAATTTTTCGGCGTTAAGGTTTCCATTTCCTCGGCAAATAACTTCAAGATTTTCAACCATTCCTGTTATTGCTGTACTTCCATTTACGGGATTTTCGGATTTGAGATTTTTACTATTAACATTGGTAACTATCAAACTCGAGTTTCCGTTATTAGAAACTTCTTCAATGTATGGCATGGTGATTTTTACAGAAATGTTGGTATCTTCAATATACATTTTGTTGTTTTTGTTTCCTTTTAATGCGATTGTCAATTGTTTGTCGCCAGCATGTTCAACTAGCGTTAGTAAATTAACTAAGTTATCATCGATTGTTATTGAAATACTGAATGGTTTGCCTACTTCAATTTCAAGTTTTCCATCTAAATCATCAAAATTAACTTTGTTGAAATTTTTATAATCATATGTTTTTGTGACTGTTTTTCCAGAACCTCGAAGTTGCGAAAATGATGTGAAACTGGTAAATAAAATTAGCAATATTAAGATTGAATTTTTCATAGTAATTGATTTTTGAAGTGGTTTAAATTTAATTTTTGTAACCCATAGTTAGTCCAGTATCGCCATTAACGTGTAAATCGATTGATGCTGAATCTTCAGATTTGTTTTCAATAACTAATGCTGTATTTCTTTCGGTTTTTACTGTTGCAATTTCGTTTGGCATAATTGTTTGTGGTGAATAACTTCCGCCAGCAATTGGTCGCATTACAATTGATATTGAATGATTAGAAACATTTTTAATTCTTGCTTTGAATGATCCGTGTTCGTTGTTACCTAAAACAAAACTTTCGTTTGCTTTAATGCTTACATTAGAAGTTAATGAACCAAAAACGCTACATGATGTTACTAAAATTGAAAGTGCTACTGTTGTGATAAATTTTTTCATAATATTAAATTTTTAAATTGATTTGACGTTGTTATCGATTAACAACATGGCAAAGATGCGATGTGAAAATCGATTGAAGGTTTCAAATCATAATTTGAGCCACATTAAGTTGGTATCAAATCATAAACTTTGTTGTATGTCAATGAAATCAATTGTTTTTGAAAAAGTATCAAATTGTAATTGAAAGAAAATGTTGTTTTGTAATGTGTATTTTGCGTGAAGGATGGCAGTGGAACTCTTTTTTAAAACGTGTTACACAGAGCGCAGTCGAGGTGCGACACGTTTTAAAAAAAGTGGGAACGTACAGCCTGACCTAGCATTTTTCTTGCGGGGTCACGCCCAGATTTCTATTTTAGATTTGTGTTAAAAAATCTTTAGGCGATAAACCTGTATTTTTTTTAAAAGCTCTATTAAAAGTAGCCTTAGAATTAAAACCACAATCGTAAGCAATCCCAATTAAAGTCGATTTTTTATGAGCACCATTTTGAAACATTTCTTTTACGGCTTCAATACGATAGTTGTTGATGAAATCATTAAAATTTAACCCAAAACCTTGATTAACGGTTCGCGAAATGATATTCGAGTTCGATTCTAGTTTTTTAGCAATTTCGGTTAATGATAGTTCAGGATTTTGGAACAATTTTTCAGATTTAATGAGTGTTTCGATTTTTGATTTCCAGGTTTCGATTTCGGGGAAAGTTTCGGACCTTACTTCTTGAAAATCAATTTCAATTGTGTTGTTTTCTTGATTTTGGTTTAACAAAAGAATTGGTTTTTTATCAAAAACCGACATTTCAAAACCAATTTTTGTTGCCACCACATTCGAATATCCTGTAACAGCAATATAATATAAAATCAAAGAAAACAACAAATAAAACCACCAACCACCAACATAATTAGTAAATTCTGGAAAAATCGTAAAGAAGATTTCTGCAAAAACCTTCAATAAAATCATTCCTAAAAACGCAAAAAGATATTTTCGAATCCAATCGAATAAAACAGCATCGGCATTACTAGTTATTTGAACAATTAATTTTTTGTAATTATTATAATATTTAATACTCAAAATTAAATAAATCAACATCGAAATAAAGCCAGAATATTGATACCAAGCATCGAAATCTTTGTCCATTCCGTTTTCATAGAAAAAATATTTTCCAAGAATTAATTTATCATATACGAAAATTATCAAACTATAAATTAGATACAAAATACCAGGAACAAGATGTAAAAACTGATTTTTATTCAATCTAAAAGCTGGATTCAGGAGACTTTGTATATAAAAAAATAGTATTGGGCCAATAAATAATAGTTGCTGAAACGGAATGTAAAACATAATGTCTCGATAGGGTTGGTTGTCGTACCAACCCGCGAATCCTAACATCCATGGAGCAACATACAAACTGCATAAAAACACAAAGAGACTCAACCAATAATTAGATTTAGTTTCAGTTTGAATTGCTTTTTTAAATAACAACACGCTATAAATTAACCCTTGCGAAAAGGTTATGAGTAAGAGTGAGGAATAAAAATTAAAGTCGTAATGCATTTTCAATATCAATTATAATTTCAATAAATCAATTTCAATGTTCATCTTGGAGTTCCTCTTTGGGGTTAGGATGCTTTAAAAGGATTTCGTTCTTGCCAAACTACTTTTGGATCAAAGTAGTCAAACAATTTCGGCATAAATTTATTAATAAATTTGTTATGATGTTTTACGAATCCAAACATCATTTGTGGCTTTGCTCCAACAGAACTTTTAATTTCTAGAGCCGTTCTTGCGAAAACAATTTTTTTAAATTTCTTGTTTATGGAATACCCAATCATATCATACAACATGTTGAGATACAACATTTTTTCACGTTGAAAATCATCATCATAACCCAAAAAATAAGTGTCTATTGTATCGCCGTTTTTAATCAAGGTATTGAAACCAATTAAAACATCGTCAACAAAATATCCATAAAATAAAAAATTGTGACCTAATTGTTTTTTGAATTCTATAAAATGATTTTTGGCTAAATAGAATGTGTTGAATGGTGCATTTTTGGTAACATTCAAATACAATTCGTTGATTCGATCATTATTGATGATAATTTCTTCTAAAGATAATTTGCATTTTATTATTCCATCAGATTTTTTGTGCGAGCGTTTGTATTGGTCGCGGTATTTTTTGGATAATGCTAAAATATAATCTTCGTTTGAATGCCAATTTTTTGGAATTTCGAAAACCATATTAGGTTGAATTTCAAATTTGTAGTAATTTGAAAAGGAATTGATTTTAAATTTTCCTGAATCTGAAGAATCGAAATCTTTATAAGTAGTTAAATGTAATTTTTTACCTTTTAATTTTAGATCTCTTTCAAGTTGCAAAGTGGCACTTTCTAGTAAAACAATTCCGTCTTGAAAAGGTAATTTATCAGAAAAATAAAAAGAATTTTGTCCTGTCAACATGTTGTTACCAACAAACAAAACATTTGATGCAAATTGTTTGAAGACAAAATCTCTAATTTTAGATTTTATACAACTTTTTTTTTCTGCAGATGAAGAAACATCTGCGGAGGTTATCATTTGAGTCATAGCAATTCCAATAAGATTTTCTGTTTCAAATAACCCAATGAAATGACAAATCATATTGGTTGGAGCCGAATTTTCTAGAACACGCAAATAATCTTTAGAAAGAAAAATGTTTGTCTTGGATAAATCATTCCAAGAATCTGGAAGTTCATCGGCAGAAGTAAAAATTTTAAAGGAAAAAGAATTATTCAAAACTTGAATTTGTTTGCTCAAAAATAACTAATTTTATTTGATTTTTAAAAAGTAAATTTAAAAAGAATGTATCATGAAAACCTATTCTGAAATCGAAGCAAAACCATTTTTAGAGTGTCTAAAAGATTGGGAATTTAAAAATAGTGCTATTGAAAAAAATTTTAAATTCAAGAACTTTTCTGAGGCATTAGCATTTATTGTTCAAGTCGGAATATTAGCAGAAAAAGCAAATCATCATCCTGAAATTTTTAATGTGTATAACAAAGTACAAATTCGTTTGAACACTCACGATTCAAATGGAGTTACTGAAAAGGATTTTGATTTAGCGAATAAAATTCAGATTATAGATTTCAGATAACAATTGCTGTCTTTAAAACTTGTAATCTGCTATTTGCTAACCTGCTAACTGATTAAACCCATCCACATATTATTGCACCCATAACTGTTAAAGTTAAAGCCCAATAACCAGCATGAATGAATATGTATTTCCAAGATTTTCCTTCGAATCTTGCGTTGATTGCAATTATGGGTAATGCAAAGAAAACACTTGACATAAAACCGTGAAGCGCGCCGTGTTTGAAAGTTCTAAAAACAGTGCCATATTCTGCCATAAATGTTTTGAATGTCTCTGATCCTTTTGATGCATCACCACCAACCATTGCGACTGCACCTGTTTGATGGATTACAATAAATTGCATTATGATTGCGATGAAAAATGAAAATAAAAATGCAAAACCTAAAAGGGCAAATAGGTTTCCTTTCTGCATTTCTTCTTTATTTATGTTTGCTTCACGCATCCAAACGTTTCCAAAACCTTTTTCTGAATACCATACAAAACCGATTAAAAGCGGAACAAGTGCTGCTGCTAAAATAGAGATCCAATTCATGATATTAAATTTTAAGAGTTGTTTAGCCAAAGGTAGCTAATTTTCTATTTCTTCTAATACTTTTATGATGTTTGTTTTCTTTTCAAAAGAAAACTCTTTTTCCTCTAATTGTTGCAATGCAAATTTTTCGAAAGTTGCATCAATGATTTTTGATTGTTTTTTATAATGATGACATGTTTTGCAAATTGTGTTGTGATATTTCAAAATCAGTCTCTCATGAAATTTTAGAGGTAAAATTTCACTTTTGTCTATTAATTCAGAAGTTTTTCTGCAAGAAAACATTAAAAAGGGTAAATATTTTTTTAGTTTTTCCATTTTAAAATTTTAAGATAATTTTATGTATTCACAAACTATAAGACTTTGATTGATTTAATTCCTGACACTAATTTGGTGTAGAGTTTTCAAATTCAAATGTCTTTTTCTCAAACCATAAAAAAACACAAAATAAACAACTAAATATTCTAAGAAAATTAAATATAAATTTTCATTAAATGGAGAAATCGAATACGCATAGTAACTTAAAATCACAAAAAAACTCCAATAAAAAGGAAATTTATATTTGGTAAAAACTGAAATTAAAACCAGATTAACAATATACCATGGATGAACGGTTGTTGAAGTAAAAAAATAAACACTGAGTACAATCAAGAAAGAATTGAATAAATTAATTTCAGTTTTATTTTTTGCAAAAAATGCTTTGTAGACTATAAACACAATCATCAAAATTGGAATTATTTTTCCGATAGTATGAATGATGTTGTAACCATAAATCTGAAATCCAATATATCTAATGATGTAATAAATACTGGCATTGAATTCGAAATTTGTAAACCAAAGTCCAATGGTTTCTGAGTAATTTTGAATTAATTCATTTGATAAAAAGGGTAAGAAAAATAAAATATTGGTCAAGATTACTATTAAATAAAACCCAATTGATTTTTTAAATCCAAAGTATTTGTAGAAAATGGGTAATAATAAAATGGGTAATAGTTTAACTGAAATGGATATTGCAAATACAAATCCTGCTAATTTCCATGAATTTTGTTGTAACAAATACATGCTAAAAACAAAGAAAAAAAGCATTACACCTTCAAAATGCAAATTACCAGAAAGTTCCAAAATTACCAACGGATTTAATAAATACCAAAATATTTGAGTTGACTCTAAACCTAAATTTTTCAACAACTTTTGACCAAAATATAAGGTTCCTAGATCGGCAAGAATAATCATTATTCTGATTATGACTACTGAACCAAAAATTGAATTTGAACTAAAAAATCCTGCAACTGCAAAACAAAATTGATTTATTGGCGGATAATTTGAAAAATGTTCTGCTGAAAGATTTCCCATTCCAGCAAATAGATCTTTGGCTTGTTGCAAGTGAAAATTTGAGTTTAAAATCAGATTTTTTGGTAAATCTAAATAGGGATTTGCACCTTGAGCAATCATTCTTCCGTCCCAAATAAATCTGTAAAAATCTTGTGATAAATTGGGTAAAACCCAACCGAAAATTACTCTAAAAATTAGAGTCGAAAAAAGCAATAATTTATAATCTTGTTTATAATCAACAACTAATTTGTAATAGCAATAAAATAATCCTGAAAACGAAATCACTAATAAAATAAAGTCGGTTCGCTGTAAACTAAAAGCAATAAATCCATAAAGGAAAATGCTGATTAACAAGTAGAAATATTTTAAATTATTTTTAACTTCAATCATTTTTATGCGCATTTAAGCATTTTAAGCAATCTTTAGAGATTTATAAAACACAAATCCATAGCCAATAACGAGCATTAAATGGAAAGGAAATAATCCAAAGTCATTCAATTTAAAAGCATAAAATAACCCAAAAATAAAATACATCATCAAAAGACCCTCAATAATTGTGTTTTTCGAGATTTTTTTTGAAATATAAATGTTTTCTTTCCACTTATCTTTTAAAGTTTCAATATTGAATTTTGGAGTTCTCACAAATTCACTTTTTTTACCTAAAAGTCCCTCTAAAACGGCAATTGCATTTTGAAATGTAAATCCCATGGCAATGGTGTAGAAAGTAAAAAACATCTTTATGTACTTCAAAAAACTAACTATTCCGCCACCTCGAAGGCTTCTATAAGTATTCCAATAGCAAATGAAAAAAATGACTGTTGTCAAAACAAAAAAGGCAATAATGTTGAAAAGATAATTCAAATGACTAAAATAATGTTTTATAAAAAGTACTGGAACACTCAAAATTGCCATCAAAAAGATACATAAAAACATGGAACTGTTTAGCAAATGCAAAATAGCATGAAATTTGGTTTTGCTCGAAATGGTTTTAGAAGTAAGAACTCTTAGTGACATTTTTCTAAAATTTTCGGCGCCACCTTTATTCCATCTAAATTGCTGCGAACGTGCTGCACTTAAGATAGCAGGCAATTCTGCGGGTGTTTCAACATCTTCAAGATAAACAAATTCCCAGTTTTTGAGTTGAGCTCTATAACTCAAATCTAAATCTTCTGTGAGTGTGTCTGCCTCCCAATTTCCTGCATCAATAATACACGATTTTCTCCAAACTCCTGCAGTTCCATTAAAATTAATACAATGCTTTTGAGAATTTCGACCAGTTTGCTCTAAAGTAAAATGTGCATCAAGTGCAAATGCTTGAATTTTAGTCAAAATGGAATAATCTCGGTTAATATGTCCCCAACGAGTTTGTACAACACCAATTTTTGGGTTTTTGAAATTTGGAATAGTCTGTAATAACCAATCTTTTTTTGGTAGAAAATCGGCATCGAAAATAGCGATAAATTCTCCTTTAGCAATAATCAATCCCTCTTTTAGCGCTCCAGCCTTGAAACCAATTCGGTTGGTTCTTGTAATGTGATTGATGTCTACTCCTTTTGATTTATAGTGGTTTACTAATGCTAAAGTATCATTTACAGAGTCATCAGTGGAATCATCAAGAACCTGAATTTCTAATTTTTTACTTGGATATTCTAATTCAGAAATTGATTTTAATAAGCGTTCAACCACGTATTTTTCATTGTAAATGGGCAACTGAATTGTAATAAACGGAATTTCATTTTCATTCAAGAAATTGAATTTTTCGATTTCGGTTTTATTTTTTTTACTTTTCAAATAATTAAATAGCAAATTCAATTGTGCCAGACTATAAAAGAAAATTAGCATTATTGAAAATCCGTAAAAAAAGAGAACGATGTAAGATAAAGTTAGTAACATTTTTATTATTTGAAAGAATATTTAAGAATCCAACTAATGATTTTAATTCCAGCCATTATGGTTCCTTTTACTGTGCCTGAAACTTTGGAAACTCCAATTCTGTTTTTATATCGAACAGGAATTTCAACATAAGTCATTTTTTGTTTGAGCACCTTTAATTGCATTTCTACTGTCCAACCATAGGTTTTGTCTTCCATTTCAAGTTTTAAAAGTTCGTTGTATTTAATTGCTCGAAAAGGCCCTAAATCAGTAAATTTTGCTTTGAAAAATAATCTCATTAAGAAAGTGGCTAGCCAATTCCCGAAAACTTGTTGTGGCGTCATTGATCCTTTTTCGCGAAGTTTTGAAACTCTGGCTCCGATTACAAAATCAACATTATGGGTGATTATTGGTTCTACTATTTGAGTCAACTCTTCTGGATAATCAGAATAGTCACCATCTAAAAAAACTATAATTTCTGGTTTTTTATTTTGATCAGCAATATATTCCATTCCTTTTAGACAAGCATAACCATAGCCTTTTCGCATTTCAGAAAGTACTGTTGCACCAGCATTTGTTGCAACTTCAATAGTTTTGTCAGTAGAATTATTGCTAACTACAATAACTTCAGAGACATAGTTTGGAATTTCTTTGATGACATTTGCAATTGCATTTTCTTCATTATATGCAGGAATTATAACAATTATTGAACTCATAATGAAGTTAAACTATTGTCTTTTCTAAACGATGAAATTGTTTCCCATTGCTTTATTTTTATATTCATTTTGTATTTTTCGGCACGAATTAAACTTCCGTTTTTATAAATAATCACTAAACCTTCAAGTTGATTGTTTACAAATTGACATTTTTTTTGAATGACTTCTTTATCATCATACGAAAGCCACCATTTTGTTTTTTTGTTATTCACATAGTGACCTTCCTCTTTTTTACTACCATTTTCATAATAATAAAACCAATAATTAATTTTTTGATTGTCTTGCGACCAACCTTCGGATTCTATTTGACCATTTTCAAAATAATTTTTCACATAAATTTTCGATTGACCAAATGAATTTGAAAAACCCATTGTCAATAAAAAAATAAGACTAATTTTTAATTTAATAAAAGTATCCATTACATATAGGTATTAAAATTTAGAAAAACTGACAATTAATTTTGATTAATTATCTAAAAACATCTACGACTATTTTTTGATTATGGATTTAAAAAACTATAAATTTAATTTTTTAAAAAAATAAAACCAATATTAAATTTCTCTCGTAAATGATTACTGAAACGAATTTAGAACTATTTTTTTGATTTTTTAAAACCAATATAATTTTATTCTCGTATCTCAAACAATAATCAATATTAAATCATTCAAAAATGAAAAACAAATTTATTACAAGTTTATGTATGTTATTGCCAGCAATTGTTTTGGCACAAAGTCCAGTTTCTGGATTTATGAAAGAAAAAGGTAAAGGATCTGTAGTAGTTTCTTATGCTGCAGAAAAATACGATCAAGTATATTTCGTACCTTCAATCAATGATGGAGTTCCAGTTTTTAACGATGTGAAAATTGCAAGCCAATCTTTGTACGCTGAATATGGTATTTCAAACAGATTTAATGTCGTTGTAAATTTACCATTTATTACTGCAACAGGAAATGCAACAGAAGCAACTCTAAAGGATTTAGGTTTTGAAAACAAACGTTCTGGATTACAAGACTTGAAGATTTATAGTAAATATAATTTCAGTTCATACGTTTTTGGTAAAAATCAAATAGATTTTATTGGAGTTCTTGGAGTAGAAGTTCCAATGGGATATAAAGCAGATGAAGGTTTGCAATCTATTATTGCAATTGGAGATCAAGCCACAAAATTGAATGTTTCTGGTATCATGATGTACAAAAACCAATGCGGAATTTTTGCTAGTGGACAAATTGGTAACACATTTAAAAACAATCAAGTTCCAAATGCATTAACTACAGAAACTAAAATTGGTTATGCAGCAAAAAGATTCTATGTTGATGCTTTTTTTGCAACACAATTAAATTCTAGTAAAGGTGTTGATATTTTACAGCCAGGTTTTACTGGTTTCTTTCCAGCAACTAAAGTAAATTATACAAGAGTTGGTGTAAATGCATATGTTCCAGTAATGAAATATGTTGGTATAACTGCAGGAGCAAACACATACATTTCTGGTCGTAACCTAGGGAAAGCCACTGGTATTTATGGCGGATTGGTTTTCAATTTCTAATTTAATTATAATATAAAAATTCATACAATGAAAAATTCAAATACATTTAAAAAAATAATTTTTGCAGTAATTGCTTCAACAATACTAATATCTTGCGAGAGAAATTCAACTTTTGAAGACACAAAACCATCAATTGCAAAAATCGCAGTATTAAACCCAGCCTTTAGCACGTTAGAAGCGGCGGCTATTAAAGGAGGAGTAGCAGGAGTTTTGAGTAACTACAACGCAGGTGATCCATCGGGACATTTCACCGTTTTCGCACCAACAAATGATGCCTTTGCTAGATTAGGTCTAACATCAGAAAATTTGTCACTTTTAAATCAAACTTTTTTAACAAATACATTGTTGTATGCAGTTTCAAACGGAGATTTAACTAGTGGTTCATTTATTCCAGCAAATTTATCTGGTTCTGCTTTTCAAGGTGTTACTAGACGTTTTGTAAATCGTGGTGGAGAACAATTTATTAATGGATCAAAAATTCTTATCAAAGATGTTTCTGCTATTAATGGAACCGTTCATGGAATCGATAAAGTGTTAATTGCAACAGGTGGAAATATTGTTCAATCTGCATTAGCAGTTCAATCGGGTGGTGTATTTGTTCAAAAAGATTTAACTTATCTAGTTGAAGCAGTTTTATATTGTAATTTGCAAGGAGCATTATCAAATCCTTCTGCTAATTTAACTGTTTTTGCTCCAAATGATCAAGCATTTAAAAATTTAGGAATAGCATTAGGTTTACCACCTTTTACTCAACCATCAGATTTGAGACAAATTCCAGTAGCAACAGTTACAGCGGTTATGTTAAATCACGTTTTGGGAACTGGAGGAAAATTCACTTCAGAGTTAAACGCAGGTACAGTAACCAATTTGAATGGAACTAATTTAACACTTGGAGCATATACAAATGGTGTTTTATCAGTTAAAGGTCCAACGGCTACATCTACCCCAGGTAACATGGCAATTCCAGACATTCAAGCAACAAATGGAGTCATTCATATTATTGACAAAGTATTGCTATAAAAATTTCATTTTTGTTTTATGTTGTTCAAAAACCTATCTTTCATAAACTTGATAGGTTTTTGTTTTTAAAAATGTAAAAACGAATCACAATTAAGTGTTAAAGTATTGAAATTCAAAACCATAAACTAGTTTTTGTCGTTAATGACATTATAACTTTTAAAATTAATTACAATGAAAAATTTAAAATTGTCTTCACTAGCTCTGCTGGTAATCGTATTGCTAATTAGTAATGTAACATTCGCTCAGAAATCAGTTATGGTTGGTGGAGCGGCCATGTTACCAACTAAAAACATTATTGAAAATGCAGTAAATTCAAAAGATCACACAACGCTAGTTGCTGCTGTTAAAGCTGCAAAATTAGTTGAGACTTTGCAAGGCAAAGGACCTTTTACGGTTTTTGCACCAACAAATGCTGCTTTTGACAAATTGCCAAAAGGAACCGTTGAATCATTATTAAAACCAGAGAATATCAAAACGCTTCAAAAAATCTTGACGTATCATGTTGTAGCAGGAAAATTAAATGCTTCTGATATTGCTAGTGCAATCAAAGCAGGAAACGGAAAAGCCGTTCTAACTACTGTTAGTGGTGGAAAATTGACTGGGATGATGAAAGGTAAAGATTTAATCTTGACTGATGAAAATGGAGCAATGGCAAAAGTTACAATTGCCGATGTGAACCAATCGAATGGTGTGATTCATGTAATCGATTCGGTTGTGACACCAAAATAAAAGTTTTCATAGACTTTGTTTTTTGTTTTTTTACTTTGGAAAAGAGGATGTTTAGTTGGCATCCTCTTTTTATAAAAATTTATAAAAAAAATACAATTTGTATCAAAAAACATGTATTTTTATATGCTAAAAAATAAAAAAATGACACAAGAAGAAATTTTGCCGTTAGTGCTAAAAAAAGACGACAAAGCATTCACTACTTTATATGAAATGTATTCTAAAAATGTTTTTGGAGTAATTTATAACCTAATAAAAGACAAAGAAGAAGCCGAAGATGTTTTGCAAGAGGTTTTTGTGAAAATTTGGAAAAACATAGATACCTATAATGAATCAAAAGGAAGATTATATACTTGGATAGTCAATATAGCCCGAAATGCAACTATTGATAAATTACGCTCCAAAGGATATAGTAATAGTCAAAAAAACTCATCAATGGACAATTTTGTTAATGTTCTTGATGACAATAGTAGATTTATAAATAAAATTGACACCATTGGTATTTCAAACTTCATTAGCAAATTGAAGCCTAAATGCATACAAATAATAGAATTGCTTTTTTATAAAGGCTACACTCAACAAGAAGCATCTGACGAGTTAGAGATTCCTCTTGGAACAATTAAAACCCAAAATAGAAACTGTATTAACGACCTACGTAATTATTTAGCAGTATAATGGAAACAAAAGAATATATCGAATCTGGAATTTTAGAATTGTATGTTTTTGGTACATTAACAGATGCCGAAACATCAGAAGTTGCTAAAATGGCAAGTCAAAATTCCGAAATTAAAGCTGAAATTCTGTCTATAGAAAAAGCATTGATGACATTAAATTTTAGCATGTCACCAAAGTTATCTGCTGATAATTATTCCAGTATCAAAAGCAAAATTTTTGATTCAAGCGATGATGTAATTCAAATGAAGATTGAACCAGAATCAAAATCTAGCAATTGGAAATCATACTTGGGTTGGGCTGCAGCAGTAGTTTTCGCAGCAGGAGTTGGATATCAATATTTCAATACTCAAAAAATTGAAAATCAGGTTGTTTCTATTGAAAAAGAGAAACTCAAACTAAAAACTGATTTGAATTCACTTGAAATAAAGAATAAAAATACTGAAGAAATTATAGCAATAGTCCGTGACGATGCTAATACAGTAATTGCTCTTGCAGGTCAAGCAGTTGCTCCAAATGCAAAAGCAAAAATACATTGGAACCAGTCTACAGGTAAAGTTTATGTAGATGCATTTGGATTACCAGAGCCACCGGAAGGAATGGAATACCAAATTTGGAGTTTGAAATTAAATCCATTAACACCAACAAGTATAGGAATGTTGACCGATTTTAAAGATAATGAAATGAAATTATTTGCCGTAAATGATACAAATGAAGCACAAGCTTTTGGTATAACACTGGAACCAAAAGGAGGAAGTTTAACGCCAACAATGGAGCAATTATATACACTAGGTAAGGTTTAGGAAAAATAGATATCAATTGAAAAAATGTCGTGAATTGAATTTTACGGCATTTTTTTTGTTGTTATAAAATTAGTATTTTTACTAAAAAAATGATGACAGAGAACGAAAAATATATTTATGATTCTATTTTTACTTCAATAAGAATAGGTTTTGATTCTAAAGCAGACATTATTGAAATGGCAATTGAGCAGGTTCAAGACGAAGGTTTAGAAAATGAAATATCTGAGGATTGGATTGAACATACAATCAATTTAGAATTCGAAAAGTTAGAATTAGAATCTAAATTATGGAAATCTCCAACTGATGTTGATCGACTTGCAAAAGCCTTCGATGAACTTTGCGAATTGAAAATTATCGCATTGCACGATGCAGGTTATACAACATCAGACGGAGAATATGATGTTTGTGATGTAGAAATTGAACTAAGAGAAAATGGTATTCAATCAGAAGGATATTGTTTCTATCATCGTCAAGATTTAGAACGCGCCTTGGATCCATCGTTTAAAAATTTGACAATTGCATTTCAAAAAGTGGATAATGAAGATGATATTGTAACTCTAAAAATCGGAAAAATAGTTGTAGAAGTTCTAAAAAATAATAGATTTGAAGTTAATTGGGACGAAACAGTCAATCAAAAAATTGAAATTGTAAATATTAATTGGCAGAAAATTTTTGAAGAAAACAACTCTAATTTTGATCATGAAAGAGTACTTGATTTGATTATGAAATAAAAATTAATTAATTTTTTTAATTGTAAACAATCAATATTTCAAATTTTCAGAACTATAAAAAATGAAAAAATATTTTTATTTGATGTTATTATGCATCACAAACTTTACAGTTTATACTCAAGAAAACGAAATGTGGTTTTCTTTTAGCAACCAGGACACAACTAAAATTGGATTCAAAGACAAAAGTGGAATTGTCAAAATTGAGCCTAAATTTATGGGGCTTACTTCTGCAAAAAAATTTAAAGACATTATTGCAGTAACAGAAGAAGTGAATGAAAAATGGAGGAGTTATTATTTGACAAAAACAGGAAAAATAGTTGGTATTGATAGTTTGCATATTTTCGATAATGGTTCTGATTGCGAAAGCGAAGGATTTATTCGTTTTAGAGATTCGAAAACTGATAAAGTTGGCATGTATGATAAAGAGGGTAAAATTGTTATTCCTTGTGAATATAGTGGTTTATCAAGAGTCAAAAACGGATTAATTTCTGCATTAAAAGGGGCTAAAAAAAAATATGAAAAAGGAGATGAGCATTACAGTTGGATAGGAGGAAAGGAATTGTTGATAGATATTAACAACAAAGTTTTGGTTGAAAATTTCAAAAATCAAGATGAAATAAATTTTTTCTCAATAAAAATTGAGAAAAAAAAATCTAAAAACAAAACACGAAAATCTTTTTTAGGAGTTAATGGAAATTATTATTCATTCATAGATTTCAATAAAGAGTTTAAATCTTGGTTAGAGACAAAATTGCTGGACAATCTCACAAAAGAAAAATTACTCGAATTTTCATATGATAAAATTACTTGGGAAAATAACAAAGAGTGGAAAACAGATTTTAAGAATGATTTTTTCGAAAAAAATTTCAAACAAATTAAATCTATATTTCTTGAATTGAAAAACAAAAATTGTGATTATTTTATTTCGAGTGATGGGCTAAATCCTTTTATGTATGAAACAGAAGATTTTTCAATATATTATAATAATTGTGGAGAGTCAAAAGAATGGATTTATCCAACAATGTCCATAATTATATCTTATAAAGACAAAGAGTTTTCACAAAATCATTTAGAGTTTTTGAGAACTGAAAAAGGATATAAACTTCTGTCAGTCTCAATTAGAAAAGGAGAAATAAAATAAAAATTCCCTCAATAACATTTGTTTATAAGGGAATTTTCAAACTAACAAAAAAACAAAACTATGGTACTTTGTTCAATGACCAATCATAGTTGTAAAAACCAAAATCCATGTTTGAACTAAATTTCTCATTTCTAAATTTATTTATAAACTCTATTTCTTTTCCACCAAAATCTTCTTCGAACCAATTAAAAATTTGCGGTAAAATTATTTTATTACCTGCAACATTTATTTTAATATAATTAGGGTTGTTGATAGCCATTTTTGTCTGTTCGATTAGTTGTGCCTCGAGATTTTCAGGGACATAAGCTTTATTTAGGATAGATGGACAACCGTTAGCGCCACAAATTAGAGCAAAGTGTAATCGATTATCAAAAATAGGTTCTCGAAGCATCTTGTTTTCAATGTTATCAAGTGTAATATCTTGATTTGCAATTCTAAAGGTTATTTCGTTAAAAAAACCAGGAATATCTTTTGGAGAATTTACAGGGTATTTTGCAATTATTGAATTGATTACACACAAATTATAAGCATCAATCCAAAATGCTTTTTTGGTATCCATGTTTTCTTTAGATAGGTCAATCGAAGAAGCAATTTTGAGAATTTCTTCTAAAAGCAACGGATTAGATTTTATTGCATCATAATTAACTTTACTGTTTTTTATGTTTATTTTTAAAAAATCATCAGTCTTTTTAAAGAAACTTGAAATATTTTGTGCATTTGAATTACAAAAAGAAATTAGAATAAGTAGGTAGGTTAATTTTTTCATTTCTAATTATTTTTTTGTGTTTAAAGTCCAATCATATTTGTAATATTCAACAGCCCAGTTTTCATCAATTTTGTTTGTTCTGTATTTATTTAAAAAAGTAATTACTTTGTATTCATTATTCATAAAATCCTCACGATACCATTCAAACATTTCAGAAACTTCAATTGTTTTTGTTTCGTTATTCACTCGAATAAAATTTGGATTATTAATCGAAATACGTGTTTGTTCTTCTAATTGTTTATCAATAGTTTCTGGCAAATAGGCTTTGTCAATCAATGGAGGACAACCATTAGAAGCACACACTAAAACAAAGTTCAAGAAAGGATCTTTTAGCACTTTTTTGAGCATTGTTTCCTCAATTTTTTTCAAACTCATACGTTGTTTAGCAACATCAAAGTTTCTTTTATCAAAAAAACCTTTAATGTCTTGAACTGATTTTACAGGATAATTGTCTACAATGCCTTTGATAACTAACAAATTATAAGTGTTTATCCAAAATGTTTTGTAAGAACTTTGATCTAAAGTAGTACTGTCGATTTCTGCAGCAATTTTTAAAGTTTCAGTCAAAAGCGTGGCATCAGAATTTAAGGCTAAATAATCTACTTTGCTATCTGTTACAAATGATTTAAAGAATAAATCAGATTTTTGAAAAAATATATCAATAGGTTGTAATTCTGCTTTTGATACCAATGAGAAAAGCAATAATAAAATGGTAATTTGTAATTTGTGAATTGGAGTTTTCATTTTCATTTTTTTTTAGTTGGAAATTATTTTTTGTTTTATTTACTAATCTACGATATAAAATATATTTTGGTTTTATTAATAACGTTTTTTTTAACAGACAAATTAAAAACGCATACCTTACAATGAAGATATGCGTTTTAACGAGAATTTAACCTAATTTAATCTTTTACTTTTGATTCATCAAATCAACTAAATTCTGACCATAACCTAACAGAACATTATTAGAATTTTATTCTTCTTTTCTAAAATTTGTTTTCGAGTTTTAAAGCGAACTAATTTTAGATAGAAAAAGAAATTTAATATCAATATTTTAAAAATTTTGATTTATTCTCAAGATTAATCCATTAATTGTAGAGCATGTTTAGCAACAATTCCAAAATTGTAGCCTTGTGCCACATCATAACCAGCATAATTTATAGCTATTAAATTACCACATTCATTAAAAACTGGCGAACCGCTAGCACCGTGTGTTGAGGTTACATTATACTGCAAACTCACACCATCAGACTCTTTGTTGATCTGACCTTCATAGACTTGAACTTTGATTCCTTTTTTTGTATTCGCTAAAGTCATTCCCATTGGATAGCCAATTAATATTGCTTTTGAGCCAGGTTTTATTGACATATCGTCGCTAATGGCTTCATTCAAATCAATTATATTTGATACAGAATCGGGCAATTGTTTAGAATCTAATTGTAAAACAGCAACATCAACTTCTTCGTCTGCTGCCACTTTTAGCATTTTGCAAGGCAACCAAGAATCGTTTGATCCGTGTAAAGCAACACTTATTTTGACAGTAATTCCTTTTATTTCAATGTCGTCTAAACTAACATATGTTATTTCAACATTTTTTGCAGGTGTGATTTTTGTTCCAGTATTTTCGTTGTCTGGAATGACCAACGTAGAGTCATTTAATATTTTGTCAGCGACAGCAATTGCTTCTGGATCAATATCTTGTTTGTTTTCATAATCTTCGCCATCTTCATATTCCCCTTCGTCATTATAAACATTCCAATTATCATCTAAATAATTTTTATATTCTTTTTCAACTATTGAGTCAGGTAAAATTTGTGATATACGTTCCTTAATATAAGATTCAGAATTGCCTTTAATGTCACTTGCATTCCAAGGTTCAGCAACATGATGATTGGTAACTATTTTACCATCTTGTGAGACAAAAAACCCTGTTCCAGTAACTGTTGGTTCTTCGTTTCCAGAACCCGAAGCTGAAATTATGAACGGTTTACAGCCTTTTATGGATACTTCATAAGCATAAGTATGGCTCACTAAAACAACAGCATCTTTGTATTTTTCGTAAATTTCAGTTTGGTTTTTTAGGCAAACAACTTCTTTTTTATTGAAGTGTTTCATGATTTTTGGTACAGCAAATATTCCAATTCCAATTAATCCAATTAGTAAACCAATTTTTATTTTTTTATTTCTTGAATTTTTGGATTGTTGCGCTAACCTATTTTCAAGATTTTGTTGTGCATCATTAGTAATTTCCGACATAAATAATTTTTTTATAAAAATAGTTTATTTATGCGATTTAGCAATTAGAATTCAACCTAATTTGTTTTTTACTTCTGATTCAATAAATCAACTAAATTCAAATCGTTTCCTAACAAAATATCATTAGAATTGATACGTCCTTTTTCAGAAGTATTTTCGAGTTTTAAAACGCCACGAGGACAAACCGCCGAGCAAATTCCGCAACCAACGCAAGACGAACGTACAATGTTTTCGCCTTTTTGAGCATAAGCACGAACATCAATTCCTTGTTCACAATAAGTAGAACAATTTCCACAAGAAATGCATTGTCCGCCATTGGTTGTAATTCTGAATTTTGATTTATAACGTTGCACGATTCCCATAAATGCTGATAAAGGACAACCAAATCGGCACCAAGTTCTATTGCCAAGAATAGGGTAGAAGCCCGTTCCAATAATTCCAGAAAATATGGAACCTATGAAAAATCCATACACCTCGTTGATTTTATAGGCATTGATGCCAAACAAAGTGCTGTCACCAACATTTTCTGGCGACATAATGATGTTATACGTATTAAAACCAACTACAATAGTCATAATTATTGCAAATATCATGACTGGATAAATCGTCCAACGTTCAATTTTCCAAGCAATTAATCGTTTGTCAGATAATTGTCTGTATGGATCGCCCAATGTTTCTGCCAAGCCACCACAACCGCAAACCCACGAGCAATACCAACGTTTCCCGAAGAAATAAACCATCGTTGGCACTACAACAATTGATAAAATTATTCCCCAAAAGAACATAAACTTGCCTAAATGTCCAGCATCAAGATATTGTTTTACATTCCAATCGGTAACAAAATTATAATCTAACGGCCATGCATTTTTTAAATCAACTCCTGGCAAACCAAAAAGCGGTAAAATTTCTACCAATAAAAAAGCAAAAATAATTTGAAAAAATAAAACACTCGCCGTTCTAACTATTTGATATTGATTGTGTCGGTATTTTATAAACATTCGAATTCCCATAACAATCATCGAAGTGCAATACAAAATTCCATATAAAAACCATTGCGATGCAACACCATCTTTCACAAAAATTTGTTTCAGCGGATCGACAATATTTGTCCAATTGATGATTAAATGTGGATTGAAATAAAGCAATACGTAAAAAATGACCAAAAATCCAAAAACACTAATACCAACCCAACCACGATTAGTGGCGGCTTGCAAGTAAATTCCATTATTTTTAATACCAGCAACTGGATCTAGAAACAATGCTGAAATAATAAACATCAAAGATCCGATAATTCCAAGTCCAAAAGTCAAGAACCAAAACAACCATTTATTTTCAGCAACTAATCCAATTGACGATGCTTTTGCAATGTCATATCGAACATATTTGTTGTCATAAACTAAAAATTCAGAGGCATTTGTTTTATTAATATCTTCAATTTTTAAAATTAAATCCATTTTAAAATCTTCGACTTTATCGTATTTTTTTGATGCTGAATACATCCAATTCGTGGCATTGTCTACTATTTTAACTTTTTCGGGTTGCGTTTTGAAAATCGTTTCAAGAATAGATTTCGAATAATTGACTTTATTGTTGGCAGTTGAAGAAGCAATAATTAAATCTATTTCTTGGCTCGAAAGTCCTTTTTCTTTGACAATATCGGCTGTTGTTTTTGCATTGTATTTTTCAATTAACAGTGCAATTTTATCATTAATAAAAGTCAAAGGATCAGCAATTTCTGCATTCAAAATTCCTTCTTCTTTTGCTATTTTAGAAAAGTTTTCAATTATTATTGGATTTTTACCTTTAAAAGTTTTTTCAATTGCAGTTTCTGATAATGAAAAACTACCTAAAAATAAGGTTGCAATAAACAGCAAAACCGATAAAACAAAAATTCCTAAACCAGCGATTCTAATTGTTTTCATGTTTTTTTAATATTTTATATTTTTTGAACCATTAAGAAATTAAGGTTCATTTAGATTTGATTTGTATGAAGTCAAGAATATTTTTAAATTATTATGTAAAACAAAAATTAACATAACCACTTAATGAATCTTAATTTCTTAATGGTTCAAAATTAGGTTTGTATTTATTCTAAAATATTGTTTTCTAATTGTTTTCATGTTTTTTTATATTTTATGTTTTTTGAACCATTAAGAAATTAAGGTACATTTAGATTTGATTTGTATGAAGTCAAGAATATTTTTAAATTATTATGTATAACAAAATTTAACATAACCACTTGATGAATCTTAATTTCTTAATTGTTCAAAATTAGGTTTGTATTTATTCTAAAATATTGTTTTCTAATTGTTTTCATGTTTTTTAATATTTTACATTTTTTTGAAGCATTAAGAAATTAAGATATATTTAGATTTGATTTGTATGAAGTCAAGAATATTTTTAAATGATATATACATTTATAAAATAAAATTTATCATAAACACTTAATGAACCTTAATTTCTTAATGGTTCAAAATTAGGTTTGAAATTATTATTAAATGCAGTTGCAATTTCTTTTTCGAAAGTTTTAAAAAATTCGGGATCAAAATTGGCTTTTTTGAGATTTTCAACTACAAAATCAACTGATTTTTTTTCGTTTAAAACCGCATCAAAAAACTCGTGTCGCATGCGAATTCCAAAAACATTGATTCCTAAAAAAAGTCTTGATTCAGTTTCGAATGCTATTCGAATGGCTTTTTTACCACAGGTATTTTCCCAATAAAAATGAGTTTCATTGTCGCCAGCGTTTGCAAAAACCCAACCATAAGTTTGGTATTCAATATCTAAAAACTTAGCCGAGTTGAACCAATTTCCTGGATTGTATTGCATTGGTTTTCCGCAAATGGTTTGTGCCAATGCCTCGCCCATCATGCGACCTGTGTACCAAACGGCTTCAATTGGTCGACGCAAACCAATTCCTTCGTGCTGTTCAGCGCAATCGCCAATGGCATAAACATCTTTTATATTGGTTTCCAAAAAACGATTGACTTTGACGCCACGACCCAATTCAATTCCTGAATTTGCCAAGAAATCAATATTAGGAGAAACGCCAGCAGTTAAACCAACGATTGAACATTCAATAATTTCGCCTTTATCGGTTTTTATTGCTTTCGCACGACCATTTTCGTCGGCAATAATTTCGTCAAGACCCGTTTCTAATCGCAAATCAATATGGTGTTCACGAATGTGTCGAGTGATCATTTCGCTTTCGGCTAATGGAAGAATATTGTTCCAAAAACTTTTTTCTCGTACCAAAAAAGTAACAGGAATATTTCTTGAAGCCAGCATTTCGACTAGTTCAATACCAATTAATCCGCCACCAACAACAACAGCACGTTTGCAATTCGGAGCCAAAGTTTCTAGTTTTTCTAAATCTTGTTTAGAATACATTCCAAGAACGCCATCAAGATCTTGACCTTTCCAACCAAATTTATTCGATTTTGATCCTGTCGCAAGTACTAATTTATCATAATTTAATGAAGTTTTATCGTCAAAAATTACTTTTTTAGAATTTGTATCAATGTTAGAAACAAATGCTTTTTTGAGTTCAATTCGGTTTTTTCTCCAAAAAAAAGGTTCATAAGGTTGCGTATGTTCAAATTTCATGTGACCCATGAAAACGTACATCAACGCTGTTCTTGAAAAAAAATATTCAGATTCAGATGAGATTATGGTTATTTTTTTGTCGGATAATTTGCGAACGTGACGAGCAAGCGTGACGCCCGAAATTCCGTTTCCGATTATGACAACGTGTTCCATTTGGTTAATTTTATTTAGGTACGAATAAAAAGGCAATATAGTTTTTTTATTTTTAGAAAATTGCTCTTAATCCAAAATTGAAAGATTGTCCTAAACCAGTATCTTTTCCTCTTAAAAATTTGCTGTATAAAATTTCTGCATTCAATACTTTTGTCAATTGATATTTTGCTCCAAAACCAGCAGCAGTATATTCTTTTGAGTATTTATTTCCTAAATCTATCAAAACGGCTTGTTGAACAAAACCTAGAACTGTAAATTTATTAGAAGCAAAATAACTCAAAAATGCTCCGGGTGTCAACTCTAAACTGTTGTTGGCATAACCACCTTTTGGATTGAAAGCACCATCTTTAATTGATTTTTCACCAAAGAAAAACCTAGAATTTAGTTCTGTAAATAATTGAAATTTGCGACCTCCGAAAGTATGGTCATAGAAAAATCGATTTTGGAAAATATAACTTTTCTCGGCTAAATAGCCATTTTCATTACTTTCTTTATCATGTATCGGAATAAAAAAGGAACTTTGAATTGAAAAATTACTCAAACTTTTAAAAGGTGCAAACTTGATGGAAGGCGCAATGTGTGCAATTCCAACTCTAGATTTGCCTTGTTCGTTTTTAAAACTAAAAACTGATGTAGCACTTTGTCCACCGAACGAATTAGATCTTAAATCTATAATTACTCCAAAATTAAATTTTCTACTTTCAGACGTACCTGTAAAAATTTCTAATGATGTTGTGAAAAAATTTTGTCGATCAATGTCAAACGTGTTTCCTTTGTCGTCTTTTCTGGTTTCAGTATACAAATTATTGAACCATTTGATGTCATACTTCCCTTTTTCTAGTAATTTAGAAGGCGTGTAGTTTTGTAAATTAGAATTGTCATCTTGTGAAAATCCTAAAATCGATGTTAGAAACAATAGTGTGATAAATAATTTTTTCATAGTTTAGTTTTGTCAGTTTTTTAATATTTTTGGACTTGTTATAGATTAGTAAAACAATATACAATTCCTGACATTTTAGTGTTAAGTTTGTAGATTTTCAAAAAACACCTCCCAAATAAATGATTTACCGAATACTTTTTTTTGTTCTTATTACTTTTAAGTTTTTTTCGCAAGAAAATCAAATTGATGAAATTGTATTTGTAAACAATAAAAAAACAAAATCTAATTTTTTATCTGAAATTATAATTTCTAAAGCAAAGTCAAAACTAGATAGTCTTTCAATTGAAAAAGATGTGATAATCATGAGTCGTTTGAATGGAATTTCGAATGTAACTTATAAGGTTTCTAAAAATGACAGAAATAATTATATTTTGGAATATTCAATTATTGAAAAATTAACAATAATTCCCTCGTTGATTGTTCAAAGAAACGTAAAATCGGGCAGTTATAGGATTGGTTTAGATGATTTTAATTTTGCTGGAAAAAATGTAACCTTTGGAGTGTTTTATCAATATAACGAGTTTAATTCTTTTGGGATTAGATATGTTTCTCCATTTTTCTTTTCATCAAAATATGGATTGGAAGGCTTTATACAAACGGTCAATACAAGAGAACCAATCTTTTTTTCTGGTCAAATTTCTGATTATAAATTCAATGTTACTTCATTTGAAATTTCTGGGATCTATCGAAAAGATTATAAAAATAACTTTAAATTAGGTTTAGGAACTTTTAGTGAAACATATACTTATTTAGAAGGATTTCAGAATTTAGATTTCCCTTCTAGATTTAATAAAACTAAATTTTTTACGAAATTTCAATATTTTAATGAAAACGTGAAGTATGATTTTTTTCAATTAAATGGTTTAAAGAATAGTTTAGTTTTTCAAAATATAATTACTGGAAATGATTTTAAAAACCCATTTTTGATAGTTACAAATGATTTGGTTTATTACAAAAAAATCAAGACTAATACCAATTGGGCGTCAAGATTAAGAATCGGATTTTCTAGTAACGATTTTAGTCCTTTTTCGGCATTTGCTATCGATAATAATTTGAATATTCGTGGAGTAGGCAACATTGTAGATCGGGGGACAGCAACATTAGTTTTCAATACCGAAGTTAGGCAAACTTTATTCGAAAGAAAATGGTTTGCCTTGCAAGGAAACGCATTTGTAGATAGTGGATCAATAAGAAATCCTGGAGAAAATCTAAATACTTTATTTGATAATAAAAATATTAGAATTTATCCAGGATTAGGATTGCGATTCATTCACAAGAACATTTTTAATGCAGTTTTGAGAATCGATTATGGTATTGGGATCACTCCAAATTCAAATAAAGGTATTGTTTTTGGAGTTGGGCAGTATTTTTAAATTACTTTTGGTTTAAAGTCCAATCAAATTCATAAGTGCTCATTTTCAATGTTGGATCTAATTTTTTCTCTAGAAAAATATTAAGAAAATCAATTTCATTGAAATAAGCGGTAACAAAATCTTTTTTATACCACTCAAATATCTTAGGAATAATTACCGTTTTTGTATCTTTATTAAAATTCATGAAACCTTTACTATTAATAAAGTTTTTTGCTTGAAGTTTCATTTGCGCATCAACAGTTGTTGGCATGTATGCGCCGTTCAATAAAGGAGCACTTCCGTTTGAACCGCTGCAAAGTGCAAAGTGAATTCCTGGATCAACATATATTTCTCTTAGAATGGTGTTTTCAACATCATCAAGAGTTAGTTCTTGACTAGCAACCATGAAATTGTTTTCTTTAAAGAAACCAGGGATATCATTTACTGTTTTTAGAGGAAAATTTTCTAGAACCTGTCTTATAACTTGTAAATTATATACGTTTATCCAAAAAGCTTTAGCCGTATTCTTATCATCGAACTTAGCATCAATTTTTGAAATGTTACTTAGAATGTACAATAATTCTCCTGGGCTTTTTTTGAGTGTTGCATAATCAACCTTTCCTTCAGTATTGACATTTTTTTTCAAAAATTCATTAGTTTGCTCGAAAAAGATTGCTGCTGTTTGCGCTTTGATTTGAAAAGAAAAGCATAATAACATTGTAATAAATAAAGTTTTTTTCATTTTTTTTATTTTAATTTTTAATTATTTACGTAAAAAAATATAATTAAGTTTATAATGATTAGCAATATTACTAAATTTACGGTTTATATCCCAATTATGTTAAACAAAATAATAAATTTTTACATTTTTTTTAATTTTTTTTCTTGCACAGTTTTTAGTCAAAACAAAATCAACGGAATTAGTTTTGTTGCCTCAAATAGAGAAATTACTTCTACTGCACTTTTACCTGTTATCAAAATCAATGCCAATTGGGTTACACTAATGCCATTTGCTTATCAAAAAAATATTTCATCATCAGAGATTGTATATGACAATAGCGGTCAATGGTGGGGAGAACGAAAAAATGGAGTTAAAAAAACCGCTGAAATATTTCATAAAAAAAATATCAAAGTCATGATAAAACCACAAATTTGGATTCCAAATGGGTTTACAGGTCACATAAAAATGACTTCCGAAACGGATTGGGTAGTTCTTGAAAAAAACTATGAAAAATTCATTCTTGATTATGCAAACATTGCTCAAGTAACTAATTCTGAGTTATTTTGTATAGGAACTGAATTGAATTCTTTTGTAACGACAAGACCAGATTTTTGGCATCAATTAATCAAAAAGATACAAGCAATTTATACAGGTAAAATAACGTATGCTGAAAATTGGGATACGTTTGAAAACGTTCCATTTCTTTCAAATCTAGATTATATTGGTATTGATGCCTATTTTCCTCTATCTGATGAAAAAACACCTGAGATTAAGAATTTGGCAAAAGCATGGAAACCAATTAAATCTAGAATTCAAAAATTGAGTAAAAAATTTGATAAAAAAATTATTTTCACAGAATTTGGTTATCAAAGTAAAGATTTTACTGCAAAAGAACCATGGGAGCATTCCAAAAAGTCAGATGTTAATTTGACTGCTCAAGAAAATTCTTTGGCGGTTATATTGGCAAGTTTTTGGGATGAAAAGTGGTTTGAAGGTGGATTTCTATGGAAATGGTATGATAATCATGAGCAAGTTGGTGGACTTTTCGATACCGATTATACAGTACAAAACAAGCCATCAGAATTAATTCTTGCAAAGTTCTATAAATAATAAATACAAAAAAAGTGCTACATAAATGCAACACTTTTTCCTTAACAAAACAAAAATGATTTTATTGCTTCAAAAATCGTTTCACCAAACGGTTATTTTCGTTATCAATTAATTCTAAAAGATAGATTCCTGAATTTAGATTACTAACATTTACTTTTCTGTTCAAATCAATATTTGAATCTTCATTTATAACAATTTTTCCTGTAGTATCGTAAACTTTAATTTTTAAATTTTCGGAATTATCTATATTTAGTTCATTCGAAACTGGATTAGGGAATAATTTTAAATTATTTTTTTCGAAAGTATCATTTGCTAAAACTGTGGCACAGTTGGCTACTGTAAAAGGCATAAAACTTCCAAAATCCCAAAATTGACTAAATTGTAGACAGAAAAAATAAACGGTATCAAAAACAGAAATATTCATTCCTGACGGTATTGGCTTTGTAAAACTCATCATCCCAGATCCTGGAGACATTCCCATTTCTATTTTTGGTCTAGAATTAAACATCATTGGAGTTTTCAATTGTGCATCTGTCAATGTCCCACGATTTACTAGATAAATGCGAACGTCTGGACCAGAGGCTGTTGAAAAATTTGGCATCAAATTTACTGACACTGAAGTTGCTGAGTTCAAAACAACATTAACAGTTCCTTGAACATTATACATTGTTGTGCTTGTATTGTTACCAAATCCTGTAGATGTTTTTGTACATTGTGCGTTCAAATTTAAAAAATTTGAAATTGCAATAATTGCTAAGAGTGTAACTTTTTTCATGATATGTAGTTTTTTAAAAATCAAAGGTATAATTTAGATAAATGAATTGAATTGTCTATTTTACCTTTAAAATTATCAATTTTACTTATAGAAATCGTTTAAACTTTTTTCGATTTGTTACAAAAACTTTTATTTTTCGCTAAAATCAAAAAAGTTTAAATGACTTCACACTTTAGTAACTCCAGAAATGATTTTACTTGTTTTATTTTGAATAAACCCAATAATAAAAAAATCCTTTTCTGACAATTCACTAGGAATTTCAAGTTGTGTTTGTCCTGAATTATTTTTTAAATCGATTTCTATTAAATCTCTAGCAATGTTGGTATGAAGTAGTTTTTTACCTGAGTTTTCTCCTCGTTTCACAAAGACTTCGGCTTGTTTTTGAATCAAAATCAAAACAAGATTTTTATGATCTAGTTTTCCTGAGATGGAATAATCTATGATTAACTCAGAACGTTTAGTGTTAGTAGTCAAGTTAATGTCGTTCTCTATTTTGATTTTGTTCAGTAATGAATTTGAAACTTTAATTTTATTCGAACCCACAAATTCTTGGGTTCCATTAACAATCAATTGAGGTGTATATATACTTTCATTCTTGAAATAATCTCGATATTCGACTTGACGATTTGTCCATTCTTTATTTGAAAAAGAATCTTTCCAACCTAAACGATCCCAGTAATCAACATGAAAAGCAATTGCAATTAAATTTGGATTATTTTTTTGAACTAAATCATTAAAAATAGTTTCTGCTGGTGGACAACTTGAGCAACCTTCTGAAGTAAAAAGTTCTATGAGAGTAAACTTGTTCTCAGGATATTTTTTTTTAAAATCATTACTTTGTATAGTAACAAATTCAAAAAATAATAAAGAAAATAGAAGGATAATTGCAACAAATAATTTTTTCATAATAAAGGTTTTGATTTTACAAATTTAAACGCTCTATTATTTAGGCTATTAACAATTTTACCTAAAAGTTTATCAAATATTGGCAGTAAGATTTGATTCTCTGAACTCTTTTGGAGAAACGCCTTCCATATTTTTAAAAAATCGGCTAAAAGATTGCATGTCTTCAAATCCTAATTCAAAAGCTGTTTCTTTAATACTTCTTTCAGAATAATTTAAGTAACGTTTTGCTTCAATAAGAATCCTCTCTTGAATTACTTTTAGTGGACTTTTGTTGTAATGAGTAGCAAAAAGATTGGTAATTGATTTTGATGGTTTGTTCAATAATTGAGCGTAATCAGAAACAGAATGTTTGGTTTTGTAATTGGTTTCAACTAAATAAAAATAATTTCGAATTACATCTATTTTAGATTCTTCGATGTTTTCCATTTGATGAAATTCTTTGTAAATTCTTGTTGCAATAATTAAAAAACGTTTCAAAAGCATTTGTAACATCTCGCCTTGTAAATCATCTTTATGTCTGATTTCAGTTTCGAAAACTGTCCATAAAATATTAAATTTAGTCAAGTTTGTTTCATTCAAAGAAATTATTGGAATTTGTGATGCCCAAAAAAACAAAATGCCACGACAACCAATTTTTTCATTAAAACTATGAATACAATAAAATTTTCGGTTAAACTTTATCATTTTCATTTCATTGATTTTCGAAATGTCTATTTTATGAAATTCTGTTAGTAAAACCATTTGATTTGGTTTTAAAATAGTTTCAATTCCATCAATTGAAAGTGAAGTTTCTTGATTGGTGTTCCACAAAACAAATAAGTTACTTTCAACGTTTTTTGTAACTACATCAATATCTTTGTTTGTAATTGTGAGTAATTGAATGGTTTCGTCCGAATCGCCAATGAATTCCATAAATTTGTTTTTTTCAAAAATAGGGAATTTTGTAAAAACAAATAAGAATTATTTGTTAAATCAGTCTATTTTTTTGATTTTAATTTCAACCAATTTACATCAATTTTAGCCAGTTGGTTGGCTTCGGTTTTGTTCCAATCAAGCAAGGTATTTGTTCTTGAACCTAAAAAAGTGTCGTTATAAAATAAATATAATTTTCCGTTTATGATTTTAAAAGTTTCTGGATTTATAGATACTTTAGCGTTTTTTTCTGAAACACCATAGGCACAAAATCCATCGCATTGAGGTAAAAATTTAGTTGGGTTTTCAATGAATAACACTTTGTTTTCTTGAGTCGAAAAATAATACTTTGCTTTGTTGAACATAGTTTCAATTTTTTCATCACCTTTCAATGCTTTATTTTGTTTGAAATAGGCAACAACATCGTAGCCTCCATTAGCAATTTTATTTTTGTCAATTGGGTTTATTTGAGAAAAACTGTTTGCAGTAATTAGTAATAAAAAGTAACAAAATATTTTATTTATTTTTTTCATAAGTTATTGAATTTTATATTGATTAGGATGTTTAAATCGAAATTTCCTGACGAAATTAAAATACTAAATCTTTGTTAATTGGAATAATTGTTAAATTTTGAGGTAAAATTGATACCTAACTGAGTTTATTTCGTATGTTAATTTGTAAAATAATTTAATTTAAAAGTTTTTATATGATGAAAAATTTATATTAAATTAGTTAAAAATAATTTTAAATTTAACCAAACACATAATGAAAAAAATTATAATAAAAATTTTATTTTTCTTCATATTGTCTCAACCAATTTTTTCTCAAATAGGTGTTGGAACTACTATGCCAGAGGGTGCCTTGGATGTTAGTTCATCAACAAATGGAATTATTATTCCTAGGGTTTCATTAATTTCTAAAACACTTAGTGCCCCAGTAGTTAATCCTAATGGTAGTGTTTTAGTAAATGGCACGTTGGTTTATAACATTGCAACTGCAGGTATATCTCCCAATAATGTTGCTCCAGGATTTTACTACTGGGATACTACTAGTTGGACTTCAATTGTTGGAAATGGCAGTGGATGGTTGCTGACTGGTAATTCAGGAATAAACAGTGGTGTTAATTTTTTAGGGACACTAGATAGTGCAGATTTATTTTTCAGAAGAAATAACGTAAAATCAGGACAAATAAACACAAGTAGCACTGGCTTCGGATTTCGCTCTCTTTTGAATACTACAGGTAGTAATAATACTGCTTTTGGTGTTGATGCACTAATGTCAGTGACAACTGCTTTTAATTCTACAGCAATTGGAAATAGAGCATTAGCATTAAGTACAGGATCAGATAATGTAGCTGTCGGTTCAGTTGCTCTTGAGAATAACACGACTGGCACGGGAAACATTGCAGTTGGAGGAGAAGCTTTAAGGGCTAATACAACTGGAACAAATAATACATCTTTGGGATTAGGTGCAATGTTGACTAACACAACTGGAAGTTCCAATGTTGCTATTGGCCAATTTACACTTGCAAGGACTTTTACAGGAAATTTAAATACAGCAGTTGGTTTTCAGGCGGATACCTCAAACTCAAACGGGGCTAATTTTATTAATTCAACATCTCTAGGAGCAAATTCTGTTACAAATGCATCAAATAAAGTACGCATTGGTGATTCAACAATTACTATTGTTCAAGGGCAAGTTGCTTACAGTTCTCCTTCGGATGCTAGATTCAAATACAATATTAAACAAAATGTACCTGGATTAAGTTTTATAAAACAATTGAGACCAGTTACATATAAATTTGACACATATAAATTTGATCAGTATCTTTTACAAAACTTTACTGAAATTGAAAGAAAAGAAAGAATGTCGAAAATTGATTATTCAGAATCTTCTACAGTGATTCATACAGGCTTTTTGGCTCAGGATGTTCAAAAAGTATGTACAGATTTAGATTATGATTTTGACGGATTACATGTTCCTGACCCTAAAAACAGTACAGATAATTATAGTTTGGCATACAGCCAATTCATTATGCCCTTGATAAAGGCAGTTCAAGAGCAGCAAATAATTATTGAGAATCAAAATAATGAGATTGCTAAAATAAAAATTATTTTAAACGAATTAATAAAAAAATAGTCTTTTGATTATTTGTGTAAACAATAAAATGGATTAAATGATAAATATTATTTTTATGTCAAATATTTAATAAAGACTATAAAAAACCTATAACAAAATGAAAACAAAGAACTTAATCCAAATATTACTATTAATTATTGGTACTACATTCTCTAGTTGTAGTCAAACCAAAAAAATCTCAACTGAACCAAAACCTGGAAAAGCAATTGCTGTTTTTGCCGAAGGTTGTTTTTGGTGTGGCGAACACATTTTTGAATCTGTTGTTGGAGTCGACGAAGTAATTTCTGGATATACAGCAGGAACGACTAAAAACCCGTCTTATGAAGATGTTGGTAGTCACACTACACATCATGCAGAAGCAATTTTAGTACAATATGATCCAAAAATAATTAGTTTCGAAGAATTAGTAACTGTATTTTTTGCTTCGCATGATCCAACAACAGTTGATCAACAAGGACCAGATCGTGGTGATTCCTATCGATCAATTGCTTTTTATAGAAATGTCAGCGAAAAAGTAATTATTGAAAATAAAATTAAAAAATTAACTAATGACAAAGTTTTTTCAGAAGAAATTGTAACGGAAGTTTTACCAATAACTGATTTTTATGAGGCTGAAAGTTATCATCAGAATTACATTGAAAATAATCCAGAAAATCCATATGTAAGAGGCGTTTCAATTCCAAGATACCAACTTTTTAAAAAAACCTACAAAGGAGTGTTAAAACCTAAATCTTAATTAAAATGAAATATTTATTTCAAGTAATTTTAATCCCAATTCTGCTGTTTGTATTGCTTTCCTGCATGAATAAAAATAAACAAATAGTTTTGAGTAAAGTTGAAGAAAAGCATCAAATTGAATTGTCTTTAAATGATACAATCCTAAAGAAAGTTGTAAAAACAGATTCGCAATGGAAAAAAGATTTGACCGAAAATCAATATTTTATTCTTCGTCAACAAGGAACTGAACCACCATTTGATAATGAATTTTATGACAATCATGAAAAAGGATATTATTTCTGTGCGGGTTGCAAATTACCTTTGTTTTCATCGAAAACTAAATTCGAATCAGGAACAGGTTGGCCAAGTTTCTATGCACCATTATCTAAAACTAGAGTAAAAGAAGTTTCTGATACAAGCCTTGGCATGGTTCGAGGCGAAACGCAATGTGCTCGTTGTGAGGGGCATTTAGGGCATGTTTTTGATGATGGACCAGCCCCGACAGGTTTGAGATATTGTATGGATTCTGGTGCATTATTATTTTTAAAGTCTAAATAATTCTTATGGAAGTAACAGTTTCAAATAAATCAGAAATTTTTAGCAAATGGGTGCAACTGTATAGCGACTCGTTATATTCTTGGGCATATTTTAAGACTTCATCAAAAGAATCCGCTGAGGATTTAGTTCAAGAAACTTTTATTTCGGGTTACAAATCGTTTGACAAATTTGAGAATCGAAGTCAACCAAAAACATGGTTGATGTCGATTTTGAATAATAAAATTATTGACCATTACAGATTAAATTCTAGGCACAATTTTGTTTATACAGAAGATAATGGTTTGAAATTGAGTGACGAAATGTTCAATAAGAATAATTTTTGGAATGATGACACTATTCTTGATATTTGGAATATTGACAATAACGAAGACAAAAGCGAATTGCTTTTAAAAAGGCTCAAAAATAGTTTGAGTAAATTACCACCAAAATGGAATCTTGCGGTTTCATATAAATATTTCGAAAAAAAATCTGCTGAAGAAATTTGCCAAGAACTTGAAATTAGTATTACAAATTATTGGCAAATTATTCACAGATCTAAATTATTGTTGAAAAAGGAATTAGAAGCCGATTTTTTTGATTGAATCATATATCTTTCAAATAATCTAGATAATCAAAACCGCGTTTTTCTGCAAAATAATCCAAAAACAACATCAATGCAGATTGTATTGCTAGCCCAATGCCCAAGCCTTTCATAAAACTTTTTGAATCAAAATAAAAAAAGAAAACAATTCCCAAAATTAGTATCGCAATTTCTATCCAACGATATAAAATGAAGTTTTTCATCACGACATTCATTCTAGGAATTTCATTGGTTTGAATTTTTGATTTTTCGTATTTTACAAAATTTTCAACTCTTAGAATATCTTTTGGACTTCTAAAATAAACGGATATTCCAACCGTTAATTGTAATGCTGCAATTGCTAAAAGTGCATATGAAACGCCATTGTAAAAAGGTAATTTTAGTTTTGAAAAAAAGTAAATAGACAAAATAATTGCTATTACTCCAACCAAAACAAAAAATACACTTTCGTATTTTTCTTCGTTAAAATATTTTGAAATTGGCTCCATGTTATTTTGATTTATCTTGAAGTTTTCGGGTCAATTTAACTACAATTGCTCTAGGAGTGAATCGTACAGAATTTGCCATCAAGTAATTCATCAATCCATGAATGGCCACGGTTTTTCCTTTTAGCATTGCTTTGTAACCATATTCAGCAACTTCTTTTGAGGTTGGTAATTTTTTTCCTTTAACCAAGGCACTTTCTTCCATGGCTGCAGCCGCTTGAAAACCACTTTCGGTGGCGCCTGGACAAAGCGAAGTTACGGTTACACCTTTGTCAGAAACTTCGTTATCTATTGCTTCCGAGAAACTCAAAA
Source organism: Bacteroidota bacterium (assembly GCA_031431275.1). Taxonomy (GTDB): domain Bacteria; phylum Bacteroidota; class Bacteroidia; order Flavobacteriales; family Flavobacteriaceae; genus Flavobacterium. Next base: position 89,934 of record JANPDC010000178.1, read on the forward strand.
CATAGGCTTTTGTTGCATAGTAAACGGCCATTGTTGGTCCAGATTGAAACGCCGCTGTTGAGGCAACATTCATTATTTTCCCCGATTTTCTAGCAACCATATCTTTTATATACAGTTTTGTGAATTGTGTTAATGTTGTAATATTCAAGTTTATCATTTGCAATTCTTTGTTCCAATCGGTTTCGACAAACATTCCGAAATCTCCAAAACCTGCGTTGTTGATTAAATAATCGATTTGAATTTTTTGTTGCTTTGTTTCATTATAAACTTCTTGAGCAGCATTTTCTTGTGATAAATCTTTACCAATAGTGTAAACCGAAATGTTGTATTGATTTTCTAAATCTGTTTTTAACTCGTCTAGTTTTGATTTATTTCGGGCAACCAAAACTAAATTTCCACCTTTTGATGCGTGAATTTTTGCTAATTCTAAACCAATTCCGTTTGATGCTCCCGTGATTAATGCTGTTTTCATTTTAAATTATTTAATTATAAATTTAAGTCTTTGGACAAAAATAAAAACTATTTTGCAAACCTACAACATTAGAGTGTAGTCTAATGTTGTGATTTATTTTAAAAAAAATTATATTTGTAGAATGTTAATCAATGAACTTTCAAAAATATCAGGTGTTACGGCTCATACTATTCGTTATTATGAAAAATACGGATTGATAAAAGGCACGAGAGACGAAAATGTTAAATCGAATAATTATTTTCATTATTCTGATGACGATGCCTATAAATTAAATTTAATTGTAGAAGCAAAATCAATTGGTTTTACACTCAATGAAATCAAACAATTAATTGATGCTTGGTTCAATAAAGAGTTTTCTATAGAGAAGAAAATTGCTATTCTTGACGAAAAACAACTTCAAATTGATGATAAAATCAAACAACTAAAAGAAGTAAAAAAAATGATTGCTCATTTAAAAAATGAAGTTTTAGAGAAGGATTGTTAAGATTAAATCTAAAGTAAATTAATCCCAAATATTAGGTCGTTCAATGCCAAAAGTTCTCAAATACGATAGTAATTGTCCAGTATGAATAACTTCGTGATAGGCGATTCTATTGAGGTAATCGCATAGTTTTCGTCTTTGACCCACTTCTGACCTGATTATCTCTGCATTTTCTAATTCATCTTCAGAAAATGATTGAATGGTTTCGATAAATTTTGCACGAAATGGCGCTGCAAAATCAATTTCATCTTGAATATTCGTGTAAGGTCTGTTTAACCATGGCGAAGGATAATCGCCCAAATTGCCTCGATTATTCACAATAGTATGAAACAAATGCTCGCTTTCGAGAATATGTCTTACAGATTCTAAAGTATGCATAGCATCTTCATCAGGTTTCCAAAAATAGATTTCGGGTGTGATGCCTTGCCAAAGTTTTATACTTCTACGACGAATTTCCTCAAAATTTAGAATTATGATTTGGTTGGGTGTCATTCTGTTTTTGATTCAAAAATAACAAAAAAAAATTTAACTAATTCAAAACCTTAACTTCAATATTTTCGGTTATTGGTTTACTTTGGCAAATTAAAATGAATCCACTTGCAATTTCTTCTTCGGTAATGGCACGACTTGGTTTTGTATCCACTTCTCCATTAACTAATTGGCATTTGCAAGTGCCACAATTTCCCTTTTTGCATGCATAAGGAACTGTAATATCTTGTCTGATTAACGATTCTAAAATGGTTTCATCACTAATAATACTTGCTTGAAATGTGCCTTTATAATTAACAATTACATTAGCAATTGAAGTTGTGTTTAAAGTAGTATCCTCGGTGTTAAATATTCCACTCTTTTGTTGGCTTATTCTATCAAATTCTTGTTCGTAGTCTTTAAATTCGGTACCGCACAATCTATCCCAAAATCTAAAATGTACGCCATAATTGCCATTAAATTTGCTATGATGCATGTTATGATAGGTGCTTGAACTTAAAAAACTTAACCAACTTTTATTAAAATTTTTAGGGAAAAACTCGTAACCCAAATGCGATTTTATATTATCCAACAAACCATAAACTTGCAAAACTGCCAAAGCAGGCATATACATTGGAAAAAGAAAAGCCACAGGAATAATCCATAAAGTAGCAATCATAGGTTCAATAGCGTGAAACGATGTTGAGGTATATGGCGTGACATCGATACTTTTATGATGCACGGCGTGAACATATTTATAAATTTTTGGATGATGAAGCAAACGATGTGTCCAGTAAAACCAAGCATCATCAATAATTAAAAGAATAAAAAATCCGCTGTAAGCAAAAAATTTATTGTACTCATTAATATCCGTGTATACTTTAGTGTAGCCTTTTGTGCTTAAATAAAAAACAATACTGCCAAATAATGCGCCACTCAAACTAGCGCCTATTGAATTTATAATTTCTCGTTTTATTTGTTTAGAGTCAGCACGTTGTTTGAATTGAATTCTGAAATTTTTAATTTTTGCTGCAAATAATTTCCAAAAAATTAAATATACAACGGTTAAAATAACGCCGTTCATAAAAAATCCTTTGGTAAATCCTTTAGCAATTTCTTCTAGTAGTATTTTAACTATTTCCATTTTTGTAGGTTTAAATTTGAATGACAAAATTGCGCCAATCGTTTTTTAAACCACTTAACAAATGTTAGTTAATCATATTTTTTCTGATTCGGCTTAAACTTTCGGGTTTCATACCCAAATAAGACGCTATGTATTGAATTGGAACGTTTTGCAAAATTTCGGCTTGCGTTTCTAGTAGTTTTCTATAGCGTTGTTCCGCATTTAAAGTCGCTAAATCGTTGGCTCGTATTTGCGTATTTGCCATAGCAGTTTCGAAAATAATTAAACTATAACTTTTAAAATTTTCACTTTCGTCGATTAAGGCTCTTAAATCGGTTTTTTTGATTCTTATCAATTCACAATCTGTTATACATTCTAAATTTTCTTTGGCTGGTGTGCCTTGAATTAAACTTAAGTAGGAAGCAACAAAATTGGAAGGTGTGTTGATTTGATTGGTGTTTTCATCGCCGTTTTCGTCGTAATAAAACAAACGCATATACCCCGAAACTATAAAATATAAATATTCTGGAATTTTATCTTGCTCTTCAACAATATGATTTTTTAGATAATTAATTGGCTCAAAATATTTCTTACAAAGTTGAATATCAGTTTTATTGAAAGTGATTTTTTTCGAAATAATATTAAGTAATTTGTCGAGCATTGTTTTTTTTCAAAAATAATAAATTGATTAGTCAAATGATGAAATAAACAAAAACTATTTGAAAATTATTTTTAAACGTTTAATAAAGTTACTTTTGCTTTTCAAATATTTATAATGAATAAATCTCAAAAAATAATTCTTTTTTTACTGTCAACACTCAATTTTACGCACATTCTCGATTTTATGATTATGATGCCGCTGGGTGTTTTTTTAATGCCTTATTTCAATATATCGCCATTGCAGTTTTCGTTTATAGTCTCGGCATATACAATTAGTGCTGGAGTTTCTGGATTTTTAGCCGCCTTTTTTGTAGATAATTTCGATAGAAAAAAGATTTTACTATCAGCGTATATTCTATTTTTATTGGGAACTATTGCTTGTGGTGTTGCACCCACATTTTATTTGTTGCTATTTGCACGAGTTTTTGCTGGAATTTTTGGCGGATTGATTGGTGCACAAGTCACTTCAATTGTTTCCGATACTTTTTCGTATGAAACTCGTGGTCAAGCAATGGGCGCCGTTATGAGTGGTTTCGCAGTGGCTTCAACTCTCGGAATGCCGTTTGCTTTGTATTTAGCAAATAAATTCAGTTGGCACGCACCTTTTTTGTTTGTTGGTGTTCTTGGTTGTATTTTGGTGCCATTTATTATTCGGTTTTTACCAAAAATGGATTCGCATATTTTGCCCGAAAAGCAATCTTTTGCGGAGAAACTTACTATTTTAACATCGGTTTTAAAAAACAAAAACCAATTGAATGCTTTGATTTTTTCATTCTTGATGATGGGCGGACATTTCTTGATGATTCCGTTTATCAATCCATATATGATTCATAATGTGGGTTACGATAAAGATTTTACACCTTTGATTTATTTAGTTGGCGGAATCGCATCATTTATCAGTGCCAATGTTTTAGGAAAAGTTGCCGATAAATACGGAAAATTAAAAATATATACTTGGTGTTTGTTAGGTGCCATTCCGATGATAATTATAATTACCAACTTGCCATTTGCCACAAAAGCATACATTACTTTATTTATTTTTGGGTTGTGGTTTGCGGTTTCAACTGGACGTGGCGTTACTGGAACTGCGATGGTTAGTAATGTGGTTGATGCCACTCATAGAGGAAGTTTTCAGAGTTTTAATAGCAGTATGCAACAATTAGGTACTGGTTTAGCGGCATTTGTTGCTGGATTAATTATTACTGAAAACGCACAAACCAAAGCAGTTATTGGTTATGAAATTGTAGGCTATTTGAGTGCTTTTGTCTTGTTGTGCAGTTTGTTTTTGGCGCGAAGAATTTTTAAGTAATAATGAAAAAACCTGCAAATTGAATCATCAAATTGCAGGTTCTTTAAAAATTAAAAGACTAATTTATTTGGTAACATTCAACATTCCTGCAATTCCAAAATTGCCATACAAACCTTGTGTTACTTGCTCTAAATGATCGTTGTATTTTTCAACATTATCTCCCATTCCAAGAAAATCTACAGTAATTCTAAATGGTTTTTCGCCATAAGGTTTGTCAATCAATTCGGCAAAAGCATCAGCCACACGTTGCGGATCTTGTTGTGGATTATTTTTTAAAACGTTTTCAAAATTTTCACCCATTGCTTGAGGTGCGTGCATAAAACCTCCATAAGATTCGGTTTGTGAAGTATCCGAAGGTGAAATTAAATTTTCAGCAAAAGCTGTTGGGTAACCACCAGGTTCTACAATACAATTTTCAATTCCGAAACCTGAAAGTTCAACACGGTAATTAGAAACCATTCCTTCCAAAGCCCATTTTGATGCTTGATACAATCCGTAAAACGGCAACGTAATTCTACCTAACAAACTAGAGGTATAAATGATTAAACCTTTATTTTGTTTTCTGAAATAAGGCGCAACGGCACGGTTCATTCGTTGTACACCAAAAACATTTACTTCAAATATTTTCTTGAAATCATCGGTTGTAAAAAATTCAAGCATACCAATAGTGCCAACACCAGCATTGTTCATTAAAACATCTAGTCCGCCCAAATCCGAAATGGCTTGGTTTACGCCTTTAGTAACACTTTCGTCATTAGTAACATCTAGTTCCACAATTTTTGCACCTAAATTCTGTAATTCGGTTGCAACGTTTTTGTTTTTACCATCAATATCTCGCATTGCTGCTGCTACTTGATGTCCTTTTTCGATTAATGTTTTTACGGTTAGTTTTCCAAAACCACCACTTGCTCCTGTAATTAATATTTTCTTACTCATTTTTATAATTTTTAATTGTTATTATTTGATGAAGCAAAGATATGGCAGTTATATTCCTTTGATAAGGTATGATTTAAAGTAGTTTCGGTATAAATTAAAGAAGTACAATTAAACATATAAATTTAGGATTAAAAATATTTTGAATCATTAAGGAATTAAGAAAAATAAAGAAATTTTGGCTTAATGAATCTTAATTTCTTAATGTTGAAAATTTAAAACTATACTTTTTTTCGAAATTCCGATGGCGAAATACCATTCATTTTTTTGAAAAATTTTGCAAAATGAGTACTATCTGTAAAGCCAAAAGTAAAGGCAACTTCTGATATCGTTTTAGAAGAATTTTTAAGCAAAGCCAAACTCTCGGCATTCGTGCGATCCTGAATCCAATCGGTGGCCGATTTGCCAGTTTCTTCTTTGATACAATTGGTTAAATAATTTGGATGCACGTTCAATTGATGCGCCATTTCTTTCACGGAAAGTATTTTAGAAGATTTTTCAGCCAATAATTGATTGAAATTTTCATTGACAATTTTCTTGAAATGATTGACCAATTCCATAGATCTATTTGACGATTTGATGCTTACTTGATGCGATTGCAATAAAGTTTTAGTTTTGAATAATAGCACAGAAAGCAAGTTAGACAACATTTCTTTTTTAAAACCAGATTCGCTTTTAAATTCGGATAACATCATTTCGAGTAACGATGTTATTTCTCTTGAAGCGTTTTCGTTTAATAACATCACAGGCGTCGATTCGTTTATTAAAAACGGAAACTTCAAAAACAAATCGCCCTGAAAATTTTGTTTCAAAAAACTTTCCGTAAAAGTCACCATATAACCTTCAAGCGGAATTTCAATATCAAATGATTTTAAATGTCCCGGAATAGTAAAATAAAAGGAGTTTTTGCCTAAATCGAATTTTTGATTGTCAATCGTATAATTCGATTTTCCTGCAGTAATTAATAAGAATGAAAAATAATCGGTCCGAAATAACGGCGATTGTTTTTTGCCATCACCGTGCAATCCTTTAAGTTCGTGAATTGTCATTTCAAAATCTTGCTGTAATGGCAAATTTATAGATTTGAAAAAATCTTGAAGTGTTCTGAAAATGGTTTCCATATTTTAAGTAATTATTTTTTTAAATCTGCCAAATAATTAATTCCAAATTTTGCAATTTGGTCAATTAATGGTATAATTTTTAAACCGTTTTCTGTTAATGTATAATGCACTTTTGGGGGAACTTCGCCAAAATTATGACGTGTAACTAAATTACTATCTACTAATTTTTTTAGTTCTTGAATGAGCATTTTTTCGCTTATATCAGGAATCTGCCGTTTTAACTCGGACAATCTTATTGATTTATCAGAAATTTGATAAACTATCAATAACTTCCATTTGCCGCCAATTAATTCTAATGTTGTTCGAATAGGACAACGGGCTGTTACTGCTATAACTTCATTTTTCATACACACAAAAACGTTAGTACTATAAGATTAGTTTGATAAAACAAATATATTTATTTTTGTTCCAAATAAATACTTATTTATGAAATTAATTTATGTCTATGATGCACTATGCGGTTGGTGCTTTGGTTTTTCGCCAGTTATCGAAAAATTTGTTGCTGCTTATAAAAATGAATTCGAAGTGGAAGTTATTTCTGGTGGAATGATTACTGGCGAAAGAATTGGACCTATTGGCGAAGTTGCTGGATATATAAGTTGGGCGTATAAAAATGTGGAAGATGCAACAGGAGTTAAATTCGGAACTGATTTTTTAGATAAAACATTAAAAACAGGAACGGCTATTTTTACATCAATTCCTGCCTCAATTGCTTTGAGTATTGTAAAATCTAAAATTCCAGAACTAAGTTTAGAATTTTCATCGGCATTGCAAAAAGCCATTTATTTTGATGGAATTGAACCAATTAATAATGAAGAATATGCAAAAATTGCTGAAAAATTTGGTTTAAATCAAGCAGAATTTCTTTTAAATATGAATGATAATCAATATCAAATTTTGGCAGAAATCGATTTTAAAAATTCGCAAGAATTGCAAGTTTCAGGTTTTCCAACTGTTTTTTTAGATTTTGAAAATCAATATTATAAAATTGCTGCGGGTTTCACCTCATTCGAAAATCTTGAAAATAATTATTTGAATCTAAAAAATAAATTAAAATGATAAAAAAAATCGCATTATTCGGAGCAACTGGACAAACAGGCAAACTTTTTTTAGAGGCCGCATTAAACGCAGGCTATGAAATTAACGTTTTAGTTCGTGACGCATCAAAATTAAATCAAACATCAGACAAGTTAAAAGTTTTTACTGGCGATGTTCTTAATGCGAATGATGTTGCAAAAACAATCGAAAATATGGATTTAGTTGTAAGTTTATTTGGTCACGTGAAAAACTCACCAGAATGGCTACAAACCAACGGAACTGAAAATATTATTGCAGCAATGAAACTACATAAAGTTGGAAGGATTATTTCATTATCTGGCGGTGGATTGCCTTTTCCAGCAAAAGATGAACCAAAATTTATAGACAAATTAATTCGAACCATTATGAAAATTGTGGTTCCAAAAGTATTAAATGACGCTATTGCACATCACAAAGTTTTGACAGAAAGCGGATTGAAATGGAGCATCGTTCGCGGACCAAGATTAACCAACGACCCAAAAATAGGTGCTTACAAAGTAAGTTGGGTTGGTGTAAACTCAGGTACTAAAATTAGTCGTGGCGATTTAGCCGATTTTATTGTAACTCAAATTGAAGATGAAACTTTTAATTATCAAATGCCGTTTGTGAGTAATTAAGAAAGAAAAATAATCGGTGCGAAATAATGGTGATTGCTTTTTTGCCATCGCCTTACTATCCTTTTAGTTCGTGAATGGTCATTTCAAAATCTTGCTCCAAAGGCAAATTTATTGATTTGAAAAAATCTTGAAGCGCTGAATAGGGTTTCGAGAAATTATTCATACAAAAATAAAGAAAATAGACTATTTTTCGGCCAATTCTTTCAACTTTTGATTCATTAATTCAAATCCATTTTTTGTATTTATTTCTAAAGATTTTTTTAAAAGTGGTACTAAAACGCCACTAAATTTTTCACTTTGAACAAACAATATGCTTCCGTTTTTACAGTCAATAATTTCAAATTTGTGTTCGCCATCAAACAATCCCTTAAATAAAAGACGCCCCATCCAGCGTAATTCTTTATAGGTTTCAAAAGCGAGAATTGTAGGTTTAAAAGTCATTCCGCTTGCCCCAGGAGGCTGGATTCTAGTTGTAATTTTGTTGCCTGCTTTTACATCGCCCGTAATCGATTTTATAAACGGATTCCAATTGGGATATTGGTCAAATTGGGTTAAAATATCCCATACTTTTTCGGCATTGGCCTCGATTGTGATTTGTGTTTTAATTTCCATTTTTGATACCTTTTAATGTGAATTTATTTTACAAAATTCAGGATTAAATAATGGACCGCTCTTGACAAAAATCAAGAAATTATTTTTTTCTAATGCGACTAAAAGTTTCGGGAGTCATCCCAAGCATGGAGGCCAAATATTGCAAGGGTACTTGATTGAATAACGCTGGGTTTTGTTCAAAAAGTAAATGATACCGTTCTTCGGCAGATAATGAAAGCAAACTAAAAATGCGATCTTCCATAGTGGTAAAACAACGTGTAATGAATAGTTTTTCGAGGACTAACCATTCAGGAATGATGTTTTTAAGATTTTTGTAATCTTCTTTACTTATTATATATATTTCAGAATCAACCAGTGCTTGAATGTTCCATCGGGCAGGATTTTCGAAAATCAAACTGGCCAAATCGGTAATAAAATAGCCGTTACTTGAAATCCATTGTGTGATTTCTTTATCTGGAGTTAATGCAAAAATTCTAAACAAACCGTTTTCTACAAACCCCAATTGATTGCAATAGTTATTGGCTTTCAAAAAAAAGTCACCCTTGTTAATTTTTGTTGCTGTAAATAAAGATGCAATCTTTTGTAAACTATTGGAATCAATAATTCCAAAATAGGATTTTATATAGTTTTCGAGTTGTGACATGTGTTTTTTTCTAAATTATAGTTATTTCCAATGTATTTTAAAAATCTTTTAGTTTTCACATAATGGCTTCTATCGCATTAAGTTTAATTTTCGGATAATAATTAAACCATTATATCATCAATAGTCAAATGCACATCTATACAATCTAAACTGTAGGCATTTTGTTTCATGTCTTGATTGGTAATGAGTGTATTAAAAATTGTTTTTCTTGTTTTGGTTGTATCTCTAAATTGCATCCTTCTAACTGCTAAATTTTGTGCCTGTTTTTTATCTATTTCAAAGGGCGCTTCATAATATTTGCATTCACATAAATTAATAGTATCGTCTTTTCTATCAATTACCATATCTATTTGAAAACCGTCTTGTTGTGCTGTTCCTTTTTTTGAAAAACTGCTTATGTGTGTGTGAACATTTTTTATGCCTAATGCCGTTTTAATTTCAGGAATATGTTTCAAACACAGCGATTCGAAAGCAAAACCTTTCCAAATTTTATAGGATTGAGAAGCAGCAATAGTTTGCCAAATGGCAGGACTACTTTTTTTATTTGGTTTAATAAACCGATGATGAAAAATAGAAAACTCATCAACCAAACGATAAACCAATCCGCGTTTTAGTTTGCCATAAGGTTGTGCTTCAACTACAAAACCCGATAATAATAAATCAGTCATGGCTCGGTTAAATGGGCCTCCTTTTGTTACTTTCGATTTTGAAAGTAAATCGGCTTGCGACATACCATTTTGGCTTAATGCTAATGTTTGTACAATGGCCTCGTGGTTGTTTGGGTTTTCAAATAAGGCTTGATATAAATTTTGATATTCGTTTTTTAAAATGCCTGTTTCTGTAAAACACATTCTCTCAATGGCTTTATCTGCACTTTCACCTTTTTTTACATTTTCTAAATAAAACGGATTGCCACCCGTTGTCATATATAAATCGGTTATTGCCTTGTTGGTTAAGTTTATTTTTCTCGATTCAAAAAATAATTTGCATTCTGCCAAAGTAAATGGCTGTAAATGTATGATTTGCGTTACTCTGTTGTGCAAACCTCCTTTGTCATTCAACACTTTTTGCGTAATCCATGAAGTAGCCGAACCACAAATTACTAAAATAAAATGTTTTTCTTTTGACAGGTAATCGTTCCATAAATGCGCTAACAATTGTAAAAAACCGCTTTTTGGGTTGCATACCCAAGGCAATTCGTCTATAAAAATGACTTGCTTTTTATTTTTGGGAAGGGTTTTAAGGTAGTTTTTTAGAATAATAAAAACTTCTTGCCAGTTTTTTGGCATCACAAATACGTTATTGCCGCTTTGCTCTACTATTTTTTGTACAAAGTTTATTATTTGTGTTTTGGTATTGGCATTTTGTATGCCAGTGAAACGTAAGCACATTTTGTTTCCGTAGGCTTGATCAATAAGATACGTTTTGCCCACACGACGTCTACCTGTAAAGGCAACAAATGCCGATTTATTTGTTATTAGCGTGTCTTGTATTGCTTCGTATTGCTCTTTTCTGCCAACCATATACTTGTATTTAAGTGGTAAAAATACATAGATAAATACAAATATACAAATATATAAGTGTATTTATTTAATTTATAATAGACATAAATACATATATTAAAATTTATAAGTGTATTTATATAACTAAAAATTAAGATAAATACATCTTAAATATGAAAATAAAGTTTTACAACTTTATTTTCATTGACATAAAATTATTATATAATTGAAAATCAATGTTCTAAAAAATAAATTAAAAATAATTCATTTTTTATTTGGAACAATCATTCTGTTATGTATATCTTTGCAGAACAATCATTCTAAATAAAAATATATTATGTCAGATTTTAAAAACAAAGTAGCTTTAGTTACTGGAGGAAACAGCGGAATTGGTTATGCAACCGCTCAATTATTAAAAGAAAAAGGTGCAACCGTAATCATTTCGGGGAGTAATGCCGCCAATACAGAAACTGCAGCAAAGGAAATTGGCGCAACAGGAATTGTAGCCGATGTAACCAAAGTTTCAGCTATTGAAAATTTAATTGCATCAGCAACTGCACAACACGGAAAAATTGATTATCTCTTTATTAATGCCGGAATTGCAACATTTTCGCCAGTTGAATTTCAAACCGAAGAAGGTTTTGATCAATTAATGAACGTCAATTTTAAAGGAGCATTTTTCACATTAAACAAAGCCATTCCTCAATTAAATGATAATGCTTCTGTAGTATTGCTTTCCACTACGATGACACAATTGGCTATGGAAAACTCGGCGGTGTACACAGCTTCAAAAGCAGCGATGAATGCGTTGGCTAGAGTTTCGGCAATTGAATTGGCACCACGTGGCATTAGAGTAAACATTGTGAGTCCGGGTACGATTACAACTCCTATTTATTCAAAATTAGGTTTCCCAGATGATGCTTTAAACGGATTCAAAAACGGAATGATGGAAAAAACGCCAGCCAAACGTTTTGGAGAACCAATTGAAATTGCTGAAACAGTAGTGCATTTATTGTCAGATAAATCGAAATATACTACGGGTGCTAATTTTGTTATTGATGGCGGAATTGCTTTGAATAAAGTAGTTTAATATTAGTTTATTGATAGAAAACTATATGATTTTATAAAATATACCATTAAGGAATTAAGTTCATTAAGACTTTCATAGCTTAATTTTCTTAATTTCTTGATGTTATAAACAATGTGATTCTTTGACGATTCGCGTTAGGGGTTGAAACGGCATCCTTTTGTTTAGCGCGAGCGGAACAAAAGATATAGTAAAAAACCCGACCCTTGTGGTAACGCCCAAAATTTAAATTTCTTTCTTATCTTTGTATTTTAAATTTCTTGTTATGCCAAAAGTAAAAATGTTTAATCCTGATGCTGCTTTAGAAAAAGCAAAGGATATTTTTTGGCAAAAAGGTTTTAATGCCACCAGCATGCAAGATTTGATTGATGGCATGCAAATTAGCCGTCAAAGTTTGTATGATACCTTTGGCAACAAGCAAGATTTGTTTGATAAATGCTTAACTACCTATCAAAAAGAAGCCATCAAAATGAATTGTAACATTTTGGATGGAAACAAAAATACCCAAGCCATTATTCAGGATTTTTTTGATTTTTTGGTAGAAAGTATTGTTACAGATACTGACACAAAAAGTTGCTTCATTATCAATACTTTAATGGAGAATATTCCGGATAATTCAGAGGCTCAAAATATCATTGTTCGAAATTTTGAGGAGCTTGAAAATGCCATTTTCAAAGTTTTAGAAAAAGGCAAAGCCACTAACGATTACGCTTCTAAATTTTCTGTAAACGATTTAACCAATCATTTCATAACCGCCATGCACGGCATTAAAGTAGTAGGAAAAATTAAAAAAGACAAAGTTACTTTAGATAATTTGGTTAGAACGGCTCTGTGTGTTTTTAATTAAATTTTTCGTTTTCAATTACTTTCTTACAAAATTCATTCACTTCTTCAACTGCTTCAATAGGGCTCACATGTCCGCCTATTACAATACTAGTTTCAATGTTTTTGGGTGGCGTTGGCACATAATCGTCTTTGCCTTTTAATGCCAAGGCGGGCACTTTTAAGTTTTCAAGTAACGAAGTTGTGTTTTTTGCCTTTAGAATTACAAATCGGTCGGTTTTTCTAATTTGCTTGCCCGATAATTTACTCATAGATTGGTATAAAGTTTCAAATAAGGTTGGATTTTCTTTTAAGGATTGTTTGCCAAACAACGATTTTGCAGCTTGTTTGATGTAAAATTTCTTGAATAATAATGCAGAATGCTGAAAACTGAAACCAATTTTATCGCCAAATGTCGCCGCCTCAAAAGGCATGTTACACAGCCCAACCGAAGCAAACTTTTCAGGATTTTTAGAAGCTGCCCTCAAAATAGTCATACTTCCCCACGAATGACCGATGGCAATTATTTTAGGGGTTTTTAAACTGTCTAAAATGTCCAAAAGCATTTCTGAACAATCGTTTAAAGTCCAATTTTTTTGAATGTTTTCAGTGCTTTCTCCATGCCAAGGCATATCAATTGCATAAAGAGTTCGGTCGGTTATTAGTGCTATTTGGTTGTCCCACAAATGATGATCAAAATAAACACCGTGTAAAAAAATAACGGGGGTTTTGTCTGATTTCACTTCTTTTTTAAAAACAGCAATGTTGCCTATTTTGGTATTGATATGTAGTTTTTCCATGACTAAAGTAGTATTTTGAGCGTTGGTTTGAAACGCTATGAAAAGAAATAAATAGTTTATAATTGTTTTCATGCTAATTACTTATAGAGGGTGCTTGTTTAATAAAAGTGCTATTTGATAGTTGACTTACAATAAAATTCGCCACATCTTCATTAGTAACGGATAGTTTTAATTTTTTCCCATCTAAGGATGCGGTGGTTTTATTTTTTGAAGGTTTACTAACAATATTAGGGCAACGCACAATCGTCCAATCCAAATTGCTATTCATAATGATGGGTTCCATGATGTTTTTATCATCAATAATTACTTTTAGCCATTTCATAAAATAGGGTAAAATAATTTTGGTAAAAAACCAAGGTTGAAAAGCAATACTGTTTCCTGCACCAATATTACTCATAGCAATCAAGCGTTTTGTAGTGGTTTTTTCCATTTCTTGCACTATGATTCTTGTAGCATCAGAAATAAAAGTATTGGATTTCCCGTTCCCTTTTCCGCCAATGCCCAAGCATTGTATTACGGCTTCCTGATTTTCTAAAACAGCTTTTACAGTAGTTGTGTCAAGCACATTGCCTTCAATAATTTTCAGGTTTTTGTGTTGTATTGAAATAGATGATTTTGAACGAGTTAACACCGTTACTTCATGATTTTTGGAAAGTGCTTGTTTCAAAATTTCTTGTCCCGAATATCCTGATGCACCAAAAATTGCTATTTTCATTTTACTTTATTTTAAAGCAAAATTGAAATAATTTTGAGGGTTATACCTGAAACATTTGTTACAAAATTTATTTCTGGGCTAATTTTTTTCTAATTCGGCTTAGTGAAGGGCGCTCAATTACTAAAAAAGTAGCAAGATAAGAGAGAGAAACCCTGTTGAATAAATCAGGGTTTTCTTTTGTGAAGTTGAGGTAGCGCTGTTGGGCATTTTCAAATAAAAAGCTGGTAATGCGTTTTTCTTGTGTTTTGAGGACTTCTTCGGCAATTAATCGGCCAAAGCGTTCTAAACCAGAAAAATTGGTATAACCATTTTGAACATGTTCATAAGTTGTGAGAAACTCATTAGCGATGTAAACTGTATAAAAAACCTATTATTAAGAATTATTAAAAAAATTATATTTATTTAGAATGAATTAAAATAATTATTTATATTTGCAGAAATTTAATGCAAATATCTGTAAAATGAATATCAAGATAAATCTTATGCTATTGTTTGGATTTTTTAGTTTAGGTTTAAATGCACAAACTACAATTAAAGGCAAAATAATCGGTTATCAAAACAAATCATTGAGTGATTGCGAAATATCAATTTCTGAAACAAACCAAAAAACTACAAGCGATATTGATGGAAATTTTTCTTTTGAAAATATCCAAAATGGAACTTACACATTAGTTTTTACAGCAATTGGATATGAGGAAACAACAAAACAAATCAAAATATCAAATGATGCAAACTCAGATCTTGAGATATATTTAACTAAACTAGATAAAGTTTTACAAACTGTCGAAATTATAGGTAGAAAAAGCAAAAATTATAAATCGAATTACTCTTTTGCTACCTCCAAAATTGCAGTTCCAATTACCGAAATTCCCCAATCTATCTCAACTATTACCAATCAATTAATAAGAGACAAACAAGCTTTCCGATTTGATGAAGTATCTAAAAACGTGGCCGGCGTGAGTTCAAACTCTAATGGCAATAGTGTTTTTTTGCGTGGTTTTGAAAATAGTAATTACCTTTTAAACGGGTTGAGAACATCCTCACAATGGAGTTATTCATCTTCCATTTTGCCACATATTGAAAGTTATGAAGTGGTTAAAGGTCCTTCTTCGTCTACTTTTGGAAATGTAAGTCCGGGTGGAGTTGTAAACGTCATCACGAAAAAACCTTTGGCAGAAAACAAACAGCAAATTGCCGTTTCTTCTGGTTCATTTGATACTTATAGAATTGAGGCAGACCTAACAGGAAAGTTATCAAAGAACGGAAAATTTCTATACCGTTTCAATACAGCAGGACAATTAGCAAAACAATTTTTCGACAATTCTAATGATGATGCACTAGTAATTGCGCCATCTATCAGTTATTTACCAAGTTCAAGTACACGTATCAATGTAGATTTTGTTCATACTATTCAAAGCACAAGTATATCACCTTATATTTCGCTTTTTGATCCCAATCAATTAGACGATTTACCAATCAATTTTTCACTATATCAAAAAGGAGATTTTCAAAAAATCAAAAACACCACATTTGCAATAACATTAAGTCAAAACATTACTAAAAATATTACTTTCAATACTGCTTATCAATTTTATACTTATCAATTTAAGCAAGATTATATTGATGGTTACGAATATGTAAGTCCGACGGAACTGAAATTGTATGGTATAAAATGGGATGGTAATAATTTTGATACCAACAACATTACTTCATACTTTAATGCCGATTTTAAAACAGGAATCTTCAACCATAAGTTATTGGTTGGATATGACTACAATAATTTATTGTTTAATGGTGGAATTTTTAAAAACAGTGACGACACTAATGTTAATATAATTTGGGACAAAAGCCAACCCAACAGCAAACCTTTTATTGACAAAAGTACTTTAATTTATTACGAACAAGATTTAGGAACAACCAAAGATTATTCTAGTGGAATTTATATTCAAGATAACATAAGTATTGGAGAAAAATTAAAATTGATGGTGGGATTGCGACAAGAAAATTTTAAGTACAGAATTAATTACAACAAACCCGAACAACAATTATATTCCTTTACTACTTTATTGCCAAAAGCAGGAATTACCTATCAATTGCCACAAAACACTTTTGTATATGCATCTTTTCTAACTGGATTTCAACCCGTAATTTCACAATATTATTTGTATGCAAAACGAGAAGATGGAAAAGATTTTGTACCAGAAACTAGCCAACAATTTGAAATTGGTATCAAAAAAGAATTATTTAATAAAAAATTATTGGTCACAACTGCCGTTTTTAATATCGAAAAAGACAATGTTTTTCAATTAGTAAGTAGAACTACAACTCCATGGGTAGCGAGACAAACAGGCAGTGTTCGTTCTCGTGGTTTTGAAGTAGAAGCCAACGGACAAATAACACCAAACTGGTCTATTTCTGCTAACTTTGCCTATACTGATGCCAAAATTACTAACGATGCTGATGAAACACGAATCGGATTGCCACTTGGTGGTTCTATAAAAAATATGGGAGGCTTTTGGACAAAATATAGTTTCACTACTGGCAATTTATCAGGATTTGGAATAGGTGCAGGATTAAACAGTAAATCGTCAAACCCTACAAAAAATTTTCCTGACCAATCCATAAAAGGTTATACCACGATCGATTTTGCGTTGTATTATGAAAAAAAGAAATTTAATTTAAGTGTCAATTTTAATAATTTTACAAATGTAAAATACGTTACCTCTGCACTTGCAAACAATGAATTTATTTATCGTGGTTTGCCTTTTACAGCAATGACAAGGTTGGCTTATAAATTTAATTAAACCATGAACTTTAAAAAAGCAATACGATTTATACATCTTTGGCTCGGACTTTCTTCTGGGCTAATTGTGTTTATTGTAGCAATAACTGGAGCCCTTTATACTTTTGAAGACGAAATACAGAATAAATTTTTCGCCTATCGTTCTATTTCCATTGAAAATAAACCATACAAAAAACCTTCAGAAATTGCATTTATAGCACAAAAAGAATTAGGTAAGAAAAAAATAAATGTCATAGAATATCATGGTAAAAATAGTCCGGTTACAGTTACTTCTTACCAACCAAATCCTGAAGCATTATGGGTAGTTTATATTAATCCCTATTCTGGGGAAGTACTAAAAGTTAAAAACGAAATAAACAGTTTTTTTATAACTGTATATCTTTTGCATACTAATTTATTATTGGGCGATATAGGAAAAGTAATAGTGTCTTATGCAGTATTAATTTTTGTAATTATGCTTATTACAGGAATAATATTGTGGTGGCCAAAACGCAAGAAAAAATTAAAATCTAGTTTTACTATCAAATGGAATGTTTCTCCAAAAAAATTAAATTATAGTTTGCACAATATTCTTGGTTTTTATGCTTCATGGATAGTTATTTTTATTGCCATCACAGGATTGACTTGGTCGTTTACTTGGATGGATAAAGCGGTATATTTTGTAACGAGTGCTGGCGAACCCTATAAAGATTGGATAGATCCAAAATCAAAATCAGATGTAAATTCAAAATTAAGTGAAAATATTGTTGACACTATTTTTATAGATGCACTTCAAAAGTTCAATGCATCCTACGAATCCATAACAATACATTTTCCATCAGATGATAAAAAAGGCGTCTATTTGGTTGACATTAATCCAAATCATGAATTAATTTCTAAATCAACCGCTTTTTTTTATGACCAGCGAACCGCCTCATTTCTAGAAAAGTCATCTCTAGAAACAATGAGTACGGGAGAACAAATACGACATCAATTTTATGATGTTCATATCGGAAAAATATTTGGATTAACTGGGCAAATTATTGTTTGCTTAGCAAGTCTGATCGTAGCATCATTGCCTGTAACAGGTTTTATAATTTGGTGGAATCGAAAAAAGAAAGTTAGAACAACGGCAAAACAGATATAATTATTGAGTTTAACATCTGAAACATATGTTATAAAATTTATTTCTGGGAGAGTTTTTTTCTAATTCGGCTAAGTGAAGGGCGCTCAATTCCTAAAAAAGTAGCAAGATAAGAGAGCGAAACCCTGTTGAATAAATCGGGGTTTTCTTTTGTGAAGTTGAGGTAGCGTTGTTCGGCATTTTCAAATAAAAAGCTGGTAATGCGTTTTTCTTGTGTTTTGAGGACTTCTTCGGCAATTAATCGGCCAAAGCGTTCTAAACCAGAAAAATTGACATAACCATTTTGAACATGATCATAAGTCAACGTAACTAAAACACAAGGTTCCAAACATTGAATGTAAAATTTGCTGGGTTCTTGGCTTATAAATGCACTGTAATGAGTAGCATAACCATTTTCTCGAGTAAAACGAACGGTAATTTCGTTGCCGTTTTGGTCAATATAAAAGGTTCGTAAAAGTCCCTGAAAAACAAAACCAATATTCTTTTGAATTTCACCACTGTGGGCATAAAAATGCTTGTTTGGAAGTTCTAAAATAGTCATTCCGTTTTCCAAATATTGCAATTCCTCCTTTGTTAAATTAGGACAAAGTTGCTTTATTGAACTTATGTATTTTTCAAAGGCAGGTTGCAAGATAATAGGATTTTAAAAAGTAAAGATAATAAAAAACCGCCAATCAAAAGTTTCGATTGGCGGTTGTTTATTCACTTAATTGTTTAATCTTTATTTTGTTGAAGCTGATTTAATTTCTTCTACAACTTCTGGAATGGTTATTCCTCCGTTTTCATCAAAAGGAGCAAAGTGTCCTCCTTTTGGTAATAATATGATTTTACAATTTAATTTTTCTAGAAGAATAGTAGCGTGTTTTACTGGATCAGGTGCTAATACGCCATCATTTTTAGCAATAATAACCACTATTTTATCCACTTTTGAACTAATTTTTTCATAGTCTAAAGGCGTTTCAAAAAAAGAACTCAAAGGCTCATAACCCAAACTAAATGCAGGTGGTGCAACCAAAATTACCAAAGGTATTTTTTTAGTTGAGGTGCTAGTTTCAATGTATTTTAAAACATTTACACATCCAATGCTGTGTCCAATTAGTATATTTTTTTCAGAATTTTTATCTGCTTTTTCTGCGAAAGTTTTTTTCCAAGTTTCTAAATTGGCAACTTCGGGCATTTGTGGCAATTGTGTATCAATTCCTAATTTTTTTAATTCAGTTTCTAAATACGGAAACCATGGTGTTGTTGGAGTTACTGGAAACCCCTGTGAAATAATGGCGTGTTTCATTTTATTTTGATTTTTGTTTTGTGCAGTCACATTTAATACTGTGATTAAAAAGAGTCCTGCAATGATTAAAAAATTCGATTTTTTCATTTTGTTTTCATTTTAGAGTACAAAGATAAAATCAAAAATAGAATGAACTGTTGTGAGGGTTTAATCAAGATTCAAAATAATCTTTTTTAAACTGTAAAGGCGTTAGTCCAACTGCGTTTTTAAAGAAATTAGTAAAATTAGATTTGTCAAAAGTTAGATTTTGAGCAATTTCATTCATGGTTAGTTTATTTTCCAAAAGCATTTTTTTTGAAGTTTGAATAAGTGCTTCTTTATAAAAATGGCAAGGCGTGTTGAAGGTTACTTTTTTGATAATTCGGCTCAAAGTAACAGGATGAATTAGTAAGAGTTTTGCAAAATCTTGTATGGAATATTTATCATTTAGTAGGCCATTTTCTAAATCAATCATATGTTTTTTCAACAACTCATTGTATTGTGCAACAATTTCTTCGTGTTTTACTGATCCTTTCATTTTTGTTATTTGAGAATTTCAAAGATAAGAAAAAACCGCCAATCGAAATTTTCGATTGGCGGTTTGAAAAAAAATTCTCAATATTATTGATTAAATTTTAGTTGCAATTCCAAAAACCAATCCGCCGCCACTTAATAAATTTTTATTTTCTTGATTTTTATAAAAAACCGATAAATTTTGAAGTTCTGCAAAAAGAATAAACGTATCTGTAAAATGATATTTTATTCCTGGCGAAACTCGAACGGCAAAACGGGTTACATTTTTACTGTCAATTACTAAATTGGAATCTTTAGAACTTGTAAATTCTGGCTCATCAATAAAACATATTGAGCCACCAACAAAAGTATAAAATCGCCATTTTTCATGAATAAAGTGCATTCCATAATCCAATCCTAAACTAGTTATGTTGGCTTTTGTATTCGACTTTACGATTGCATTATTGAAATTTGTTTCTTTCAAAAGCGGAATTCTATAAGTATCAATCGAAAATCTTGAAATGGAACGTTTTGTCAATTCTACTTCTAAATTTAAGGTTGCTGTATTTCCGATATCGTCTGAACCAGAATTTGAATTTGTTGGAACATATAATCCAAAACCCGTATTTAAGTAGTTTCTTAACTCAGTTTGTGCATAAATGCCATTTATAAAAATAAGGCAAATAATAGTTATTTTATTTTTCATATGTTGATATTTATTGTTTTTAATTGGTTAAATGTAGTTCGCATGTCATCATTGGTGTTTGCGACCAATTTTCGTTAATGCATATTTAATATTTATAGTTTAATGTTCAGTATTTTGACTTTGAATTCCTACAGTTCCGATAATGATTAATAATATAGAAACAATTTGAATCCAGTTTAGACTTTGTTTGAAAACGAAGTAATTTGAGATCACAACCATTGCAGTTCCAATGCCTGCGGCAATCATATAAACAAAGGCAGTTTCAAATTTTTTAAGTGAAATAATAAACATTCCTAATGCTAATAAATCGAAAATTATTGTCCAAATCACTGGAACTGTTTTTGTAAATCCTGATGATTCTTTAAGGGCAATAAATCCTAAATTTTCAAAAACTAATGCGAGTATTAAATAAATCCATTTCATAGTAAATTATTTTTCGTTAATTGCAGGAATATGTTTTGTATTGCAGTGCAATCCGCCACCACCAAGATTCAATGCCATCGCATCGATAGGTATAATTTTTCTATTTGGAAATATTTTTTGTAAAATATCAAATGCTTGTTTGTCTTTTTCTTTAATGGATTCTGGCAAACCTGTTTTCCAATATTTTGACATTAAAACTACATTATTGGCAATGCTAAAATTGCAATAACTCAAGGCTGGCAACACCAAAAATTCATCTTCTTTCTGGAAATCAGAACCATCTAACATTTTCTTCAATTCAGTGGCTTCAATCATACTCGAAATATTAATACCAACGCCACTTTTTTTACTAACTTCTTTAAAAATTGTTTCTGCAATTGGCATTCTAATTATCGTGTATGGTTTTCCATCGGCATCGGTTTCTTTTTTCAGAATTTCGAAACATTCATCAAAACGTTGCTTGTTTATTTTATGAATTTCTTCAGAATCTGCTTCTTTTTGAGAAACCTCCGCTAACAAAATGGTGTTTGGCGAAACAAATCGACAAAACTCATCGATATGTCCGTTTGCCGATGCGCTTCTCATTACTTTCTGCTTTGTAACTTTATCGACGATATAATCTTTAAACATATTTTCATCATCATAAGAAGGTTTTGGTAACCAAATTACTTTTTTGAGATTAAAAATTCGTTTGTATTCGGCTTCAATTTCTTGTTTTGAATATTTTGGATTGCGTTGCAATTCAGTTTGTTCTACAACCATCAAAACGCCGTTACCGTTGAATTCTTTTCCGCCACCTTCTGATACAAACTCTGATTTTTTATAAGTTTGTATGGCTAATTTTTCGGCTAAGAAACGATCATAACTTTCCAAGTTTTTATTAATCATTTTAGAAAAAAGTCTTCCGGCTGGAATGTATCCGTAGAAAGCCCAATTCAAATCAACAATATTCAATTTCTGACTATTGTAAATCCATTCTGGCCCATAATCTCTTGGATATGAACCCATAGATATATCGTATTTTAAGAATTTTATTCGATTCAAATCGATATTTTTTGTAACTAATAGTTTTTCAATTTTAGTTTTCTGACTTTTATTATAATAATTAATATACACAATATTGTCTTTCACTAAATTTTCGACCATTTGCAAATGAACTAAATCAACCGATTCGTTTTCTAACTGATTTTCAAGCAACCAAGTAAAAAGAATGCCATCTTGTTCTTCGAATTCGGCAGGAACACGCTGGCTAAATAGTTGAGTTGAAAATAGAATAAATGCGATAATAATTTTTATATTTTTCATATTTTTAGGAATTAATTTCGATGGTTATATCTTCTGAAATGGCTTTCGATTGGCACAATAAAATTTTCGATTTATTGACAGATTCATTAGATAAGAAAGTTTGTTTATCATCCATAACGATACTACCTTTATTGCAATTGGCGATGCAAGTGCCACACATTCCGCTTCTGCACGAAAAAGCAATATTTATGTTTTGCCTAATGGCTGCATCTAATAACAATTCGTTTTCTAAAACATTAAAATGATGTTCTTTTTGGTTGATAATCGCTTTTACATTTGAAACAATTTTCGCATCAACAGCCACTTTATTTATTGTATTGATTACAAATTGTTCTGATTTTATTTTTGAGCCATCAATTTCAAGATACGTTAATGTGTTTTTTACTAAATCCATATAACCATTTGGTCCACAAATAAAATATTCGTCAGCCTTTGTGTTTTCAATCAATTCTAAAACTTGATTTTTAGTTACTTGACCCACTTTTTCACTAAAGTGATTAATGAGTTTAAAATGATCTGGATTTCTTTTTTCAATCGATTTTAATTCATCTAAAAAAATGCTTTCTTCTGAATTTCTATTAGCATAAAATAAATTTAATTTAGAGTTTGGTTCGTCTTTTAATAATGTGTTAATCATTGAAAATAAAGGCGTAATACCACTTCCACCAGCAAAAAGCAGTATAGTTCTTGTATTTGCTGGATTTTGTTCGATAAAGAAATTTCCTTTAGGTAAACTTATCGACAAAGTATCGTTGGCCTTCAAGTTATCAACCATATAATTAGTAACCAAGCCGTTAAATGCTTTCTTGATAGTTAATCTCAAAAACTTATCTTTGGTTGGAGAACTTGATAATGAAAATGTCCGGTAATAGGTTTCGCCTTTTATATCAACTTTTAAATTAACGTGTTGACCAGCTTTGTAATTTCTAAATTCGTAAGGAAATTTTTCAAAATAAATCGAATAAGAATCTTTAGTTTCATTTAAAATGGCTGAAATTTTTAAATCGTGATAAACAATTTCGTCAACTTTTTTAGATTTTCTTTCAAAAATAGATTTGAATTTTTCTTCATAATCAGGAAATTCTGTTCCCATAATTCTGTCCCACCAAATAAAATACAAACCATAGTTTCCGTTGAATCTTTCGTGGTGCATATTATGGTGTGTTGAAGGCAATTTCCATTTCAAGAACCAATATTTATTCCAATAGGATGGGAATAATTCGTAACCAGAATGCCCAAGAACATTGAGCGCAATGCCCAAAATTTGCCAAATTACTAAAGCTAAAATATGCACTGGGAAAAAGTAGGCAAGAACCATAATCATACCCATTGGCACTATTTCTAGTGCGGCTTCAAGCGGATGAAATGAATATGAGGTAAATGGAGTTGTATCTATACTATCGTGATGCACTTTATGAATGTATTTGTACAGTTTTGGCGAATGAACCGTTCTGTGCATCCAATAAAAATAAGTGTCTTCAAGTACAAATATGAAAAAAGTTATAAAAAGAAAGTACAAAATACCACCGTGAGCAGAAAAATCAGAATAAATTTTGAAAGTACTCGTTTGAAGGGTTTTGTCACTGTCGTGATAAATAAATAAATCGACAGCAACAAAAACAACTATTGTTAGCAACGAATTTTTTAATTCTCTTAAAAGTTGGCTTTTATCGGCTTTTTGATTTTCTTGAATACGTCGGTTGGCAAAGAATTTCTTGAAAATTATCCAAAGAATAAAAAATGTTGGAATGGTCCAAACACCGTACCAAATGATTTGTCCAATGTAAGCTTCTATAAATTTTGTGATGTTTTCCATATTAATTTACTTTTTTAAATTCGCTGGTTTGGCTAAATAATCCTGAACCAAATTTTAGTTTTATAACTTTTGCAGAAACTATTTTTATCGAAACTTTATACGAATCTTTGCTTTCAATGTCATAATAACTTCCGTTTATGAATTCGCCTTTTACTAATTCTAATTTTTTAAAAATAACGGCACCTATAATTTCCGGATTTTTTTTGACGACTGCTGCATCGCCAAGCGAAACTATTTTGCCTTCAAAAATATTTTTGTTTTGATAAAATTCTATTACATCTTTATCGTCAGTAATCCATTTTCCGATGAGGCTATTTTCTTTTTGAGATTGATTTGTAGTTTCTAATTTAATGTTTGTGCTTTTAAACCCAAAAATGGAAAAAGCAAAAACAAAACATAAAATAATTTTGGAAACATTTTTTGTGTTTGAATTAATAAATTTCATAATTTTTTTTTTTGATTATTTCTAAGGCAAAATTGCTAAACATTTTTTAAGGTACATTTGACTTAGGTCAAATAATGAAGTTGCTTTTTAATTGATATTTACAAACCTTGATTATATTCATACTTGTAAAATACTAACCAATAATCAAATAGTGAAACTAAATTTGATAAGTTTGATTGTTTTAAAGCAATTTCTGCATCAAGTAAATCACCATATTTTATGATGCCTGCTTTATATTGACTTGATAATAAATTAAAACTACGTTTAGATGCTTGATTTACAACTTGTGCAGTTTTTAATCGTTTTTTAATGATTTCAATTTCTTCTTTTGATTGTTCGATTTCCGTTAAAGCATTTTTTTGAACTTTTTGTAATTCGAGTTCACTTTGTTTTTGTTGAATTTGTGCTTGTTCCGATTTGGATTTATTGATAAAACCTGCAAAAATTGGAACATTAACTTGTAAACCTAAAAAATAATTCTCGCTCCAAACATATTCATTAAACCTAAAATCGTCGGCTTGGGTTTGTTTTTGATATTGTCCAATTAAACTTACTTTTGGATAATAATTTTGCTTTGATTTTTCGATTTCCAGATTTGAAATTTCTAACTTTTTTGAAATTGTTTTAAAATCGGTTCTTTCTTTAAAAGAGTTTTCGTCATTAATTTTTGTTGTTTCAATAATTTTCAAATTATTCAAATTGTCAGATAATTCTATGTTTTCATCCTCAATTGAAATTAAATTTTTAAGTGTTTTCTGGGCAACTTTAATCTGATTTTTTGCTTTTAGAATTTCGATATCTACATTTTTGACTTCAACAAAAACCTTTAATGTGTCGGCATCAGTTACTAGACCTAGTTTTAATTTATTTTTGGTTTCTTGAAGCGTAAACTTATTTCTTTTTAGGGCTTCATTTTGAATTTTCTCATATTCAATTGCAATTAATACATCTAAATAGGCTTTTTTAATTTCAAATTTTAATTCTTTTTGAATTTGCTCTTTTTGTAAAATAGTTAACTCTTTTGTCTTTTTAGAAATGGAAATGTTTTTATTTAATTCTCCATTATAAATAGGCATACTCATTTCTAAAACACCACTAAAAGCGTTTTTATTCTCGGCAGGTACTGCTCTTAATTCGCCTTCTTCATTAGGAAGAAAAAAAACTGATGGCTTAAAATTTCTTCTAAATTGAGAAACAAATGATACATTTGGATATAAATAACTTTGGATTTCTTTAATTTTTGAATTACTCAAATCGGTTTCTAGAGCCGCAATTTTTATGTTTTCATTATTTTTTAATCCTAATGTTACTGCATCATCAATAGATATTTTTGTTTGTGAATTTGTATTTTGAGAATAAAAACTAAATCCAATAAATAATAAGATTGCAATGGCATTTTTAGGAATTATAGATGTTTTATTTTTCTTAAATTTATTAGAAAAATTCACAATTTGAACATAAATTGCAGGAACTAAAACCAGGGTAAGAAACATTGAACTGCTTAATCCGCCAATTAAAACCCAAGCCATTGGTTTGTTTAATTCGCTACCCGAACCACTGTCTAAAGCCAATGGTAAAAGTCCAATTACCATTGCTAAAGTTGTCATTAATATAGGTCGCAAACGAGATTTTCCTGCTTCAAGAAGCGCATAAAACATACTTCTGTTTTCTTTTTCTCGCAAATGGTTTGCTCTATCGACAAGTAAAATAGCATTTTTGGCTACTAATCCTTGCAACATTATCATCCCAAAAAGTGAAAATAAATTAAGCGAATTTTGCGAAAGCGCCAAGGCTAATAATGCACCCACTAATGCCACAGGAATTGAAAATAATATGATAAATGGATACATCCAATTGTTGTATAAAACCACCATATTGAGATAAACTAAAAGTATTGAGACTAAAAAAGCCAAGCCAAGCAATGCAAATGAATCGCCTTGTTGTTCTAAATCGCCCTCATAAGACAATTTCACATCGCCAGGCAATTTTTCTTTTTCAAGTTTTTCCACAATTTCGGCACCCACTTCGCCGCTTGAACGACCAATAACTTGCGCTGCAATAATTACACAATTAGATTTGTTTCGTCTTTCAAGATTTGAAGGACTTGCCATTATATTTATTGACGCAAACTGATTTAGTGTTATTTTTTGCCCTGAATTGTTTATGAAACTTAGATTATTTAAATCATTTATAGAAAATTTTTCTGAATTTTCAAATTGGATTCTTATGTCTAATTCTTCATTGTTGATTGTTGTTTTTAAATCATCAAAACCATTAACAACCGTGCGAATTGTTACGCCCACATCTTCATAATTTAAGCCTAATTCAGATAATTTATATCTATCAATTTTAAAATTTATTTCAGGTTTGCCAACTTCGGTTGAAATTCTTGGATAAATTGCGCCATCAATACCTTGAATTTTGGATACTACTAGTTCTGATGCTTTTAAAACATCATCTCTATTTTTACCGTAAGCCACAATTTGAATTGGAGTTGCTTCGGCACCAACCATACCAATTGGGCTAATTTGCAAATTTATTCCAGCAAAATTGTTAGCAATTTTTCGAATGTCACGAGCAATATCTTTTATCGATTTTTCTCTTTCGTTTGCAGGTATGCATTTAATATTTATTGTGGCTACGTTTGATGCTGAAACGGTATTTAATCCATCGCTTTTATCACCAATTGTTGTTGCTATCGAGGTTATTTCTTTAATATTGGTGATCTTATTTTCTAAATTGGAAACTATTTTTTTAGTTTCTTCAATTTTAATTCCTGGTTGCAAGGTTACTGCAATAGAAATTTCGCCTTTGTCAGCCGATGGAATAAATTCGGCTCCAATATATCCAAAAATCACCAAGCCAAACGAACTAAAAAGTAGTACAACACAAATCATAATAGTTGCCAATCGGTGTCGTAATGAGAGTTTTAATAACTGGATGTATTTTTTAGTAATGTTATTCAGAAAACGTTCGGTTGCCATTAGAATTTTACCACCAAATGTTTTTGCAGATAAATGTTCTAATCTTGCAAAACGGCTAGCCATCATTGGTGTTAAGGTAAACGAAACCAATAAACTTGTTAATGTAGAAACCACAATTATTAACGAAAAACCTTTTATTAAACTTCCGGTAACACCAGGAACCATAATAAGTGGTAAGAAAACAACAATATCCACTAGCGTAATTGAAAGTGCCGCAAAACCAATTTCGTTTCGGCCATCTAAAGCCGCAACTGCTTTGTTTTTTCCCATTTCAAGATGTTTGTAAATGTTTTCGAGCACAACAATACTGTCATCAACTAAAATCCCGATAACCAAACTCATTGCCAATAATGTCATTATATTTAATGTAAAATCCATTAAATACATCATTATAAATGCAGTAACTAACGATGTTGGAATGGCAATCATAACAATTACAGCGTTTCTAACGCTATGTAGAAAAACAAGCATAATTAGCGAAACCAGTAATAAAGCAATAAAAAAGTCTTTGTAAACTGTTTTGGCAGCTTTTAAAGTATATTCTGAACTGTCTTGAGCAATCGAAAATTTTAGTTCAATGTTTTTAAAATCATTTTCGATAGAAGTTAATTCTGCCCTTGCTTTTTCTGATAATTCGACAGCATTAGAACCTGATTGCTTTTGAATATTTATTCCAATTGTATTGATTTTATTTAAACTATTTATGGAAGATTTTGCTTTACTTCCGTATTCAATTTTTGCAATATCTTTTAAATATATTTTTGATTTATCAATATTCTCAAGAACGATAATTTCGTTAATTTCTTCAATAGAATTAAATTTTCCGTCCAATCGTAAATTTAGTTTTAAATCTGATTGTTCTATATTTCCTAACGGGATTGAAACATTGGCTTTATTTAATGCATCTACAATTTGTAAAGTAGAAAGGTTTAAACCATTAATTTTATCTTTATTTAATAAGATTTTAATTTCTTGTTCTTCGCCACCTTTCAATGCAATTTGACCAATGTTTGGAATTTTTGCCAATCGGGTTTTTATTTGATTTTTGATTAATTTCCTCAAATCATTAATTTCCATTTTTGAAGTTGCAGAGATTACTAAAACGGGTAAATCATTCAAATTAAATTTTTCGACCGATGGTGTTTTACAATTTTTTGGCAAGGTTGAAACCACTTGATTTATGGCTCTTTGAACAGTTTGTGTGGCTTCGTCAGGATTGGCATCTTGGTTGAATTCTAATCCAATAACAGATAGACTTTCGGAAGATGTTGAAGACATTTTTTTTACTTTACTCACTGATGACAAACCATCTTCGAGTTTTTTAGTTACAGCATCTTCAACAGTTTGAGGCGATGCGCCTTGATATTCGGTAACAACCGAAACAAATGGAGCAGCAATGTTTGGAAGTAATTCGTACTTTAAAGTCGAATAACTAAAAATTCCAAGACCTATTAATACAATATAAAAAACGATGAATAAAATAGGGCGTTTTATAGATAATTCGGTAATACTCATCTTATTTTGAAATTAAAAGGTTTTCGAATTTTGTATCTAGTGTAACATTTTGAATTCCTTTAGAAATTATTGTTTCGTTTTCAGAAATTCCTGATTTTATTTCAATAAATTCATTATCAAAAACACCAGTAGTAATTTTGCGTAATTCGATTTTAGTATTTGATAAAACATAACAAAAACTTTCGTTAGATTTTATGATTACTGCATTTCTTGAAATTGCTAAAAGTTCTTTGTTTTTTGATTTATCAAAATTAATATCTACAATTAGACCGGGAATTAATTTTGCAGGATTTGCAATTACAATTTCTATAGGATAATTTTTAGATTGTGATGGCGATGGAATTTTTTTCGTAATTTTTCCTAAAACCGTTTCATTGTTTTGACTAAATGTTGCATTGGCATTATCACCAATATTCAAATTTGCCCAGTCTTGGTATGGTAAATTCAAAATACATTTTAGTTTTTTATTATTCGAAATGGTAATTATTGGAGAATAGGCTTGAACTAAATCATTATTATTAAAGAATTTTGAAGTAACAATTCCAGAAATTGGAGCAATAATTTGAGATTGAGAAAGTAATTTTTTTGAAATTGCAACTTGCTTCTCGGCTGTTCTTAATTCGAATTCGATATTCTGAAATTCAATTTTCGGAATGTTATTATTATTATTTAGTTCTTTATACTTGTTGTAAGTATTTCTAGTTTTTTCAAGATTAATTAAGTTTAATTGGTACTGACGATTTACTATTTCATTATCTAAAGTCGCAATTAGTTGCCCTTTTTGGATTTTGTCACCAAGATTAAACGATAACTTTTTGATGATACCAGAGTTTTCAAACGATACATTTATACTTTCAAAAGGTTCTAAAGTTGCAGGAACCGAAAATGCGCTACTAAATAAATGGTTACTTATTTTTGAAGTTTCAATAGCAACTTTATTCAATTTTTTTTCTTGAACAATTTCTTCAGAAGATTTATCTTTATTTTCACTTAAAACCGAAGCAATAACAGTAATAACTGCACAAAAAAGTATTGTGAGAATTATTTTAGTTTTAAGCGTATTCGTTTTTTTAATTTCCATTTTTGGACTATGTTAGTTATAGTGCAAAGATGTTATACGAATTTTGCTTGGCATTTGACTTAAGTCAAATAATGAAATAAAATTAAATTTTGGCTCTAATTCTGCTCAAAGTTTCTAAAGAAATACTCAAATAAGAAGCAATATAAGTAAGAGGGATGTTTTGAATAATATGAGAATGTTCATTTATTATTTTAAGATAACGACTTGTTGCATCCATAGTATGAAATTCAAACAAACGTTCTTCCAGCCACATTACGTTATATTCATTCATCATTAAATCGAGTTCAATAAGTTTTGGAAAATCTTTTTTGGCATTTTGAAAAGCGGCATAATCGGTTTGCGAAACTCTAATGTCAGTAATGGCCTGAATGTATTCTCGGCTAGGTTTTTGCAAACAATAACTATCAAAAGAAACTGCCATATCATCGTCAAAATACAATTCGGTTGTAATTTCCTTGCCGTCATTGAGATAAAATTTTCGGGCAATTCCTTTTTCAATGAAATAACTGTTTTTACAAATTTGATCTTGTTGCAATAGATAATCGCCTTTTTTATACGTTTTAGTAACCGAAATACTTTCAAGCATTTTCAAGGTTTTACTATCTAGTTGGTTAATAAAATTATCTATATTTTCAAGATGTGAAAGCATTAGTTTTTTTACAAATATAATAAAAAACCGCCAATCAAAAGTTTCGATTGGCGATTTGTGATTGTAGTTTATGCAATTGGCATATTTAAATTAAACAGTTAATGCTTCAATTTTAGATATTGCCTTAGAAAATTCACTTTCTCCGTTTTCAGTATTCATTCCTGACGCACCAATTACAGTAATATCTGTTACGCCCATAAATCCGAATGTGTTTTTTAAATATTGACTTGCTCCATCATATTCACTTTCTACAGGCACATCGCCAGTTGCCAGCATTAAATAGACTTTTTTACCTTTTAATAAACCTTTATAATTTCCAGCCGAAATTCTTTCAAATGTTAAACCAGAACGTACGATCAAATCAATCCAACTTTTTAAACTTGCGGAGATTGATAAATTATACATTGGTACACCAATAATATAGGTGTCGGCAGATAGAAACTCTTGTATTATTTTGTTCGGAATTACCATTGCTTCTGCTACTTCAGGCGAATAGGTTTCTGGAGGCGAATAATATCCAGTCATAATATTTACATCAACAAATGGTAAACCCATTGAAACGTCACGAGTTACTACTTCGGAATCATTAAATTTTGAAACCAAGGCATCTACTAAATTATTACTGTTACTTTGCGTTCCTCTTGAACTACTTTTAATTACTAATACTTTTTTTGACATGATATTTTTTTTAAGATTAATTATTTAATTAGCCAGTTTTTAAATGCACTATCTAAAAATGGCCTTGCTACAAAAACCATAAATGGCACCAAAAGTAATGACATTATTAATGTTCTTATTAAAATTGGAAATTGAACCAACCAACCACCTATTAAGAGTTGTATAATTGAAATTGTTGGATAAATAATTAGCCAAATAAGGATGGCCATTTTCCATTTTTTCGGATGTTTCATTGTATGATTATTTGATGGTACAAATATCTGAATACTATCAAATCAAATAAAGGGCAAATTAGCGGAATAATTGGGTAAAAAGTCGGAAAAAATATAGTTAAAGACTTTCTCTGTATAATTTTGGAGACAAGTCCGTTAAGTTTTTGAAGAATTTACCAAAAACAGATTGGTCAGTAAAATATAAAACATCTGCAATTTTTGCAATACTAAAATTAGTTTCGTGCAATAATACTTTTGCTTCTAAAACAACTGTTTCATCAATCCATTCTCCAGCAGTTTTTCCTGTTTCGGATTTAATGGTTTCGGTTAAATGTTTGGGAGTAACAAATAATAAACTGGCATAATAAGTTACACTTCTTTCTTTTCGGAAATGAATGCAAACCAATTTTTTAAATTCTATTGTTAATTGTTGTCCACGAGTTTGTTTATGAATGGTAGGCAAAACTTGTTCCTTGTAAATATTGGCTATTTCGTACAGAAGTATTGTAATTAAATTTTTTATAATTTCGGTTTTATAAAGCTGTTTTGAGGTTACTTTTTCTTTTATAATTTTAAAAACCTCAAGTACGGGTTTCAAGATTTTTTCATCTAAATTTATAACATGGTTGGTGTGCATTTGAAAGAAAACAAAATTTTCTAACGAACTTATATCGATACTTGACTTTGACAAAAATTCTTTTGTAAACAGAATTGTTATTTTATTATAATCATTACTTCTATTGTTCCACTGTTTCAAAACTTGTGGCGACATAGTGATCAATGAACCTTTTGTTAAATTATAGGTTTCTAAATTAGTATTTAATTGTGCATTTCCGTTGAGGCAAATGCTTACAAAAAAATAATTACTGCGATAAGGTATATTTAATGGTATAGAATTTACTTTTCCATGAACAAAATAAAAATCAGCATTATTTTTAGATTTTTTATTGGAAAACTTTTCTACGTCAAATATGGGTATGTTTTTATCCATTTGTTCTTAACTGATGCTTTGTTTTTTAATTCGGTTAAAGTTTATTTTACAATTCCTGAAAAATTTTGGTTTCGTAAAATTACACATTAATAAATTGCAAACGTTTGTTAATGCATTGAAGTCAAAGATAATAAAAAACCGCCAATCAAAAGTTTCGATTGGCGGTTTGTAATTAATTCCTAAAATAACTTATAGCACCCGTTGGGCATTTCTCAACAGTTTCAATTAATTTTTCAGTGGTGGAGTTTTCCATTTTTATCCAGGGTGCGCTTTGGGGCTGAAAAGCATCAGGATTGTCGTTCATGAAGTTGGCACAATGAATGCATTTTGATGATTGTTACACTATGGTTATTTCATCATCTAGGAGTTTTATAATCCATAAAACCCCAATTTCTTAGATCTTTTGTGTGGACGTTCTTTTATTTAGATGAATGAAGTCCTAATTTGTTTCCTTCTGTATCAATAAACAATGCGAAAAATCCCATTTCTGGGCTAATTTCTGTTTTCGGAACTATTATTTTACCTCCATTTGGTTGAATTTTGTCTAAAATACTTTGTAAGTCATCTCCTCCGTTCAAATATATAATACTCCCATTTGATGTAGGTTTGTAATCGCTTCCATTTGCCAAAACAACGTTAATAGTTCCCTCAACACTTGATAGAACACCCATTTTAACTTCACCCATTTCAACTTCTTCAATATTAATATCTAAAATTGATTTGTAAAATGTTATGGCTCTTTTTAGATCAGAAGTTGGTATTTCAATTATTGAAACTAAATTTTTCATATTATTTAATTTTACATTTGTTGTATTAACTTTTGCCTGTTTACTAGTATTTGCAATATTTTCATTTTTGCATGAAGAAAAGCTAATTCCTAGTATTAATCCTGAAAATAAAATCATTTTTGTTGTCATAATTTTTTTGATTGTAAAGTTAAAAAACATTTTAATCCATTAATTGTAAAATTGCGACACTTTATTTTTTTTGGTAAAGAAGAGAAGAAAGTATCATCTTATCATCTGTTAGAAATTCAGTTGGAGTTAATCCCGTAAATTCTTTAAAATCTTTTATGAAGTGTGATTGGTCATAATAATTGGTTTCATAAGCAATTTCAGTTAATGTTTTAGATTCATTATTAAGTAACATTTGTAAAGTCGCTTGTAATCTAATTATTTTTCCAAGTTGTTTTGGGCTTATTCCTATTTGTTTTAAAAAATTTCTTTCAAGTTGTCTTCGTTTTGATAAGTTATCTTTTAAAATTATGTTTAAGGGTTTACTTCCTTTTGATAAAAACATACTGTCAATAGTTATTTTCACAATGTTATCAATTATTGCTTTGTCATTAAGTCTATCAAAAAGGAAACCTTCGATGATTTCAATTCTTTCATTTGTTGTTTTAGCATCAGTTATTTTTTGGCTTAACAGTTTTGAGTTTTCTTTACCAAATAATAGGTTTAATGGTGTCTCTTTATTTGCCAATTCATCAATTGACTTATTAATAAAATTAGCGAAACCATATGGATAAAATCGCACAGCAAAAGTTTTTACATTTCCTGTCGGTTCAATATAAAACTGTTCTGTGATTTGTCCAAGTACCATTTGCCTTGGCTGTATAATATATTCATTATCATTAGTATATCTTTTGACATCATCACCAAGTATGAAAAACATTTCTATACAACCATCTGGTAAAATTAATTGCCTTTGTACATCCACTTGAAATGGCACTTCTAATGTCCAATAACATTTTACTATTGTCTCTAGATCAATATTTGGTAGAAAAGTCTGATAATCCATTTTTTTGGTTTTTCGGTAGAGTGAAGCGTAACATTGGTATATTCTTTTTTGATGTTTTTTAAGTCCATTCTGCATCAATTTGAGTAATAATTTGTTGCAAACTTACTTTGAATTCTTCATTAATTATACCTTTTTCATCATCAAAATTATCATTGAAACTTGGTAAAGTAAAACTACCAAGAACATTACCACCTTGAAACGGAAAACGGTTTTTTGCAATGTCTAAAACGGTTGCGCCACCACGAGGTCCGGGCGAAGTAGATAATAACAACATCGGTTTGTTTTGAAACGTTTTGCTATTAACTCTTGATGCCCAATCGAAAATATTTTTGAAAGCCGCTGTGTAACTTCCGTTGTGTTCGGCAAATGAAATCATAATTAAATCGGTATTGCCTAATTTGTTATAAAAATCTTGTGTCAATTGCGGAATTCCGTTTTCTGATTCTTTATCGATTGAGTAAATGGGCATTTCGTAATCATTTAAATCTAAAATTTCAACATTGGCGTTTTTAACCAAATTAGCAGCATAAGTAACTAATTTTTTATTGATCGATTTTTTGCTGTTGCTTGCTGCGAATGCGAGTATGTTCATGTTATTATTTTTATTTGGTTAACCAGTTTTTAAAAGTTTTTATTATAAATGGTAAAAATACAAATACCATTAGTGGTACCAAAATTATAGTGACTACAAATGTTTTTAAAAACGGATGTAAATTGGCTAAAAAATCTCCGAGAATAAAGAATATAAATGTTACTGTAGGGTAAATGGCACACCAAACTAAAAGTGTCATTTTGAATTTATTAGGTTGTTTCATTTCATTAAAATTTAAAAGCTGATTTAAAAGGAATTTTTCCTAATACTTTTGATGTTTTTTGTATTTAATTTGCTATTTTATTTTCATTTCCCCATTCGTATATGCTATTTAGTATAGGAACAAATGATTTTCCCAAGTTGGTTAAACTATATTCGGTTCTTGGTGGAATTTCTTTAAAATCATTTTTCAAAACCCAACCACTCATTATTAATTCTTTAAGTTGCTGAATGAGCATTTTTTCAGAAATGTTTGGTATTGCTTTCCGAATCTCATTATATCTTAGCGTTTCTACTCTTAAATGCCAAATTATTATAAGTTTCCAACGCCCACCAACTGCTAACATTGTTGAAGTAATGGGGCATTTTTCGGTTATAATTTTTTCGTTTATGTGATTTGTTGAATTTAATTTTCTCATTTTTATACTTACTAAATAGTGTGTACTGTTTAATTGTGCAGTAAAGATATTTATTTTTTTCTTTGCATTATAATATTAACACTAAAAAAATAATCAATGAGTAATTTAAAAAGCAAAAATGTAATTATCGTAGGTGGTAGTTCAGGAATGGGATTTGCTGTAGCAACTTTAGCAAATGAATTAGGTGCAAATGTAACCCTAACAAGTAGAGATTTATCAAGAGCAAAATCAAAGGCGGAAAGTATCAGTTCAAATGTTAAGTATTGGCAATTAGATATTAATGACGAAAATACGGTTAATGATTTTTTTAAATCTTTTACTTCAATTGATCATATTTATATTGCTGCTGGTGGCACTAAATTAGGTGCAGTTAACGATGGATCATTAGAAGAAAATATGAATTCTTTTAATGAAAGAGTTTTAGGAAGTTTAAGAGTTGTAAGAGCGGTATCAAATAAAATAAATCCGAATGGGTCGATTACTTTTACGGGAGGAATTTCAACAGATAGACCAATTGCAGGTGCATGGGTTGCAGGACTTGGAACTGCATCTGCCGAACAATTAGCAAGGGTTTTGGTCATGGAATTTCCATTAATTCGTTTCAACTCGGTTTCTCCTGGCTATACAGATACTCCTATGTGGGACGCAATTATGGGAGAAAATAAAGCTGCTGTTTTGGCTGGAGTTGCCGAAAGTTTACCTCTAAAAAGAATTGCAACTCCAGAAGATATTGCGTCAGCAGTACTATTTTTAATGTCTAATAATGCTGTTACAGGCGAAACAATACATGTAGATTGTGGCGGAAGATTAGTCTAAAATTTATTAAAATCGGTTGTTAATTATTTAATAACCGATTTTTTTCTCTGAAAACTAAATTGTTAGAATCTAAAATTTCTAATCTACTGTTTTTAAACTAGTATTCAAATCCTCTAAAAATGTATTTGGATGACTTTCGATTATTTTGATATCTGGATTTACCTTTTTGAATGCTGAATCAAATAAAATCCGACTTTCATTTTCAACGCCGCCACCAATTAAAACGGCATCTACTTTATTGTTTTTTACAAAATCAATCGCTTCCTTATCAATACCAACTCCAAATGCTTTGTAATTATGATTTTTAAGTACCTCAATTACTTTATTCATTATAAATTGGTGTCTGCCAATAACTAAAACGGTTTCATTATTTCCCATAAATTTTTTCTTTTGAATTGGACTGAATAAATAAAAATTCAATAAAAACAGTAGTAAAACTATAATTGTGATTAGAAAAAATAATGCTTTTATCATTTTCAACATCTTACCGAATTAAAATTTAAAAGTTGATTTAAACGAAACATACTTAATATCCAATCCTTTCCCGGTTGCTGCAACATATTTTCCTGCCGAAAAATAAGCGCCATCTAAAGCAAATGAAATGTTTTTATTTAATGTATAACTTATTTCTAAAGCGTATTGTGAACCAATAGATTTTTCGGTTGATGCAAATAAATTGGCTGGCGTTGGACGTACTTCTGCCATGCCTGGCGAATACGTTCCGTCTTGGTTGCTTTGGCGATTCATAAAATAAACACCTGCATAAACCGACATTTTTTGTAAAGGATTTATACGAATATACGGATTGAAATTTACAATATTTGACGAACCAATTGGCGCAGCCAAACCATACGACGGTTTTGAATAAATTAAATTGTAGGTATTCAGTTGATTGTCGTTTTTGTCTTTATCGCCCGAAAAATAATTGGCGCCCAAACCAATAATTAAGTTGAATTTGTTATCTATTTTATAATTTACATCGGATGAAAAACCATAGGCATTGATGTTTTGATTGTTGAAAGTGCCCGATTGATAGGTGCTTTCTAATTCATAATTGAGTTTTGGATTTTGAGAGAAAACTCGAAATCCGTAACTCTGACGATTTTCTGAACCTGAAACGAAATTATATTTTCGAGTATCAGATTGAAAATTAATAATGTAATAATCGACTAATAATTTTTTAGGAATGAAATTTTCAGTAGCATAAAACCCTACAATATAATCTTTAAACGAAACTTCATCAAAAGCATATTGGTTGTTAATGATTGGTGTT
The DNA here is from genome assembly GCA_031431275.1 of Bacteroidota bacterium. Classification (GTDB taxonomy): domain Bacteria; phylum Bacteroidota; class Bacteroidia; order Flavobacteriales; family Flavobacteriaceae; genus Flavobacterium. The sequence continues at coordinate 128,006 of JANPDC010000178.1, forward strand.
ACGGCTAGAAAATCAATTTTTCGTTGGTCGGTTTTGTATTTTAAAATGGCAGCATCAAAGGCTAAACGCGTGTTCGGACCTTCGCGGAAAGTTAAAATTCGGTTGTTGCCATAACCCATTTCTTGCCTTCCTACACGGATTTGCCAGTTTTTTGTGAAGTTAAAATCTACAAAAGCTTGATGAATGCTCAAACGATCTTCGTCAATTTCGTTGTACGGATTTGGATTAAAAAACCGAAAAGTGGAGTTTAATTGCACAAAAATTCTAGTTTTGGAACCAATTTCTAAATTACTATGCACCATAACACGATGCCACAATTGGCCAACAGAAACTTTTTGAACGGTTGGTGGCACATCGCCAAAATTCTGATTGTCAAAATGTTGGTATTGTTCACGTAATTCGCCACCAAAAGAAATATTGGTGTTTTCGGATAAGGGAATATGTTTGATTTTATTGAATCCTTTTTTGATAGAATCGGTTTTTACATATGTAAAATTATCGTTGTATCGTAAACCATTAATTGGATTTTGTGGTGCTTGTGCTAAAACCAAATTAAAGGTTAGGATAAAAAACGGGATTAGTAAGGTATTTTTCATTGTTTTATTTTTAACATAGAGATTAGAGGTTTAGAGTTTTTCTCAATCTCTATTTTATAAGTATTTCATTCAAAGATAAAAGCACTCATAGATAAATTTTTCCATTGAAATGCTTCATAAATTTTTGTTGCTTTTTCGCCCATTGCACTAGCAAACACAATGGGTAAAAAATGTTCTGAGGTTGGGTGTGATTTACTGAAATTCTCGTTTTCATAAGCTGCAACCATTCTGTCTGAAATTAAATTATTCATTGTCAGTTCATTAGAAATAAAGTTGTCAAAATCTCTTGCCCAATGGCTGGGTTCAATATCATGTCCGCCCATTTTTACAATTTCATCTCGGTTATGCACCAAACCTCCTGAACCAATAAATAAGATATTTTCATCTCGCAATGGTGCCAAAATTTCCGCTATTTTTTTATGATATTCAGGATTAAGATTATATTGTTGCGAAATTTGAATTACGGGAATAGCATCTTTTGGAAAAAGCAACAATAATGGAATTAGTGCGCCGTGGTCTAACATTCTGTTATTATCAGCTGATGTTTTTATTTCATTTGCATTGAGTAAATTAATTATGCGCTGGCTTAATTCAGAGTTTCCTGAAGTTGCATAATTACTTTTAAACTCTGACGGAAAACCTTCTTCCATTTGACGCATTACAGTTGCCGTTGTTACTTTTATATCTTCGGTTTGCCAATGCCCAGAAAAAATTACGATAGCAGACGGTAAAGTGCTAAAATGTGTAACTCTTATTGCTGCATAATTTTGTTTTAGTTTTTCACTTTTAAAGGCTTCGTACATGGTGCCGTGCGAAAAAAATAACGAAGGTTGTTTGAAATTAGCCATTGTGTTTATTTTTAGTGTTGCCCGCGTGAGGGATTGCAGTGAAAATCCTTTTTTGGCTTTTTCTGCCAAAAAAGATTGTAACGGAAAGCCCGACCCCGTCCATTAAAAGACGGGGTCACGCCCAAGTTATTTAAATTATATTTTTCCTAAAATTCTGTTTGATAATTCGGGATTTCTTACGAAAGAAACAATCCATAAAAATACGGATATTGCAATTGCAGGAATCATAGGTTGCCCTTGTTGTAAACATGTTGCAATGGCGCCGCCCATGTAAGCGATTAGTAATAAGCTACCTATGATTGATGTTCTTGGGATTAAAAACAGAATGGCTGCAATAATTTCGATGATCCCTAAGGCATGAATATTTGATTCGTTTAATCCCATTTTTGCCATATTTGCTAAATTTTCAGCATCCATTGTTAATTTTGAAATGGCGCTTCCTATAAATACAAAGGCTACTAATCCGGCTAATACCCATTTGATGATGTTTCTTGTTTTTGTGTTCATGATGTTTAATTTTAAGGTTTAATTATTTGTTGTTATTTTTCACTGTTGTTTTATACAACAATTTATTCAAATTTTTTAACTTCGACAAGCTCAGTCTGACAAGTTATTGATAATTTTTTCTAATGCTGATAAAGTAGTGTCAATTTCGGTTTGGGTGAAACCAATATAGGCTTTGTCAAAAACTTGTAAAATGGCATTTTCGATGATTTGTTGGTTGTTTTTTGTATATTCTGTTAAGCAAATTAAATTGGTACGACGACTGTTTGGGTCGTTTTTACGTTCTATGAAACCTGTGTTTTCTAACTCGTCTAAAGTGCGCGACATTCTGTGTCTATCGCAAGTAAACCAATTGGCAATGGTTTGTTGTGGCACTTGATCTTCTTCAAACAAACGATTGATGATAGGGAATAAATCAACTTTTAAATTGATATTGGCTTCCAATAACTTTTCTTGCAAGGCATTTTTTATAGCGCCATGCACTTTGCTAGACAAATGCCCGAGTGATTTTTGACGAATGTATTGTTTGATTATTGACATTGTTGTTTTAAATAACTGTTGCAAACATACAACAATTAATTTGTAACTTCCAAATGTTTTTTGAAATAAAACTACAATCCAGGAATTTTTAAGTTTTTTGCGGCTAAAGTTGCGGTTTGTAAAATTCTTTTTTCTCGTGTTTCTTGGGTTTTTGCAAGTTTTATCCAACGTAAAATAAATCGTTTGTTGGATTTAGAAAACGCTTCAAAATATTGCTTTGCTGGCGGATGATTCTCTAAACAGGCAATTAAATCATCAGGAGCAATCAAATTATCTACATCATCCATAAAATTCCATAATCCTGCTTCTTTTGAAGCAATTACGCTGTTTATTCCCGATTGATGTACCAAACCTTGCGCTTCTAGTTTTGCAAATCTCTCTTTATAGGTTTTTGCCCAATGTTCTACTTTTCTGGGTGCGATGAGTTGCATGGTTCTTTTGTCATCTAATTTTCTTCGGATGCCGTCAATCCATCCAAAACAAAGTAATTCGTCTAAAACTTTTTGTGTAGAAATATATTTTTCAGGAACTATCTTTTTATAACTAACTAACCATATACTTTCATTTTGGGTATGATTTTGCAACAACCATTCTCGTAATGTTGCCGATGATTGTACTTCTACTTGAATAAAATTTTCGGTTTTGGTCATTTTATGGAATTTGAAATTACACTTTTTTTGCTTCTAGCATCCACATCATGGTTTTTGCAACACCGATATAGTTTTTTGAACTAATAACTTCTAAACCTGCTTTTTCAAAATATTTTTTATAGGTGTGCGTAGGAATATAATCGCCAATAAAAATACTACCGCCAGATTTTAGAACACGAGCAATTTCAATACAAGCCATTTCTTGTTCGGTTTTCTCGTCAATATTATGAATGCAAAACATTGATAAAATAATATCGAAAGAATTGTCATTAAAATCAAGTTTTCTAGCATCCATAGTTAGTATTTCAATTTTATCGGATACTTTTTCAATTGCAGCATTTTCTAATGCAGTTTTCAAAGTATTGTCTGATAAATCTTCTTCCCGCCAAATATCAATTCCAATTGATTTGCCAGTTGTTAGAAATTTTGCTGCGCCGTGCATCAACAAACCTGTTCCTGCGCCAATGTCTAAAACCATTTCGTTTCCTTTCCAATTGATTTTTTGCATGATAAAATCACGCATATCAAACTTTCCTTTTATACCATAATAATACATGGAAAGTCCTAATATTAAAACAATGGTTCCAATGGTTGAAAGTAAATAACTAACGATAATTATTATTGTATTTGATATAAAAAAAGGAATTAAAAAACCTATGATTAAAAGTAATACGCCAGCAATAATAAGATTTTTCATGATTGCTGGCGCATCAAATCCGTAGTTTGGTTTGTTCATTTTTATATTATTTATTCGTAAATTCTATTTATTAATCCTGAGTTTTTTAAATAATCTATTACTTGAATAAACAGATTATTTTTAAGAATTGACAAGTTTTCGATTTCTTTATTGTAATCGAATTCTTCGTTATTTACCTCCGAAACTGTTTGTTGACCTTCTTTTAATCGCTCTTGAAAAATTTGTAAACTTTCTTTGTAAAGCAAAATATTAGTTTCGCTGTTTTTAATTTCTTTTTTAATTTTATTCAAATTATTTTCTGCAAATAATTTGTTTTTATCCGCTTCTTCGGTGCTACTTTTTATCTGATATTCTAAAGATTTAACTTTAAGTTGTTGCTGATTGACATTATTTTTAAAATTTTGTCCAATCAAAACAGGAAGTTTTACTGATAATCCCACAAACGAATTTCCGAACCAACTGTCTTTTTGTAAAGGATTCAAAGTATTCGAAAATTGATCGGCTCCTACATATCCGTTTAATCCGATTACTGGAAAATAATTGTTTTTTAAGGTTTTAATTTTCTGGTTTTCATATGAAATTTGCGACTTTAGTAGTTGTACTTCTGATAATGAATCGGTTCCAGATTCCGATTTAGTAATTTGTGAAAAATCTTCAGAGAAAGCAATGTTTTTATCTTTAATTAATTGCACATCAACAGGCAACTTAGATAAAAATGACAAGTAAATACGCTGATTCACAATTTCATTTTTAATTTCATTAAACACGGTAACCGAGTTGTTATGATTTATTTTTGCTTTATTAAATTCGGTTTTTAAAATTCTGCCGTTCAAGTAATTGTTTTTTGCGACCGAAAGTGTTTGTGAGGTTCGCAACGTATCATAAACGGATGATTTTGCTCGTTGTTCGTTTAATAAAACCGTGATAAAAGTTTTAGAAACCTCAATAGCCAATTCATTATTAGCGGTATTTATTTCCGCATTTTTAATTTTTTCTTGAATTTTACTTTCTTGGATTTTACTTTTTATGGTAGCATCAAAAAGTGGCTGATACACTTTTAAACCTAAATTTTGCTGATAATTTGTACCAAATTTAATAGCACGAGTTTCATCTGTCGGAACTTGAGAAAATCTACCAACTGGCACAATACTACTTCTAATTATTGGATTGTAAATGTAATCGTAGGCAACCGAAACTTGCGTATTATAGGCTGATTTTTGTTGTTTTGTGTTTAAATCTGAAATAGTTTGTTCCGTTTTTAAAGCCAAAATACTTGATTTATTGGACAATGCCATCAAAATACATTCTTTGAGTGTTACTTTTTTTTCTTGTGCCACAATGTGTTGCATAAAAAAAAGTACTATTACTATTATTAAATTTTTCATTGGTCTTTTTTATGTTTTAAAATGCTGTATTTAAGAATTATTTATGCTCAAAATTTAACCTCTAAAAACCGATGCTGGTTCTACTCCTTTAATTTTTCGTAAGGCAAATGCTGCACCTATTAAAGAAATGAGTACGATAGTAACAAAAATTGCTGTCAAAATTTCTGGTGATAAAGTAAAAATCAATCCAGTAGTTGCTACTCCATTTCGGAAACCTTCTAGTAATAAAAGTGCCAATAAGTAACCAATTACAGCAAATAAAATGGCTTGCGAAAGTATTAATTTTCTTATATATCCGTTGCTTGCGCCAATGGCTTTTAGCGTTCCGTAATCTTTTATTCTGTCTAATGCGCTAGAATACATGGTTAAACCAATGATGAAAAGTCCAGCAATTAAAGCAAAAACAATCAACGTTCCTGTGCTTTGGGCAATTCCTGTTGTTGCAATAACGGTGCTAATGGTGCTACTACGCAAATCGGCAGTTTTAAATGCTTTTACGCCGTATATATTTTTGTTAATTTTATTAATTATATTTTCAACATTTTGACCTTCATTAACATTAACTACAATAGCACTAATTTTATTAGAAGATAAATTTGCAAAATATCGGGCTCTATCTATTGTGGTGTACATTAATGCAAAACCAAAACCTCTAACACCTTTTGTTTGAACGGCTACAAACGCTTTCTTTCCGTTTAATTCCAGTTCCGTATTTACATTTGTGGGTACTTCAAAAACTTTACTATCAAAAAAATCAATCATAACTGCGCCTTCTCTTCGTAAATCGTTAATGTTTCCGTCAATAATTTTGTCGCTAGTTGGCGCACCATTAAATGATGGAGATTCTAATCCAATAAGGGTTACGTTTGATGTTCTACCGCCTTTTAAAGTGGCTGTTGCGCCAGTAACAATTATTGGAAACGCTTCTTTTACGCCACTAATACTTTTTACTTCTCGCATTTTTTTCACATCAATAGTAGCCAATTGGTTGGCATCTCTGGTGCGAGAATCTACTACCCAAATTTGCGCTTTGGCGTTGTCAACTTGGGCAGCCATTAAATGCGTCAAATAATCTAAAATTCCCAGTTGTTGCCCAATTAAAAAGGTGCTTATCAAAATACCAACCACTACGCCAATACTTTTGGCTCGGTCGTATTTTATAAATTTTAATGCCGTTTTTAAAATACTCATCTTCATTATTTTAAGGCTATAAATACTTCCACTCTCGAATTTAACAGCACCTCTTTTGGGTTGTCGAGCAATATTTTTACTACACGAACACGTCTGTCTTCCGCCTCACCAGATTCTTCAGAAAATAATGATTTCTTTTTTAAATAATCAGACACAAAATAAATAGTTCCTTTTGCAATCACTTCATTTGCACCCAGATATTTAATATTGACTGTTTGACCATTTTTTACTTTATTAGCCAACGATTCGTCAATTTCGCTTTCAACAATTGTATTTCCGGCTGGAGCAATTTGGGCAATGGCTTGCAGGGCAGTAACACCTTCGCCTTGACGGATTTTCCATTCTAAAATTTTACCTGAATATGGTGCTTTGATTTTAGTTTGCTCTAAACGAGATTTTACCAAAGCCATACTAGATTTACTTTCGGTTAGTTGCGATTTTGCTCCGTCAACTTGTGCTTTCAATCTGCTAATGGTTGCTTTTATAGATTTATATTCTGTTTCGGCATTTTCCACTTTTTGTTTGGTTTCAGCACCTTTGTTGTATAAGTTTTTTAATCTTGCTAACTCGTTTTCAGCATTATTTAACTTGGCGTTATTCTCTATTGCAGTTGCTTCGGCAATTAAAACCTGTTGTTGCTGTAAGTTAGTTCTGGATTGTGCTTCAGAAAGTTGTGCATTTTCGACACTATTACTCAATGTTGCAATAACTTCGCCAGCGACTACGGTTTGGTTTTCTTCTTTATAAATTTTGGTTAAAACACCATTTACTTCTGCGGCTAGTTGTATAATTTGTTTTTCGGGTACCACACGACCAATACCAACGACTTCATTTATATTTGTTTCTGTTTCAGGTTTTTTTGTTGCTTCTTCAGTAGTAACTTCTTTTTCTTTTTTATCATTGCAAGCCAATAAACTTAAGGTTAAAAGGATTATGATTACGATTTGTTTTTTCATTTTATGATTGTTTAATGTGAAATTTCAGATTTTGGTTCTTCTAACGAAATACTTCCGTTATCAACATATACTATTCGGTCTGCAAAACGTTTCAAACGCATATCGTGGGTTACAATTACGACACATTTATCATCAGAAACCAATGCTTTCAATTCGTCCATAACCGTTGCAACACTCGACGGATCAAGAGATGCAGTTGGTTCATCGCATAAAACTAAAGTAGGATTAGTTACCAATGCTCGTGCAATTGCAACACGCTGTTGCTGACCACCAGAAAGTGCTTTGGGCAAATTTTTCATTCGGTCTTCCATATTTACTTTTTGCAAAGCAACAATGGCTCTTTCTTTGGTTTCTTGTTTAGATGCTTTGATGAGTTGCAAGGGAAGCATAACATTTTCCAGAGCATTTAGCGGTGCAATAAGATTATAACCTTGAAATACAAAACCAATATTTTGAAGCCGAATTTTACCCAAACTGGTTTCGGTTAAACTAGTTACGTTGGTATTATTGATAATGACTTCTCCAGTTGTGGGATAGGTTACGCAACCCAAAATAGATAGCAAGGTAGTTTTTCCTGAACCTGACGGACCAATAATAAGTACCAATTCGCCAGCATATAATGTTAATGATGTTGGATTTAGCGCTGTAATTGTTGTATCGCCAGTTTTGTAAACTTTACTTACATTGATGACTTTTGCAATTTCTTTTGGTTGATTCAATTTGTTTAAGTATTTTAATTAAATATTAGACAAATATAGATCATTAAATGAACAAGGGTCATTAATTAACAAAAAATTAACTATTTTTGATTCCGTTAATAAATATATCTAAATAGTTATTAAACAATTCATCTTCAGTTATTGCAAAGGTTTCGGATAAAGTAGTTCCTCTAACTTTAAATAATTGTAACATCCCTACCGTCATGCCCCACATGGTCATAGAAAGATGCATTGGATTTATTTCTTTTCTTATATAACCTTCAGTTTTAGCCTCATCGACAATTTGAAAAACTAATTTAGTAATTTTTGCAGATGTTTCAAACATTTCTGCAGTTTCAAGTGTTTTTTGATTGGCTTCGTACAACGAAATTAGATCGTGATAAAGTAAATTATCTTTATAAAACTGATAATTCATTTTTATAATATTGATAATTTTGTCAAATGCATTGGTGTTTTGATTGAAAATAGATTCAAAACCCTCGTATAATTTATTGCGGGCTTTAATGGTTAAAATACTCAAAATTTCTTCTTTACTTTTGAAATATAAGTAAATTGTACCTTTTGCCAATTGTGTATATTGAGCAATAAGTTCGATACTCAAACCATGTAAACCATCTTCTGACATGATTGCTTCGGCAGCATTTAAAATGTGCTCGCGACGGTTTTCCTTTTCTTTAAGTTTTCTTTCTTTGGTACTCATTTTAATTATTTCTAAAAGCAAAGGTATAAAAAGAATAACTTGAAAGGTTATTAATTTAATTTTTCAAAAAAGTGATGTCTTCGTAGTTTTAAAATTTTTTAATAATGATTATTTTTTTGGATGTCATTATAAACATGAAAACCCGCAATTTCAATGAAGAATTTGCGGGTTTTACAAAATATAAATTGACTATTTTGATTAAAAATATTAAAACGGAAAATTTGCCTTAGTTTCTTCTTTTGCCCAATCCCATAATTTTGCATTAAGTTCCTCGTTTAATGCGGAAGCATCAATTTTTGCAAGAGCAGGTTTTCCTTTTTGCTCATTATGTCCGTCAGGTCCCCAATATTGACCGCCTTTTGCCTCATGATGTAAACAAGCACTTAAAGTAGGTTGTGCGCCTTCTTTGGCAGTCATTAGTTCCAATGAATCTAACATCGCTTTATCCATATTTTTTTGTAAATCGGTTTTACTAAACCCAGGATGTGCGGCTAATGAAATGGTTTTGTAGTTATTTGCTTTAAGTCTTTTTTCAAATTCAAGCGTAAAAATTAAATCAGCAACCTTACTTTGACTGTATTCTCTCCAGTTATTATAAGGTTTTTCTAATCTAAAGTTATCAAAATCGATGCTTGCACCACGATGTGCAATGCTACTCAAAGTAACAACACGAGCGTTTGGTGTAGCTTCCAATAAATTAAATAATTGACCAGTTAACGTAAAATGACCAATGAAATTCACGCCAAATTGAAGTTCAAATCCGTCTTCGCTTTTTGCTGCTGGCGGTATCATTACGCCTGCATTATTAACCAGTAAATCCAAACTTTTTTCATTTGCAATAAATTTTTCAGCAAATGTTTTTACCGAATTTATACTGCCTAAATCGAAAAGCCCTAAAACCAATTCGCCACCTGTTTCAGCAATAGTTTTCATTCGCTCTATGGCTTCTAAACCTTTTGCTTCATCTCTACAGCCAACATATACTTTCGCTCCTTTTTCATAGAGGTCTAAAGCGGTTTCAAATCCTAATCCTGTGTTTGCACCTGTTACAATGGCAATTTTTCCTGATAATTCCATACTATATTTTATTAGTTTAATTTTCTGATGCAAAGTTAATAGGTTATTACAATAATTAGTTTGTAAATGACAATCTACTATTTGCAAAATTCAATCCATTGTTTATCCTATATTTCTTGCCGAAACACCAAAACTGATATCAAATACTTCGCCAGTTACCATAGCAGTTGCTTCTCCAGCAAAAATCATTACGGCTTTTGCAATATCAATTGGTTCATAATAGCCTTTTGCAATTGGATTGCCCCCTTTTAGCATATCCCAAACAGCTTCCATTGTTGGGTTTTGTGGTGACATTTTATTTAAGATATAAGGATTGTTCGCCAACTTTGTATTGACCAAGGCTGGACAAATTACATTACACATTATATTGTCTTTTGCATAGGCAAGTGCTGCACTTTTGGCAAAACCAATAACGGCCCATTTTGAGGAAGTATAAATTGGAAAAAGTTCATTTCCCATCCTGCCCAATCCTGATGAGATATAAATGATTCGTCCCGATTTTTGTTTTTTCATGATGGGTGCTGCGGCTTGTGTAGTTTTAATAACGCC
>JANPDC010000179.1:0-1593 GCA_031431275.1 Bacteroidota bacterium
TTCAACAATTGGAATGCCAAAACCTTCATAAAAAGATGGATAGACAAAAACTGTAGCCATCTGGTATATAATTGCCAACTCTTTCAAGGACAAACCTTTTAGAAAAATAATTTTTTCACTCATATCATTTTCAATGATATAATTTCGAATCCTGTCACAGTAGTCTGTTTCTTTGCCCACAATAACAAGTTTTATATCAAGATTTCGAATAGCTTTAACAGCCAAAAATATATTTTTTCTCTCTTCAATAGTACCAACATTCAAAATAAATTTTTCGGGCAAATTAAACTTTGAAGATATACCTTCAAATTCATTATTATTGAAATTTTCTTTAAAAATAGAATGACAACCTTGATAAATTACCTTAATCTTTGATTCTAAAATTCCAAAATAATCAATAACATCTTTTTTTGTTTGTTCGCTAATAGCAACTATAACATCTGAATTTTTAGCAGCTTTTTTAAATTTATAAGTATGAATTTTTTGATCCCAAAACGAGTATAATTTTGGCATTTTTAAAAAGATTAAGTCATGAATAGTTACAATACTTTTTATACTTCTTGATTTTAAACCCATTGGAATTTCACCAGAAAGTCCATGAAAAATTTTAATACTATCTTTTTTCAGATCAGAAACTATTCCTTTTTGGCGCCAATAGTTTTTAAATATTTTATAAAATGGTGTACTCGGATTTTTCTCAAAAACATTTGAATTATTACTTTCTAAAAATTGATTTTTTGTTTTTTTTGGATTATACAAATAATATTCGTTTTCAGGGAAATAACTAGCCAGTACACGAATCAAATCTCGACTATAATTTCCAAGTCCAGTCTTGTTGTGAAAAATTCGTTTCGCCTCAAATCCTATTTTCAATTTATTTGTTTTTATAGAATGTTAATCTAAACCGCAACATCATATTCTCTCAAAGCCTCATTTAGACTCGTTTTCAAATCTGTTGATGGTTTTCGAGTCCCAATAATCAGAGCACAAGGCACTTGAAAATCTCCTGCTGCAAAAGTTTTAGTATAACTTCCAGGAATCACAACAGAACGAGCAGGAACGTATCCTTTCATTTCAATTGGATTTTCTCCAGTAACATCAATAATTTTCGTTGAAGCAGTTAGACATACATTTGCTCCTAAAACGGCTTCTTTACCAATGTGAACACCTTCTACAACAATACATCGAGAGCCAATAAATGCGCCATCTTCAACAATCACAGGAGATGCTTGCAAAGGCTCAAGAACACCACCAATACCAACGCCGCCACTCAAATGAACATTTTTACCAATTTGAGCACAACTACCAACTGTTGCCCAGGTGTCAACCATGGTTCCTTCATCAACAAAGGCTCCAATATTTACGTAACTTGGCATTAAAATTACACCTTTAGAAATAAAAGCCCCATGCCTAGCAACTGCGTTTGGAACAACTCTAATTCCTCTTTCAGCATAGTTTCGTTTCAACGGAATTTTATCATGATATTCAAAAATACCAACCTCAAAAGTTTCCATTTTTTGAATCGGAAAATACATTACAACCGCTTTTTTAACCCATTCGTTTATTTGCCAACCTGTTGTTGTTGGTTCCGCA
>JANPDC010000180.1:0-5073 GCA_031431275.1 Bacteroidota bacterium
AAAAATTTAAAAATAAAAGTAATAATCTAATTAAATAATATTTGAATAAAATTACAAAATGCAAATACAACTCATTGATATCCCAAAAATAGAAAACAGCCAAGGCAATATTGCCGTGATTGAAAATGGAGCAATTTCGTTTGACATCAAAAGGGTTTATTATTTGTATGATATTCCGAGTTCAGCGAAGCGAGGCGGACATTCTCACAAAAAACTACAACAAATTTTAATTGCAATTTCTGGTAGTTTTGATGTGGTTTTAAAAGACGGAAAAACAGAACAAATTGTGACTCTAAACAAACCCGACAAAGGATTGCTAATCGAAAACAATACATGGCGAGAACTTGAGAACTTTTCTTCGGGCGCCGTTTGTCTTGTATTGGCCTCAGAAATTTTTTCAGAAGACGATTACATTAGGGATTATGAAGTTTTTTTAAAGACAACAAAATAAATCAAATTGATTTGATGGTTAAAGACCACCAAAGCAAACAATTTTTATAAAACAAAACAAAACTTACCGTTTTAATGGAATTTTTAATTTCTTGAAAAACCCGACCTTTTAAAATTGCATGTTCTTTTTTTGAAGTATTCAAATGAGACGCATTTTTTAGAATTCGAAAGGTAGAATTTCCAATTTTTGAGTGATTTTTCAGAAAACTAGAATGCAAGGAAGTTGTTAAAATCCGTTTTTGAACCAAAATCTCATCAACAAATTCAATATCATTATTTCTAGAAACCCGAATCCAATAATCAAAGTCTTCGTAATCTAATGTTTCATCATAACCGCCAACTAAATCAAAAACTGATTTTTTATATAAGGATGAAAAAGCGCTAACAACTGTTTTCATACTTATAATTTCAGCATATAAATCTCCCGATTTTTGTTTTTTTATAGTTTTATAATCTTTATTTACGTCAAAATAATACGATAAATGCATTCCGTTTTCAGTAATCAATTCCGCATTTCCAAATACAATAGCGGTATTTTTATAAGGATTTTCATAAAAAACAGCTAGTTGTTTTTCAATACAATTTGGTAATAAAACATCATCCGCAGCAAGATCAACAAAATAAATTCCTTTGGCAAAGCGCATTGCGTTGTTAAAAGACTTTGTAATTCCTAGATTTGTTTCGTTTTTAATGAATATAATTTCAGGATAATTTTTAATAAATTGTTCTAAGATAAAAACAGAATTATCCGAACTTTTGTCATCAACAACAATCAATTCTATGTTTTTGTAATTTTGATTCAAAACCGATTGAACACTTTCAATCACAAATTTTTCGTGATTAAAACAAGTGCAAATTATGGTTACCAAATCGGTTTCTAACATTAGAATTTTAAATTTATTATATTTGGTCAAAATTAAACTAATATAATGCTCAACCAAAACAAAAAACACAAAATTGCACTCCTAGGAGATTGTTTGGCACTTGGTGGCGCAGAAAAAGTTCATGCACGATTATCAATTTATTTCGAAAGTCAGAATATTGAGGTTCATAATGTTATTTTTCAAGATATTGTAACCTACAATTATTCGGGAAAATTGTTAAATCTGGGATTGATGAAATCAAAAACACTTTTTGACAAACTAAAAAGATTATCTTTTTTGAGAACCTATTTTCAAGAAAATAAATTTGATTATGCCATTGATTTTCGATACCGAGTGAACTCCAAAAATGAGTTTTTAGTTTCACGTTTTGTATATAATTGTCCTTCAATTTATACCGTTCATCTTGGTTTGATTGATTACTATATACCAAACAATACCTTTTTGGCGAATCTAATTTATGCTAAACATAAAATTGTTTGTGTTAGTAAAGCCATTGAAAATCGAACTAAAGAACTTCATGATTTAAAAACTTTTACCATTTACAATCCTTTTAATCTTCAATCCATACAAAACCGCAATAGTGAATTTATTCCCGATGAAAAAAACTATATTATTGCAATTGGCAGAATGAATGAAAAAGTGAAGCAACACGACAAGTTAATTGTTGCTTATTCAAAATCTGAATTACCCAAAAAAAATATAAAACTGCTCATTCTTGGTGACGGAACATTAAAAAAAGAACTCATTAGCCAAGTAGAAAAGTTAAATTTATCAGATAAAATAATTTTCAAAGGATTTCAAAAAAATCCATATCCGTATCTCAAGAATGCAATTTTTACAGTTTTATCCAGTTTAAATGAAGGTTTACCAAATGTTTTAATCGAAAGTCTAGCAAATAGTACTCCTTTAATTTCTTTTGATTGTTTTTCTGGACCAAATGAAATCATTACACATGAAATCAATGGACTTTTAGTTGAAGATCAAAATGTTGAAAAGCTTACCGAAGCCATGAATCGATTTATAAATGACACCGAGTTGTATGAAAAGTGCAAAAAAAATACTTTAGAAAGTGTTCAAAAATTTTCTGTAGACAAAATTGGAGAACAATGGTTAGATTTGATGTCATTTGAGAAAACATTTAATTAAAAAATGAAAATTCTATACATTGTTCCTGACGTCAATAACGAAGGTGGAGTTGCCAGAGTTCTTTCAATAAAAGCAAACTATCTCATTGAAAAGTTTGGATATGACATAACCATTTTAACTCAAAACAATGGAAACTCATCGCCTTTTTATGAGTTTAACAGAAAAATTGAGTTTCATGACATGCTTTTAAAAGGAAACATTTTTAAATTTTTTAATGCCTTTCGAAAAAATATAAATCAAAAAATTAAACAAATAAATCCAGATATTGTTTTGGTTTGCGATAATGGATTAAAGGCCTACACAATTCCCTATTTTAAAAAAAGTAAAACTCCCATCATTTTTGAATGTCATGGTTCGCGATTTGTAGAAGATTTTGAAAATAATACTACTTTTTTTAGAAAAATAATTTCAAATATAAAATATAAGTTTAAAAAAATTAGTGCTTCAAAATTCAATAAACTTATATGTCTTTCATCAGAAAGTCTGAAAGAATGGAATACAAAAAATGCTCTTTTAATTACAAATCCTGTTTGGTTTGAATCTAATTCAGTTTCAAAACTTCAAAACAAAAAAGCAATAATTGTTGCACGACATTCATTCGAAAAAGGTTTGGATCGAATACTACCTATTTGGAAAAAAATAGTTGAAAAACAAACCGATTGGCAATTAGAAATTTATGGAAAATCTTCTGAAAATCAAGAAATAGAAAAAATTATTTTAACTCTTAATCTTGAAAAAAATGTAACATTATTTGAACCTATAAAAAACATTCAAGAAAAATATTTAGATGCATCGATGTATCTGATGACTTCAAGACATGAAGGCTTTCCAATGGTTTTAATTGAAGCCATGGCACTAGGTTTACCATGCATTGCCTATGATTGTCCTGTTGGTCCAAGGGCAATTATTGTTGACAAAGAAAATGGTTTTTTAATTGAAAACGGAAACGAAACCGAATTTGTTATAGCAATTGAAAAACTAATTGAAAACGAGAATTTGAGAGTTGAAATGGGAAAAAAAGCCAAAATAAGTTCAGAAAAATTCAATCTAGATTTGATTATGAAAATTTGGAATGACCTTTTTAAAGAAATTATAACATAATCATTTTCGAAATAAAGAACAATAATATCCTATTCTGTACAAATCGAAAACAAATATTGATGGCTTTTTTGAATTTAGGTTCTTTAAATATTTTACTTTAAGTATTTTAAAACTAAAATCAATAACGGGTATCAAAAATAATTTATCAAGTTGTGAATACAAATCACTAATCCGAGAATCTTGATTTCTAATAATTTTATTATCCGTTAAATACTTTAAATTATTTAAAGAACTTTCAAATTTTTTAATAAAAATCATTGACTTTTCAAGATTTAGATGAAAAACTGGATTTTCTATATGGTTGATTTTGATATTATTTTTCTTTAACTCTAATATAAAAACCAAATCTTCAAAACCATAGTTTTTAATTTCTGGATGAAAAGCATAAACTTCTATAATCTCTTTTTTAACTAAAATATTAGAAGTCAAAGTCGTTTCGTAGGGCTTTAACTTGCGTTTTTCAACATCGACAGACTCTCTTTTATTCCCATAAATCCATCGCAACATTTCTTCATCATCTGGTTTTGTTGAATTGTAAATCAATCCTCCAAAATGTACTTTCGCTTCACTTGACTTAATGTAATCAATATAATTTTTAATAAAATCAGCATCTTTTGGAAAAACATCACAATCTAAAAACAAAACCCATTGAAATTTCGACTTTTCTACTAATGAATTCCGATTTCCTCCACGACCTAAATTTTCGGAATTCACAACATAAGAACAATTTTCAATTTGGTTAATTAAATCATTTTGGTTAATTATTTCTAGGTCTGTTGATTTATCATCTCCAACAATAATTTCGAAATCAATTTTTTCTAAAAATACTTGCTTGTACAATTCCCTGACTAAATCTATTGTTTTGTAGTTGTATGTAGGAATAAGAATCGAAAGCATTTCTTAAAATTAATTAGTATCTTTGTTGACAAAAATAGTAATTAAATTTCTGTAACTATTTATTTAAAATGGATATTTATAAAATTCTAAAATTTAATAATTCAATTAAAAGTCATCGACTAAAATTTTTTGGTCTTTGGATCTTATCATTTTTAAATAAAAGATATCTAGCCATACAATTTGATCCAGTTTTAGCATGTAACCTTCGATGCAAAATGTGTTATTTTACAGATGATGATTATGTTAAGAAAAATATGAAAGGTATTTTCTCGCCTTTAGACTTGGAATCTTTAGCATCTAAAATTTTCAAGAATGCACTAAAATTACAAATTGGTTGTGGTGCCGAACCCACACTTTTCAAACATAATACTCAATTAATTGAGATTGCAAAAAAACACCATGTTCCATATATTAGTATGGTTACCAATGGAAATATGTTGAAAGAATCAGATATAAAGGATTTTTCAGAAGCAGGATTAAATGAATTTATTTTATCGATGCATGGCGTGAAAAAAGAAACCTATGAAGATTTAATGGATAAAGGAAATTACGAAAAATTTCACAGTGTTTTAAATCAAATTTCAAATCAAAAAAT
>JANPDC010000181.1:0-11793 GCA_031431275.1 Bacteroidota bacterium
AAAAAGGAGTTGTTGTAACTCAAAAGCAAGAAAAGCAAATTCTATTAAATATTGAAATTATTAGAAAGATCAGCGGAAATGAGACTTTAATTTCAAAATCGTATAAAGTTGGTGATACCATAAAGTACTTTGCCTTAGCAGAAACTTTGACTAGAATCATGAAAAATGGTAAAGATGAATTTTACAAGGGAGAAACTGCAAAAAAAATGGTTGATTTTATTCAAAAAAATGGTGGAATAATTTCAATGGAAGATTTGTCAAAATACGAACCAAAATGGCGAAAACCAATTTCTTTTAAATACAAAAACCTAAAGATAACAACCATGTCACCTCCATCAAGTGGTGGAATTACTTTGCAACAAATTATGAAAATGATTGAACCTTTTGATCTTGCAAAATTTGGTCATAATTCTGAAAAAACAATTCAAGTTATTGTGGAAGCAGAACGAAGAGCCTTTGCTGATAGAAATTATTTTCTTGGTGATCCAGATTTTGTGACTATTCCAACAAAAAAAATGTTAGATAAAAACTATTTAGATACAAGAATGTCAAATTTTGATTTTGAAAAAGCATCATTATCATCTGAAATGAATCATGGTGCTATTGATTTTTCGGAAAGTAACGAAACAACTCATTATTCAATTGTTGATTCATTTGGAAATGCTGTTTCAGCAACGACAACTTTAAACGGTGCTTATGGTTCAAAACTATATTCAGAAGATTTGGGTTTCTTTTTTAATAACCAAATGGATGATTTTTCTGCAAAACCAGGTATTCCAAACTCGTATGGTTTGGTTGGTGCAAAAGCCAACAGCATTGCCCCAGAAAAACGAATGTTGAGTTCAATGACTCCTACAATTGTTGAGAAAAACGGTAAACTATTTATGGTGCTTGGCACTCCTGGTGGTTCGACAATAATCACATCTGTTTTACAAACTATTTTGAATGTTTCTCAATACAACATGACAATGCAAAATGCCGTAAATGCTCCAAGATTCCACCATCAATGGCTTCCTGATGAAGTTACTTTTGAGCCCAATGCATTTGATAGCAAAACATTAGAAAGTATAAAACAAAAAGGTTACAAAATAAATGAGAAAAACAACCCAATTATTGGAAAAGTTGACGCTATTTTAGTGCTTCCATCAGGAAAATTAGAAGGTGGAGCAGACAATCGTGGTGATGACCAAGCAATTGGATATTAAAGCAAAAAAACCTTTCATTTCTGAAAGGCTTCTTCTCAAGTTTGAATTAAAAATTAATCTATTGTAATCACTGCTAAATTTTGATTTTCTTTGATTTTACCTAATTGAATGGTTTGAAGTTTTCGAGTGGTTTTTCCATTTTTTTGAGTGTAAACCTCAACCATTACAGTAGTTGGTCCATTTTCTGTTAAAGTACTTTCACCATAAAAATTAGTACGAATTTGATATTTTCCTTTAACTGTGTTTCTCAATAAATATTGCTCAGGTCCATAACCTTGTGTAAAATCTTTTGAAAATCGTGCTCCAATTTGCGTATCCGTGTGACCGTAAAAACATTCTTCACCTGTTGGTTCAATAATGTACAAATCAATGTCGGTGTCGGCTTGATTCCAGTTGAGAATAATTCGAACTCCAACAGGCATTTTATTTAAATATTTTTTATCTAATTTATCGGTTTTGAGGTTAGAATGTTCTGAAACCATTCGGTTCAAATCCATCAGAATAATATCTTCAACTCCTTGATAATGTCCAGACATTTCCCCATAATAATTCACTTCTAAACCTTTAATCAATTCATCAAAAGCGGCTTGATATTGTTTGTTATCCTCTAAAGTTAAACCCAAATCTCTATGACTTTGTGGCTCAAATGCTCTCCATTTCACAACTTGATTTGCTGTGTAAAGTGCATCTTGAAACGATTCCCACTGACGTAAAACATAGGTCAAAGATTTGTATAATTGATGATTTTCTAGTCCTAAATCGGCAATATTACTCAAAACCAATAACGCTTTTTGTTTGTCTCCATTATTGTAGAAATAGTTCGCCACATCAAAATAAAAATTTGGATTTGTGAATTGATTTTCTCTTAATTTCAAATATACTTCGTATTTCAATTCTTTTGGAGCCAATTTCAAAGGTTTCAAATACAAACGATCTGGATTCCATGAAGTTACCTTGGTATCATTTGACCATTTTGGTTCTGGTTGATTTGAGATGGAATCTGAAAGAAACCCATTATTTCCATTACGTTGGGATATAGTTCGAGTAGCTATTGTAGTTGTAGATGCGGAATCGTTTCTTTTTATTCCCCTTGCGACACTGATCACAGCACTTTGCAATTCTTTTTCTTTTCTCGCAGATAATTTATCATCAGCATCATACTCTGCTTTTTTCATAGCGTCTCTTTTGTACATTTCTGCTTGATTTGATCTACTTGTTGTAATTTCAAGTCCCGCAACTTTACCTTGAAGCGATTGTTGAACATCTGGTGAAGGGTTTTCACTTGCTGGAGCACCAACCGCATCACCTCTTATACTTTCACTTGCTGAAACTGTTGGTCTAACAAAGGATACACTATCTTCTTCTTGAACAATTGACCTTGGTCTTTGGGAACGAGCAACCGTAAACGATTGTGAATTATTTTTTGGTCTATTAACAACAACTTTTGGTTCTGTAAATTTAATATTTCGTTTCCACCACGAATCCAAAACAGTATGATATTGCTGAATGTTTTTCCAATTGCTGGTTTCAACACCAACTTGAGCATCTCGCTGTTGTTTTTTGATTCGGTCAAATTCAACCCGCAACTCTGTTGGAGGAACAATATCGTATTTGATGTAATCTGCTAAACTTTCTAAAACAATCAATGAAGTATTTTGAGTTATGATTCCAAATTTAGTTCCCAAAATTTCAATTTCCTCAGCATTTAACTTGTATTGAATTTCGAGATTCGCAATTTTTTTCTGTGCCCAAAGTTTTTCAATATTTACTTCATCCGATGTTTGATTTTTAGCATCAATTGTAATTTTCTTTTCTAAAATTGATTTGTCATCATAACCAAAGAGCAACGTAATTTCGTTTTGAGGATTCAAAGAAATTCCAGCCACACTAAAACTCCCAGAAACCGGCGTTCCAGCAATTGGATATAAATCAGTAACGGTATAATTATCTTTTATTCCAAGAAATTTCAAAGTCTGAAAAACCAACTTATCCACTGCTTTTTCAACATTCAAATTGTTTAGGTTGATTAAATTAGCGCCTGTTTTTAAAGAACTGTAATTTAAAAAAGCATAATCAGATGATGCCGAAGATGTTATTGTGTAAATTGGCACTTTTGATTTTGGTAACTGATTATCACTCAATGATGAAAGTCCATCAGTAAAAAATAAATATTCATCAACACCATCAAATTTAATTTGAGAAAAACGAGTTCCACCATCATATTTTGCCGATTCGAGTTGCGTTCGTAATTCAACCCAATTTCCATTTTCAATTGTATACGATTTTTGAAATTCGAAATTATAACTCAAAAAATAAAGTGAAACTTTAGTGTTTTTAATTTCTTTGAAATAAGCATTTAATAATTCTAACTCTTTTTTCAAATCCCGATTTTTACAACTCAAGGAAACATCCCAAATTAAACCAATTAGATTTGGATTTTTCTTATGAATTTTACTTCCATCAATAGTTGTGTTAGCATAAAAATAATGTTGATCACCAACAGATTGAGTCACAATACTTGGAATTTCTTGCTGAATCGGAATTTTGATTATTAATTTTTCTGTAGGTTGATAATTTGCTTTTTTAATCGAAGTCTGAAAAGATTTGTTCCAAGTTGTTTCATCAAAGGTAATTTCAGAAGTAGAATCACTTGCAACAATTGGTTTTGAAACTGCACCCAAAACATTGATATTTACTTCGAATTTATCCAATTTTTGCGGAAATCGACTCACCAATTGATACGCTAAATTATTTTTATCAAAACCTGTCAATTCTTGTTCATAACCAATGATTACAATGCGCTCACCATTTGGCATAAGCGGATATATTCTAGTTTTGAAGTTATTGCCATCTACCTTTTCGAGCAAACCAGGATCAACTCTTCGATGTTCAACGGCTTCGAAAACTTGTTTTCCTTTGCTTTTGTTAACCGGAACTGCTTCTCGCATTTTTCCATTAATATCGATTGCATAACGTGAAACCGAAACGCCTTCGGGCAACGGAAACAATAATTCGGCTTCCATTTGACGTGAACTCGAATTAAAAAAATGCATTTCAGCAGTTGTGTAAGCAATGTTTCCAACAACTTTTACGCTAACAATCATTTGACTCATTTTTACTTGCAAGGAATCACTTCCTTTAACATTCAATTGAGGACTTTGTGCATTTGCAAATAAGCAAACAAAAAATAGGAGATTGACAATTACTTTTTTCATAATTTAGGGTTTTTATATCGTTTGGGAAACTTGTTCAAATATATAGAGTACATTTTTATAGAAAAGGTTGGAACGGTTTTGAATTATTTTTAAAATTTTATGTAAACTTCGACTCGTTTACCTTTATATTTCTAATAAACAACTATTTTTGCGTTTTATTATTTTAAAAAATAAATGTTTAAAAAAATCCTCAACAAACTCGAAACTCTTATAGTTTATGCTCAAAGTAAATTATCCGAAAAACAATTCATTTTTTTTTCGAGTGTTTTAGTTGGAATTTCTGCGGCTTTTGCGGTAATTGTTCTTAAAACTTTTGCACACGCTGTTTTTTCATTCGCAACATACGTAAATGGGATTTTGAAATTGAGTTTCATCAATAGTATTTTACCAATTATTGGAATTGTTTTAACCATCATTGTCATTAAAAACGTTTTGGGTGGCACAATCGAAAAAGGAACTTCTCAAATTTTGTATGCCGTTGCTAAAAAAGCAAGCGTTATTCCTGCAAAACAAATGTATGCACAAATCATTACCAGTTCATTAACAGTTGGTTTGGGAGGTTCTGCGGGTTTAGAAAGTCCAATAGTAATTACGGGTGCTGCTTTTGGATCTAACTATGCTCAAAAATATAAACTGAGTTATAAAGATCGAACTTTACTCATTGGTTGCGGTGTAGCCGCAGGGATCGCAGCCGCGTTTAATGCGCCAATCGCAGGAGTTTTGTTTGCAATTGAGGTATTGCTAGTAGATGTGAGCATATCAGCATTTACACCCATAATGATTGCAGCAGCAACTGGCGCATTAATTTCTGCAATTGTTCTTGACGGAAGCGTTTTACTTAATTTTAAACAACAACAAAGTTTTAATTATCATAATGTTCCGTTTTACATTATGTTGGGACTTTTAACAGGATTCATTTCGGTCTATTACATTCGAAACTTTCAGCGTGTAGAGCATTTTTTTGCAAAATTGAAGTTCTCACCTTTTAAAAAAGCACTTTTTGGATCCTCAATTTTAGCTCTAATTATTTTTATTTTTCCAACGCTTTTTGGAGAAGGTTATGAGAGTATCAAAACACTTTCAGAAGTCGATCCAAATAAAATATTGGAAAATACACTTTTCAAAGATTTTAGAAACAACAATTGGGTTTTACTCGCTTTTGTTGGTTTGACAATGATGTTAAAGGTTTTTGCAACCGGAATAACGATTGGTAGTGGTGGAAATGGTGGAAATTTTGCACCTTCACTTTTTATAGGCTCATATGTTGGATTTTTCTTTTCTAAATTTATAAATCTAACAGGATTAACAAAACTTCCCATTAGTAATTTCACTTTAGTTGGCATGGCAGGAATACTTGCTGGATTGTTTCATGCTCCCTTAACTGCAATTTTCTTGATTGCCGAAATTACTGGCGGTTACAACCTCATGATTCCGCTCATGATTGTTTCCTCAATTAGTTTTGCCATTTCAAAACGATTCGAAAAACATTCAATGGATGTGAAAAATCTAGCCAAAAAAGGTCATGCTTTCACCAGTAATAAAGATTTGAATATATTGGCTACTTTAGATATAAATTCTATAATTCAAATAGATTATCTAACACTCTCACCCAATGAAAATTTAGAAAAACTAGTAGATTTAATTTCACATTCCAATCAAATCTTTTTTGCTGTAGTCAATAATGAAAAACAATTTGTTGGTATGATTCATTTTGATGATGTTCGAGAAATTATTTTTAATTCGTTCAAAGTAAAATATTCCTACATTCACGAAATTATGACAAAACCAATCACTTTTATCAATCCAACGGATTCTATGGAAATTGTCATGAACAAATTTGAAACCAGCAAAGCGAACATTTTACCCGTTTTAAAAAGTGGAAAATATAATGGTTATATATCAAAATCATTTACTTTAGAAGCCTATAGAACTAAATTAAAATCGATGTCGATTGAATAAGCTTATTTGACAATTTTTAGTGAATCAAATTCTATTGACTGGTTTAAAATTCTATTTTTATATGCTATTACTTATGATTTGTTAGTTAAACTAATTCATCTGTTGAATAAATTTCTAATCATTGCTATTTTTGTTCATCAAAAAAAAGTCAAAATAATTAAATATATTTGTAACAAATAGTACTTATAATATTCTAATCATTATAACAATTTAAAATCTTAAATTATGAAAATCTTAAAATTATCAATTTTTGCTCTTTACATGTTTTTATTTAATGTCAATGCAAAAGCACAAACCGCAGATGAAATCATTAACAAATACGTTACAACAATCGGAGGAGCTGAAAAATGGAAAGCATTGAAAGGCATAAAGATGGAAATGTCAACTAACCAAGGAGGAATGGAAATTCCTGTAGAGGTTTGTCAATTCCCAGGTGGAAAAATGTACGTAAAAATTAATTTACAAGGAAAAGAAATTACTCAAATGGCATATGATGGAACTACTATGTGGAATACCAATTTCCGAACAATGAAAGCCGAAAAAGGAGATGCTGAGGCTACCGAAAATATGAAATTAAATGATGCTGATTTTCCAGAAGCATTGATTGATTACAAAGCAAAAGGATACAAAGCAGAATTTGTCGGAAAAGAAACAAAAGAAGGTACCGAATGTTTTAAAGTTAAATTCACAAAAAAACCAGTTACAATAGTCGGTGTCAAATCAGATGATGTAACATTTTATTATTTCGAAACTGAAAATAATTTAGTAATAGCAACTGAATCTGAAATTAAAGAAGGTCCTATGAAAGGACAAAAATCTACTGCGACGATGAGTGATTATCAAGAAGTTGATGGTTTATTTTTTCCTTTTTCCATAACCCAGTTTGGTCAACCTTTAAAAGTTAAAAAAATATCTTTGAATCCTGTAGTTGATGCAAAAGCATTTGCTTTTCCGGCTCAATAATACATATTAACAAATTCCTTTTGTTTGGGATTTTTTTAAAATTAATAATTATGAAAAATATTAAAATTATAGTTTTATCAATTTTTTCATTAGCATGTATTAATATTTTTGCTCAAGAAAAAATAGTACTAAAAGGGAAAGAATTATTTGGTGATTTAAAAGCCAGACATATCGGTCCAGCATTAATGAGTGGACGTATGACAGACATAGAATTACATCCTACAAATAATAGAGTTGTATATGCCGCAGCAGCTGGTGGAGGCGTTTGGAAAAGTAGTGATGGAGGAGCAAGCTTCAATCCGATTTTTGATGAGCAAATCCAATCCATAGGATGTATTGCAGTCGATCCATCAAAACCAGATAATAATATTTGGGTAGGAACAGGAGAAGTGTGGACAAGAAATAGTGTTTCTGTTGGTGACGGAATATACAAATCATCTGATGGCGGACAAAATTGGAAAAACATGGGTTTACCAAAATCTGATAGAATTTCTTCAATAGTAATTGATCCTAAAAATAGCGACATTGTTTGGGTTGGTGTTTTAGGTGCTCTTTGGGGTGATAGCCAGGAACGAGGAATCTACAAAACAATTGACGGTGGAACAACTTGGACAAAAACATTTTATATTGACAACAAAACAGGTTGTTCGGATTTGATTTTAGACAAAAATAATTCAAATATAATGTATGCGAGTTTTTGGGAATTCCGAAGAACTGGTTGGTCATTCAGTTCTGGTGGAGCCCAATCTGCATTATACAAATCGATAGATGCTGGAAAAACTTGGAGTAAAATTCACAATGGTTTTCCAGCAGGAAAACTAGGTCGAATAGCAGTAACCATCGCACCATCTAATTCCAATATTCTATATTCTGTTCTTGAAACTGAAAAGCCTGAATTAAATGGTTTATATCGTTCTGATGATGCAGGAACTAATTGGAAACATTTGAATAGTGATTTTGGATTAGTAGTTCGTCCATTTTATTTTTCAAGAATAACAGTAGATCCAAAAAATCCAGATATTGTCGTCAAAGCCGGATTAAATGGTTCAATTAGTCGCGATGGTGGAAAAACTTTTAAAAGTTTAGGACTAATGCATTCTGATATTCATGATATAGTTTTTGATGCAAATGATACTAATAGAATGTATTGTGCTACCGATGGTGGAGTTTATCGTTCTTGGGATGGAGGAAGTACTATGGAAATGGTAAGTAACATTCCAACTTCGCAATTTTATCATGTGAGTATTGATGATAAAATGCCTTACAATGTCTATGGTGGTCTTCAAGATAACGGTTCTTGGTATGGACCAACGAAATCTCCAGGAGGTATTGAAAACAGGGATTGGACAAGGATTGGTTTTGGAGATGGTTTCAGAGTAATTAAGCATCCAACCAAAAACATCATCTACAGCGAAATGCAAGGTGCTGAAAACGTATGGAGATTTAATACTGATACTGAAGAACTGAAAACAATTCAACCCCTTCCAGTCAAAGGTGAAGCAAAATTACGTTTCAATTGGAACGCACCTATGGAAGTTAGTAAAAAGCAAACCGACCGTTTTTATATGGGAAGTCAGTTTGTACACAAATCTGAAGACATGGGACTTTCTTGGACTAAAATTTCGCCTGATTTAACAACAAATGACCCAATCAAACAAAATCAAGAAAACTCTGGTGGATTATCAAAAGACAATTCTGGAGCAGAAAAACATTGCACAATTTTCACAATTGCTGAATCTCCTTTGAATGATAATGTTATTTGGGCTGGAACTGATGATGGAAATATTCAAGTAACTCAAGATGCTGGAAAAACTTGGACTAATGTAGTCTCAAATATTAGTGGTTTACCTAAAAATACTTGGTGTTATCATATCGAAGCAAGTGTTTTTGGAGCAGGCACTGCTTATGCGGTTTTTGAAGGTCATACCAAAAATGATTACAATGCCTATACTTACAAAACAACTGATTTTGGAAAAACTTGGAAATCCATTATTACCAATGATGTAGAAGGTTTTGTAAAAAATATTCAAGAAGACTTTGTAAACGAAAATTTATTGTTTCTGGGTACAGAAAAAGGTTTGTACATAACTATCGATGGTGGTGCGAATTGGTCTCATTTTACAAATAAAATGCCAAATGTTGCAATTTATTACATGGATTTAAATAAAAAAACAAATGATTTAGTCATGGCTACTCATGGTCGTGGAATCATAATTCTCGATGATATTTCTCCTTTAAGGCAAATAAATCAGGAAGTTTTAAATAAAGATTTACATTTTTTTGATTTAAAACCCGCAGTTATGGAAGAACAGTCAAATTTTGGCGGAACTGCAACCGAGTTAGAATTTGTAGGTAATAATCCTTCTTCAAACGCTCAAATTATTTATTATTTGAAAAAGCGTCATACATTGGGTAAAATGGATATGGAAATTCAAGACGAAAATGGAAAAAAAATAGTTTCGGTTATACCAGGTAAACAAAAAGGAATTAATATTGTAAATTGGTCTTACAATATGAAAAATCCAAAAACTGCTGTAGGTAAAACTAATGACTTTTCAGGATTTACTGCACCAAGAGTTCAAGAAGGCACCTACAAAGTAATTATTACCAAAGGAAAAGAAACGTATACTCAAAGTTTCAAAGTAGTTAATGATCCTAAAAGTGTTATATCAGCAACTGATAGATTGAAGCAAAAAGAGACTACAAGAACTTTATTTAATATGTGCGAAGAATTGGCATACTCTGTTTATCAAATAGATGAAACATTAAAAATGATTGATATATTGTCTGAAAAGAATAAAGGTTTTTCTAAAGATGGATCAAAAATAAAAACGGCATATAATTCATTAAAAGAAAAATTAGTAGTAACAACAGGTGATAATTATGTGGGTTCAGCCGAAAAACAACTTCGTGAAAAATTAGGTGAACTATATTCAAATATTGCTGGAAATTTTACTGCACCATCAACTTCTCAATTAGAAAATTTTGAAGTTATAAAACAAAGATTTGATAATTCAATGACTGAATTTAAAACTTTAAAAGCTAAAAATGAGGCGACAATTCAAAAACAAGTTGTTTCAACTGCAACTCCTTTTGTAATGAAAACATTTGCTGAATTTACAGCTGAATAGAAACAAAAAAGATTAGTTCAACAAACGCTAGCAATTTTGTTAGCGTTTTTTTTCTCAAATACGTACTCTATAAATTCCAAAATCCTATCTTTGTTTTTTATTTTTTATGCTAGATTCAGACAACAATATCGAGGTTCAAGGCGCACGTGTACACAACCTCAAAAATATAGACATTTCAATTCCTCGAGAAAAATTGGTAGTCATAACTGGACTTTCGGGTTCTGGGAAATCTTCGTTGGCGTTTGATACTATTTATGCCGAAGGTCAACGCCGTTATATCGAAACTTTTTCGGCCTATGCCAGACAATTCCTTGGCGGATTAGAACGTCCAGATGTCGATAAAATCGATGGATTGTCACCAGTTATAGCAATCGAACAAAAAACTACCTCGAAATCTCCTCGTTCAACCGTTGGAACTATTACAGAAATTTACGATTTCTTACGTTTATTATTTGCTCGTGCAGGCGATGCCTACAGTTACAACACAGGCGAAAAAATGGTTTCGTACAACGACGAGCAAATCAAAGATCTAATAACAACCAATTTTATTGGAAAAAGAATCAATGTTTTAGCACCTGTGATTCGTGCCAGAAAAGGTCATTATGCCGAATTATTCCAACAAATAGCCAAACAAGGTTTCTTAAAAGTTCGAATCAATGGCGAAGTAAAAGACATTACGGCTGGAATGAAGCTCGACCGTTATAAAACTCATGACATAGAAATAGTAATCGATAGAATAGCAGTTGACGAAACAGAGGAAATAGGAAAAAGATTATCCGAAAGCATCAAAACAGCGATGTATCACGGCGAAAATGTCTTAATGATTTTAGATCAAGACACGAACGAAATTAGATTTTTCTCAAGAAATTTAATGTGTCCAACAACGGGAATATCCTATCAAAATCCTGAACCAAATTTATTTTCATTCAATTCGCCAAAAGGTGCTTGTCCTGATTGTAATGGTTTAGGAACAATCAATGAAATCAATATTAAAAAAATAATTCCTAATCCAAAATTATCGATTAAAGCAGGCGGATTTGTGCCATTAGGCGAATACAAAACCACTTGGATTTTCAAACAATTAGAAATCATTGGCGAGAAATTCGGTTTTAAAATTACAGATCCAATAGAAACTATTTCTGAAGAGGCCATGCAAATGATTTTGAATGGTGGCAAAGAAAAATTTTCGGTGGTTTCAAAAACAGCAGGAGTTTCGAAAGAATATAAAATTGAGTTCGAGGGGATTTCGCATTTTATAAAATCGCAACATGACGATTCTGGTTCATCGACATTAAAACGTTGGGCAAAAGAATTTATGGA
>JANPDC010000182.1:0-12153 GCA_031431275.1 Bacteroidota bacterium
CTCCAGTCATATATCCTGCATCGGCTCCCTCTCCTTTGGAGAGGGCTGGGGTGAGGATTAAAACCGCCTCACACTAATCTCCACAACACGTGGCACATGCAAATCAATACTCGCAGTCAAATGTACAGATTCTAGTGCAAAAGTTTCCACATTCAAAACAGTATTTTGCTCCAATGCGCCAGTTGCAAAAGTCTCTCCTTGTTCGTCAAAATTTTGTTCTTGAACAAGTTGTTCTAGTTGCGCCTGTGTCCTTTCATCGTTTAAAATCCCTTTTTTGCAAACGGTTACCAGTTTTTTATCTTCATCAAAATTGCTAATCTTTTGCAAAACCATAAATTTTTGTGGTAGCACTCCTTTTAATAAGGCAAAATGCAACGCTTCTTCCGTGGCTTCATTGTTGTTATAATAGCGATACACATTACTAAAAATAGCATCGAGCAACCAGTTGTCTGCAAATAATTCTTTAAATTTTGTTTCGTTGCACAAGTTTTTTTCAGCATGATGCAACAAATCATCCACAAGTTTCCCTTTGTAGTATTCGAGTATTTCTTGCTTTGCAACTTCAAATCGTTTCACAATTCGTTTATCAAACAACAACTCCTGCC
This sequence comes from Bacteroidota bacterium, assembly GCA_031431275.1. GTDB lineage: Bacteria > Bacteroidota > Bacteroidia > Flavobacteriales > Flavobacteriaceae > Flavobacterium. The sequence continues at coordinate 606 of JANPDC010000182.1, forward strand.
ATGTTCCGTTTTCACGAACCAATACTTGAATGGGATATAGGAGGTTTAAAATTTTTTCTTTCACATCTTCGATATCATTAGTATCATCTTCGCTATTAATTTCAGTTGCAGAAATTTTATGAATTTCATAAATATGACCCTCTTTGAAAACACCTTTGTTTTGCAAACTAATCTCAAATTCAATATGCATTTTTTGCTCACCCTCAGTGTAGGTGTATTGAACCCTATACTTATTTAAAATTTTATGATAATGGTGATGCAAATAACTTTCATTCAAATGTTTGGCAACACCAGTTGCTTTAAAATGCAAATTCGGATATAAAAACAATTGTTGCAAATGAGTTGGCAACTCCATACCAATCAAATCATCTTGTTTTGCGTAAATGTTATGAAACCCAACAATCTCTTGTTTTGACTTTTCGAAAAATGTTGCAATACGCTCCAAAGTATCTTCTTTTTTAATGTCATAGACACTATACTGTTTTTGGTTTGGCATTTAGAATTATGTAAATGAATTATAGTTCACAAATATAAATAAAAAAATGATAAAAAAAACATCAAAATTAGCGTTACGGTTAAACCACATCAAAGCATAAATAGGGCTTACCAAGGTTTTATCTTGCAAAATTTAACATCTCGTTAATATTTCTTTTTTACAAAAAAATGATGAGTTTAATTTCAAATTAAATTTCTTGTTCAATATCATAATTTTTTTATATTTGTAAACTAATCATTTAAAAAAACCATTATGCCAACTACAATAACAAGAAAATATAATTACAAAGATGTAGAAATGCTAACAGCAATCGAAACAATTATCGAAAACGCTATCGCAAACAAAGCATTTTTACTAACAAAAAGAGCCACATGGGCAGACCCATTTTTAGACAATCTAAAAACACAAATACAAAACACAACAGACACATTTTTAGGTAAAGACGCTGCAAAACAAATGCGAGAAGCAACTCAAACAGTACTCTCGGTTCAAGCCCTAGCACTAAATGATCTTGCAGAATTCAAAATCCAAGTTGAACAAGACTTCAAAGACAATCCAACCCACAAAACAGAAATTCTAAACCAACTCGGTTTCACAAACTACCTCAAAATTGCAAGAGCAGGCGATCAAGAAGCACTCGTAAACCTCTTGTATCAATTCAAAACAAACCTCTCAGCAACACTCAGTGCAGAAATTGTTGCAAAAGGAACAGCAATAGCAACTATCAATCAAATAATTGGCTATGCAGACACACTCAAAACTGCAAACATAAATCAAGAAACTTTCAAAGGAACACGAAAAGAAATAACAGACGAAGCCATAAACGCATTCAACGAAGTCTACGATAAAGCAATCAGTATTGCCAGAATCTCTAGCAATTTTTTCAAAACCGAAAAAACAAAACAACAACTTTTCAGTTATACAAAAGTAATCACAAACCTAAACGGCAAACCAGCAAGAGTTCGAAAACAAAAAACAAACTAAAAAATATACCACGAAAGTCAATAGTAACGCCACGAAGTTCGATAATAACACAAAGAAGTTTAATATCAATACACATTAGTTTTATAGTAACACCAAGAAGTTAAATTATAGTTGACAGAAGTTTTACACAACAACCCAAAAGTTAAATAGTAATAAACAAAAGTTAAATAGTAATACCTCAAAGTTAAATAGTAACCTACCGAAACTATAAAGTAATACACAGATAAAAAATTGTGCCTCGATAGAAAATACTACCACTTTGAAAGTGGTAAAAACTTCAAAAAAAACCTCAAACTAATTTGCAGTTTGAGGTTTTTAATACTATGGTGTATTAAACCTTTTTAACACAAATATTATTTTTTTAGGAAATATAAACATTTTAATTATAGATAGTTTAACGATTTATCCTAAAACTTTTTCGCCTAATGTTGTCATCATCACGCATTCGCCTAAATTGAATTTAGAGCGATTTTTGCAGGTTTGCAAACCAAAATTTGTGGTTGCAGATGCCTCGAATTTCAAGAGTTATGTGAAGATTTGGAAAGCAACTTGTGAGCAACAAAAAATCCCTTTTCATGCTACTGCCGAAAAGGGATTTTATAGATTGAAGTAAATTATGCTTTTACACTTTTTACTTTAGATTTTTTTACTGGTTTTGTAATTTTTGGCGGTGCAATTTTTGTGTTATTTTTTAGAATTTCGTCTGCACCAGCAATCCATGTAGCAGGTCCACCAGCAACGTAGCCTGTTTTACCAAGTTGCTGAAAATTTGGTTTTCCTTCTTTCATGTCTGCATTTACAATCCAAACTGTAGGATATCCTTGAATTTGAAATGCTTGCTGCAATCCTGCATTTTGAGTTTTTACTTCGTCTGTTTGAGGTGCTGCGCGTGGATAATCTAATTCTACCAGCACTACGTTTTTTTGTGACCAAGCATAGAATTCGGGTGTTTTAAAAACTTCTTTTTGTAAACGTATGCACCATCCGCACCAATCGCTTCCTGTGAAAAAAAGCATCAAGGGTTTGTTTGTTTTGTTAGATGTTTCAATGGCTTTGGTGATGTTGGTTTCCCATTTTTGATCTTGTGCTTGTGTTGCAAGTGAACTTGAAATTAAAAGTAATGCAAAAAATATTTTTTTCATGTTTTTGGATTATTATTTTGAAAGCGAAAGTTAGTAAATTATGTGTTTTAACCAACAGGATTAAGAAATATTTAGGAATTATGACGTTCTAAAACCCTAGTTTAGCATAATCGTAGTAATCTTTTCCTCCAAAACCAAAGGTAATTCCAACGCTAATTCCACGAAAACTTGTATCCGAATTAAACGGAATGTTGTAGCCTCCTTTTACTTTTATAAAATTGAAAATGTTGATTCCTAAACTCGGGTTGATGCTTTTGTTTGTTACTGAAATTTCTGTCATTGGATTGAGAAAGAAATCGGTATTTTGCAAAGGTTTGTAATTGATATGAAATTCTGGAAGCAATATTTTATTGCCATCTGTGCTTGTAATATACGTTCCGATTCCAAGATTTAGTGCTGGGTTTTTAGTGTCGTTTAGTCTCGCATCAAGTCCAAAATAGCCATAATTGGTTCCAATATTAGAATATCCTGCTATAAAACCTAGTTCTTGTGACCACGTTTTTGAGGCTATGAGTATAAAAATAAAAACAAGAAATTTTTTCATGAAGAAGTTTTTAGTGGCGTTTTTTGAACTTAAATTCAAAAGTAAACAATTTAATGTTTGAAATGACGTGTTCCTGTAAATACCATTGCTAAATTATTTTCGTTACAATAATTGATGCTCAATTCGTCTTTGATTGATCCTCCTGGTTGAATAACGGCTGTGATTCCTGCATTTTTTGCGATTTCTACACAATCAGGAAAAGGGAAAAAGGCATCACTTGCCATTACCGCACCTTTCAAATCAAATCCAAAGTTTTTTGCTTTTTCAATGGCTTGATTTAGCGCATCAACACGAGAAGTTTGACCTGTTCCAGACGAAACTAGTGTTCCGTTTTTTGCAAAAACAATCGTGTTTGATTTGGTGTTTTTACAAATTTTAGAGGCAAAAATCAAATCATCAATTTCTAGATTTGTTGGAGAAGTTATGGTAACGGTTTTCAAATCTTGTTTATTGTCTGTAATGTTATTTTTATCTTGAACTAAAACGCCATTCAAACAAGTTCGTACATTAGTTTGTGGCAACTCAACCACTTTTTGAACTAAAATTATTCTGTTTTTCTTTTCAGAAAGTATCGAAATTGCTTGTTCGTCAAAACTTGGAGCAATAACTACTTCGCAGAATAGTTTATTAATTTCTTGTGCTGTTGCTGTGTCAATTTTTGTATTCGATATCAAAACGCCTCCAAAAGCTGATGTTGGATCACAAGCCAAAGCCACATTGTATGCCTCAAGAATTGTTTTTCTTGTGGCGAGTCCACAGGCATTATTATGTTTTAGAATGGCAAAAGTAGGTTCGTTTTTTTCAAATTCTGCGATAAGATTAACGGCCGCATCAACATCTAACAAGTTATTGTAGGACAATTCTTTTCCGTGAAGTTTAGAAAACATAGCCTCAAAATCTCCAAAGAAAAACCCTTTTTGATGCGGGTTTTCGCCATATCTAAGAACTTGACCTTTTGTTTCACTAATTTTTAGGACAGGCTCTTCATGATTTTTATTAAAATAATTGAAAATCGCTGCATCATAGTGAGAAGAAACATTAAATGCTTTTAGTGCAAATAGTCTTCTGTTTTCAATAGTTGTTACTCCGTTTTGAGTCGAAATCAAATCCAAAAGCAACCTATATTCGTTCACTGAAGCTACAATAACGGTGTCTTGAAAGTTTTTTGCTGCTGCCCGAATCAAAGAAATTCCGCCAATGTCAATTTTTTCTATAATTTCTGATTCACTTGCGCCAGAAGCCACCGTGTTTTCAAACGGATATAAATCGACAATTACCAAATCAATTTGAGGAATATCAAACTCAATCATTTGAGCCACATCGGTTTCGTTGTCTTGGCGGTTTAAAATTCCACCAAAAACTTTTGGATGTAATGTTTTGACTCTACCTCCTAAAATTGATGGATAACTAGTAACATCTTCTACAGGAATCACAGGAATTCCTAAATTTTTAATAAAGTCTTCTGTTCCTCCTGTAGAATAAAGTGTAACATTTTGCTTGTTGAGTAGTCTAACAATTGGTTCTAATCCTTCTTTTGAAAAAACAGAAATTAGTGCCGATTGAATTGTTTTGTTTGTGTTCATTTTGTAGTTGTTGTTGTGTTTTGCAAAAGTAGTTTTTTAATTAGATTTTTAGATTAGTCCAAAGCAAGATTTTTTGAAAATCTATTGAAATTTCATACTCAAAGATCTAAAGATTAAAGTTGAATTTCATAATTCATCTTTCAATGATTTTATTTTTTATGAAATATCACTAATTTATACCCCATAATTCAGAAATTTTATAGAATTTTACAATAGCATAAATTGTTTTAATATGGTTGTTTATTTACGTTTACTAAAAGAAAGTTTTGGTTTTGCAATGAATGCTTTGCGAACCAACAAATTGCGAACTTTGCTTTCGCTTCTTGGAGTCACAATTGGAATTTTTTCTATTATTGCTGTGCTTTCTGCTGTGGATTCTTTAGACCGAAAAATTAAAAAAGACCTTAGTTCACTTGATAAAAACACCATGTATTTGATGCGTTTTTCTTTTGGTCCTTCAGAAATTCCTCAATGGAAACGAGAACAATTTCCTGACGTTACGTTTGAGGAGTTTCAGTTTTTAAAAGCCAATCTCAAAAATGCTGAAAATTTGTGCTTTCAGTTTTTTACAAAACCAGAAAATATCAAATTCGAATCGAAAACAGTAAGCGCCATTAACGCTGTTCCTGTTTCGCATGAGTTTGATGACATACAACAACTCGAATTTCAATCTGGTAGATTTTATAACGAATCCGAATCTAATTCGGGTTTACCAGTGGTTGTTTTAGGACATGATGTTGCCGTTGGATTGTTCGAAAACTACGATGCGATTGGTCAAAATGTTCGACTTTACGGAAAAAAATTCACCGTTATTGGTGTTCTCAAAAAACAAGGTGCTGGACTTTTTGGAGATAGTAATGACACCTCAGCATTTTTGCCATCGAATTTTTTAAGAAAAATGTATGGTGATAATGCCGATTTTCTAACTCCTGTAATTATTATCAAACCTGTTAAAAATGTTGATATTGAGGCTCTAAAAGGCGAAATAGAACAAAAATTACGAAGTTTAAGAGGTATAAAAACAGGTGAAATCAATAATTTTTTCTTGAATATTCTGACTGGTTTTACTGATTTTTTAGATGGAATTATTGGTCAAATGAATGTCGTTGGTTGGATTATTGCTGGATTCTCGCTTTTGGTTGGTGGTTTTGGTATTGCGAATATAATGTTTGTTTCCGTTAAAGAGCGAACTAATTTAATTGGTATTCAAAAATCATTGGGCGCAAAGAACAAATTTATTTTGTTTCAGTTTTTGTTCGAAGCTGTGATATTATGTGTAATTGGCGGAATTTTCGGAATGTTACTGGTTTGGGTTATTTCAATTGTTTTGACCAATTTCATGGATTTTGAGTTTGTTCTCGGAATGGGAAATATTATTCTTGGAACGGGTTTAGCCGCTATTATTGGATTAATCTCTGGGATTTTACCTGCGATTTCGGCTAGTAAATTAGATCCTGTTGAGGCAATTAGAAGTGGGATGTAATGGTTTGAAATAATTAAAAATATTTTGAAATTATATGAAAGAATTACGATTGAAATCTTGCCTTCCAATTATGGTTATAATTTCAATAGTTTCGGGATCAACTATTCGGTAATAAATGGTATCAACCCCGCAAACACAAAATCGATACTCTTTTTTTATATGTTCAGCCGCTGGAAATAAAAATGGATTTGCCTCAATTCTTTCAAAACAATCATAAAACATATTAAAATATTTATCCGCTTGGTCAACGCCAAATTTGCCGACTCCATAATAATAAATTGCTTTTAAATCTTCCTTTGCATCGATTGACAAAAAATAATTATACAATTGGTAGATTTTTTTTAAATTCTGCTAACATTTCTTCTCTTGATTGTTTTTTTGCAAGACCGCTATTTTCTCCATTTGTAATTTTGTTTCTTACAAATTCATAATACTCTTCTTGCGAACGGGCTTGTTTAATTAAATAATTAACCGCTTCGCTTTTACTGCTATACTCGTTTAAACTTACTTGATTTTTTAACCATTCTTCGTTCAACGATGTCAACGAAATACTTTGTCTAGTCATAACATGATATTTTTGTGGTGTAAATATACACCAAATTTTTGAAATTTGATTAAACTAAAGTATCCTTTTTTATCAAGATGTCAATAATAGCAATAATTTAAAAAACAAAATTAATTCACTTATTAAACAAAAAAAGCACTTACATTTCTGTAAAGGCTTTTAACGCTTGCTCACTCTTCCCGATAGCAATCGGGACAGGCAATTGGCTCGAACCAATTCCGATAGCCATCGGAACTCTGATTAACAGTCACAATACTTATTGAATAGTTTTACTGTTATTCCAGGATATTTAATTAAATTTTCAATATAAATTTTACTTTTCATTGACTTTATATGACTTTCAATTTTTAAGGCTAATTCTTTTGTTTCACAATCAATTTTATGAAATAAAATCCAATCATCTGCATTGTGTGTGAATTTTCTGGATTGAGTATCTTTTAGATGAAAATCTAATCTAACATCGAAATTTGAGTTCATTCCAATATAGAATTTCAGTATTTTTCTGAAAATAAAATATAAACACAGTACATAAATTATTTTTATAGAAAAAAAGCCCTTACATTTCTGTAAAGGCTTTTAGTTGCTTGCTCCCTCTCTTGGGCTCGAACCAAGGACCCTCTGATTAACAGTCAGATGCTCTAACCAACTGAGCTAAGAAGGAAAGTGTGTTTCACTTTTAAAGCGGTGCAAATATAAGGATTTATTTAATTGTTGCAAATAAAAACGAATAATTTTTTATAAAATTTATTTCCCAACAATGGCTTTGTAAATATCATTTCCGTTTGCAAACAACAATAATGATATAAGTAAAACAAAACCAACCATTTGAGCGTTTTCTAAAAATTTATCAGATGGTTTCTTTCCACTAATCATTTCATATAATAAAAACATAACATGGCCGCCATCTAAAGCCGGAATTGGTAAAAGATTCATTACACCGAGCATGATTGACAATAAGGCAGTGATTGTCCAGAAAACTTCCCAACTCCAAGTGCTCGGAAAGATATTGTAAATTGCTGCAAAACCACCTACTCCTTTGTAGGCTCCTGTTTTTGGAGAAAAAATTGCCTTTAATTGTTTGAAATAACCCAAAACTTGATTTGTTCCTTTTTCGATTCCAACTGGGAAAGATTCAAAAAAACCATATTCTTGTTTGCTAAACTTGTATAATCCAAGTTTTTCAAGAGATTCCATGCCTAAACCTGCAACTGAAACTCCAAATTTTCCGTCTTTGTTAACCGTAGCCTTTAGCGCAACCTCTTTTTCATTTCGAACAACAATTACATCAAGAATCTGATTGTTTTTTGTTTTTATTACTTCCGTAACCTGATCAAAATATTTTGTTGATATTCCATTGACCGATTTTATCATGTCTTTAGGAAGAAATACTTTGAAATTAGCCGAAGTTTTGAGCACTTCTCCAATCACTAAAGGTTGTCTCATGTCTATAAAAGGTCTTTTTTCACCATTAAGTACTTTGTCTATCATGTCCACAGGTAGATTGATGGTCTGTTCCACTCCATTCCTTTCCAAAACAACTACTTTAGAAAATAAAATTTTACCTGGTATTTCGTGAAATTTAGTCACTTTTTCCCCATCAACAGAAATTATTTTATCACCTGTTTTGAATCCTAAATCTTCTCCAACAGAGTTTGTAACTGCAATTCCATCTTTGAGTTCGCTGTTATTCAAATAGGTATCACCATAAATAAAAGCCATACCAATATAAATAATAAATGCTAAAATAAAATTTACTGTAACTCCACCAAGCATGATAATCAATCGTTGCCACGTTTTTTTAGAACGGAATTCCCATGGTTGTGGAGGCAAAGCCATTTGTTCTTTGTCCATGCTCTCGTCAATCATTCCTGATATTTTTACATATCCGCCAAGTGGCAACCAACCTATTCCATATTCAGTTTCTCCAATTTTCTTTTTAAATAAAGAATACTTTACATCAAAAAACAAATAGAATTTTTCAACTCTAGTTTTAAAAAGTTTTGCAGGTATAAAATGACCAAGTTCGTGAAGTATTATTAATAATGATAAACTCAATAAAAATTGAGAAAGTTTGATAACGATTTCCATTAGTTGTTTTTAGATTCTTTATAAAAAGCAAAAGTAAGGTTTTCACCTTACTTTTTTACATTTTATGTTTGAAGTGTTAATTTTTTATGAATTTTTTATGAAATATCCCTTCTGAAGTTTCAATTGAAACAGCATAAATACCATTTGATAATGAATCAACAAATAACATACCCGAATTAGTTTCTAATACTTTTTGACCAATGGCATTATACACCAAGATTGTTTTTAAATCAACAGAACTTGGAATTTTAATTTCTAATTGGCTACTTGCAGGATTAGGAAATAATTGAATTGAATTGGAAATAAAATCAAAATTTGAATTCGCCAAAACTGCTGAATTATTTTGAGAAAAAATTTCTTTATTAGGATCAAAAACAACACTTGTAACTTCAAAAGGAACATTCTCGAAAAAATCTTGTCCGTCAAAAGTATTGTTTAAAATAAAATCTTGTTGTTGTCCAGACGCTCCAAACACTCGAACTGGTATTGGCATTTCGAAATAACTAACTGATGGATCTGACTGAGTCTGATTTACTGTGAACTTTACTTGTCCTGATGGAGCATTTTGAGCATTTATTGTATAGGTTGGATGACCCAAACCATAAACCCAATCATTAAAAAACTCCACCAAAGTTCCAGTTCCGTTTACGGCTTCGAGTTTTAATCTAAAATCATTAGTTGTTGCATATTTATAAGCAAAATTTGGATCTGATAAATAATTTCGTAACGCTAGAAAGAAATTGTTACTTCCCATTTTAAAACGTAACATATTGGCAACTAAAGCCCCTTTGTAATACGTAATGGGTTGATCAAATATTCTATTTACACTCATTGCTTGAGCATCTGTTAAATATAAATTATTATCAGAGCCAGTGTACGATAATCCAGCATTAATTCTTGAACCTTTCCAGTTTACAAAATTTGCTGGTGTATCAATAAACTCTACAAAACATCCTGACATGTATTCTGTAATTGATTCATTTAGCCAAATATCTTTCCAAGTTCCACAGGTTATTTTATCGCCAAACCATTGATGAGCCATTTCATGAGCAATCAATCCTCGACCCCAACTGTTCATAAAAGATACTGTTGAATGTTCCATTCCTCCGTTTAAATTTGCTCTTGCATGACCATATTTTTCATTTCGAAATGGATATGGTCCAATAACCGTTTCATAAAAATTTATAATCGAAGGCGTTAACGGTAATGCATTAGAATTAGTGTTTCCTGAGGTAACAACAGCAAACTCTTCTGGATACAAATAGTTTGTAATCGGAAAAGTTCCAGTTGTTGACGTTCCACCTGTTTGGCTAAATATTTGATAATTTGTAACCGCTATTGCAACTAAATAGGCTGGAATTGGATAGTTATGAAAAAAATGTGTGGTTGCATTTGAACCATTTTCAATTCGATCAACTTCTAATCCATTTGCAACACTCTTGTAGGCAATCGGTGCAGTAATATAAATATCTGAACTTGCAACTTTATCATTCAAATCGTTTTTACAAGGCCACCAAGAACGTGCGCCAAAAGGCTCAGAAAGTGTCCACAAAATTGGAGTTGATGGACTTCCGTGAGATCCAGTGTAAAACCCTTGTTGCGATCCAGAATTTATGGGAACACCACTGTAAATAATTTCGACTGTTGCTGAATTACCTGTTGATAGAGTTACAGGAAGTGTAATAACCAATTCATGAGTAGCATTATAAGAAAAAGTCAAATTTGAACCATTCATTTTTACTGATGCAATTGTGAAAAATCCTGTAGGTTTTTTGTATAAATCAAATACAACGGTAGTCATGTCTGATAATGCGGTGAACGTATGTGTAACTTTTCCAGAAACTGAAAAAACGGCTGGATTAACCGTAAATTCTAACTTTTGATAGGTCAAATCATAATTCAATGTGTTTGGATTTACTGCCATTGCAGCCATATTTGAAACTGATTTCATTTCACCAGCAACCATTTCATCGAACTCTTTTTGATAATTTTGAGAAAATCCTAAAAACGTGACCAAAAAAGCCAAAAAAACATAACTATTCTTCATAATATTGTGTTTAAAAAACAAATTTAATAAAAAAATTCTAAATTTTATGTTAATTAACTAATGATGAATCTCAAATAAATAGATACACCTTGAAGTTTTTTAGATTGATTCGCCTATTATAAAGAAATTCCCTAAATTTGCTAACATTAAATTTTTAGACATGTTGCAAATTGCATTTATTAGAGAAAATCAAGAAAAAGTAATCAAGGCTTTGGCAAAACGAAATATCGATGCCACAAAAACCGTTCATGAGGTTGTGACGATTGACGAAAACCGTCGTTCTTCGCAATTAGAAATGGATAATATCTTGTCGGAAACTAATAAATTATCAAAAGAAATTGGTGATTTGATGAAAAATGGCGAGAAATCGAAAGCCGAAATCTTGAAACAAAAAGTACATTCTTTAAAAGAAAAAAGCAAAGATTTATCTGATAAAACGGATGCCTTGGCAAAAGAATTAATAGATAAATTGTATACTTTACCAAATCTTCCTTCAGATTTAGTTCCTGAAGGCAAAACACCCGAAGAAAATCTGAATATTTTCGAAGAAGGAGCTATTCCAGTTTTGCATGAGGGCGCATTGCCACATTGGGATTTAATCAAAAAATATGATATT
>JANPDC010000183.1:0-3009 GCA_031431275.1 Bacteroidota bacterium
TGACGCAAAGCCCAAAACGTTAGTGGCAATTTTAAAAACCCTTAAATGAAGTTTGCCTTAACATTAAAGACAAATTTAGATACCAAACAGAACGATTGGATAGCCAATTTTTTTGATCACTTCGTCTAAATCTTCTTCATCAACGCAAATTCCACCACTGGCTACGGGAATACTTGCTGCATCTAACATTTTTTTGGTTTGTTCTTTGTTACAAGCAATATCTACAGCAATACTACTTGTTTTACACGTTATGGTGGCTTGAAAACGCATTTGATTGATTCCATAACCCAATTGTACTAATGAATTGGTACCTAATCGAATCCAAGGTATGTCACGATTCACGGCTTCTTCTACAATGCTTCCTGTGCTTGGTCCAAGTCGAACACGATCACGAATGACACGCATTTTTTGAATATCGGCTTCTAAATCGTATGGTGTTCCTGCAATTAATGATTCAGCAATTGCCACAGCACTTTCTGCGGCAAACATTCCAACGTTTTCTTCGGTGTAACTAAATACTACATTGTATATTCCTGGTGTTTTGGTTTCACGCGTGCGACCAAAACCAGTTTCCATTCCTGCAAGGGTTTGTATTTCGAGTGCAATGTGTTCGATTACGTGACCCATCCAAGTTCCACGATCTATGCGGGAAAAAAATCCTCCACGACATCCTTCTGAACAACGGTGCTCAATCATTGTTGGAAACATGGCTTCTATTCGTTCTCGAAAGCCTTCTATTTTGTTGGTTGGCGATTGTTCCATTTCTTCTAAATCCAAACGCATTTGAATTAGTTTTTTGCGTTGTACGCTCCAAATGTTGGGTCCACGAAGTGCTTGAATTTTATCGATTTTCATATTGCAGGGTTATTCAGTTAGTTTTCTTTTTATGTATTTGATAAATATAGGGAGTTTTTATTAATTAAATTAAAATAATTTTAGTTTTTTAAACCGAATGTTTTTGGTGTTTTGAACATTTGTTTTTTTCTTGCTCTGATTAAACCGATTAGCACAATTTTTATAACTTCTTTTGTTCGTAGAAAATTAAAACTAAAATGTTAGAACAAAAAAAATGCCCGAATAAATTCGAGCATTTTATATTAATAATTTTTATTTAGTCGTTATGTTGATGTTCAACTAAATCTTTATCGCTAGCAGAAATAGTATCAACTAAAACTGGAGTTGCAATAAATAATGAAGAATAAGTTCCAACAACAATTCCAATTAACATGGCAAATATGAATCCTCTGATTGATTCTCCTCCAAAAATAAACATGATTAACAAAACAAGAATCATTGTTAAAGAGGTATTTATTGTTCTTGACATTGTTGTGTTGATGGACTGATTTACAATTTCTGTAAAAGTTCCTTTGGCTTTTCCTCCTAAATATTCACGAACTCTATCGAATACAATTACGGTATCATTCATCGAATATCCAATTACGGTTAGAATTGCAGCAATAAAATGCTGGTCAATTTCCATTCCAAATGGCATGTATTTCCATAGTAAAGAATAAATTCCTAATACAAAAATAACATCATGAGCCACGGCAGCGATTGCACCTAGACTATATTGCCATTTTCTGAAACTAATCATCAAGTACAAGAACACAATTGCCATTGCACCAAGTACAGCCCAATACGCATTTGTTTTGATATCGTCTGCAACGCTAGGTCCTACTTTTGAAGCTTGTACAATTCCGATTTTTTTACCTTCATAGGAATTTACAAATTTTTCATAAGTAAGTCCAGCAGCAAAATGTTTTTTCAAGTTATCAAACAAAATGGTATTGATTTCTTTATCAGTTTCAATTCCTGTTTCTTTTACTTTGTAGTTTGTTGTAATTTTTAATTGAGTATCGCTTCCAAATGTTTTTGCTTCAACACTTCCAAACGCTTTTACTAAATCAGTTTTTACTGCTTCTGCACTGATTGATTTTTCAAAACGAACTTGAAAAGTTCTACCTCCAACAAAATCTACACCTTGATTCAATCCATTCCCGAAGAACAATGAAATTAAACTCACAACAACAACTGTTGAAGAAAAGATGTATGTCCATTTTTTAACTCCTAAGAAATCAAAATGGAAATTAGTGAACCAGTTTTTAGAAAAATTAGTAACGAACGTTAATTTATTGCCTTTAGCAACACTCCAATCTAGTAACATTCTTGTAATGAAAATAGAGGTAAAAAGTGATGTAAAAATACCTATCAATAAAGTCGTAGCAAAACCTTTAATTGGTCCTGAACCGAAAATATAAAGTACTAAACCTGTCAAAACGTGAGTTACATTGGCATCAATTATAGAGCGCATCGCACCTTTCCAACCAAAAGAGGTATATATAGCATCTTCGAGTGATTTTCCGCTTCGAAGTTCTTCTTTGGCTCGTTCATATATAATGATGTTTGCATCTACAGCAGTTCCCATGGTCAAAACAATACCCGCAATACCAGGAAGTGTTAAAACAGCACCTAAACTTGCTAACACTCCAAACAAGAATAAAAGATTCACGGCTAATGCAATGTTTGCATACCAACCCGATTTTCCATAATATACCATCATCCAAAGAGAAACCAATAGTAAACCTACAATGGAGGAAAGTGTTCCGTTTTCGATTGCTTCTTGACCCAATGATGGTCCAACAACTTCTGACTGAACAATTTCTGCCGAAGCAGGTAATTTACCAGCACGAAGTACGTTTGATAAATCCGCAGTTTCAAGAAGTGTAAAATTTCCAGATATTTGAGAGTTACCTCCTGAGATGGCTCCTGTTGTTACGCCTGGTGCAGAATACACCACATTGTCTAATGCAATTGCGATATTCCCTTGAGTTGAATAGGCTCTACCAGTCAATTCTTCCCAAATTCTTGCTCCTTTTGCATTCATTTGCATAGATACAGATGGTTTTCCAGAAGGATCAAAATCATCTTTTGCATCTGTGATCACACCACCGCTCATTGGCGCTCTATTGTCTCTACTCCTATTTTGAGTGTCGTCCATCCGGCGGCATG
>JANPDC010000184.1:0-5725 GCA_031431275.1 Bacteroidota bacterium
TTCCAAAAACAACTTGAAATTTTCTTTTGAAGAGAAAGTAAAAATAATTTACTTTCCCCTCGCAAGACTAAATTTTTTTTCCCACACAAAACTAGGAAAATAAATGATATTTTATTTGGTTTTGAGCACAGTTCTTTGTTAGCAGACGTTTAGCTAGATTGGATAAATTAATTTTCTATTTGCGAGGGTTTTTACGTCAATAAAATTAATATTTTTTTCAAACTTTATTTTTTTTTGTTCAAAATTATCGAAAGAACCTTTTGCAAGCTGAAGAAATGACTTTTCGTTTTTCACTTTCCAAATATTAGTTTGAATGTAATCTCCCATAGGTACATATCCAATGTTATCATATCCTTCGTCAATAGTGTTATTCAAACTTGCAATTTTGTCAAACCTTTCCTCCTCAATGAACTTTAAAAGTTTTTGAAAAATATCTTTTTTTGCATTACTCAAGCCAATTTCATAAATACTTTCGATATTATCGAAATCTATATTTGGATTTAAGCGTTTTAAATCTTCAGTGTTGAATTTTCTCCACGTCAAATCAGAAGTAAACCTTTCTCCTAATTTTTGCTTTCGATTTTCTACTTTTAGTTGGCGATTCCAATTAAAAAGCCAATCGAATATTGATGTTTTCATAAAATGTCTGCTAAAGTCTCGTGGCTTGGCGTCAGTTGGGAATTAGGTTAACCAAATATATAAATTAAAGACCAGACTTCCAAGTACAAAACGATTCGCCGCAGCGAATTGACAAAAACCCCCACACGAGCCTGAAAAAGCGAACAGACGAAGTAATTGCGCCAAACCGCTGTTGGCAGAAGTTTTTTCTTTTTTTTAATCGTTAATTCTATTTTTAATATCCATTTTTTCGTGCAAAATTCTCACAACTTCCATTTCTGTATTTTCAACTCGTTTGCAAAATATTAAATGTGATTTCACTTTTGAATATCGATAATCTTTTCGAATGCTCCCAAAATCTTTTGTTGTTTCAAAATTTTCAGCAACAAATTCTATTTCGTCCATTATCAGATTATAATATCGGTTTGCTTGTTCAACCGACCAATTTTCGGCTGTATAAATCCAAATTTTATTTAAATCGTCTAACGCTTTTTCACTTATTATATATTCCGCCATTACTTTTGGAAATTTTCGTTCAACCGTTTTAGATTTTCCGTTCTGTTAAAATTTCGAATTTTTCCGCTTTTTTCTCCAACTTCTAATTCTGCAATTAAAGATTTAGTTTGAATTTCTTCTTGTTCAAAATGCCTCAAAGCAGTCCTCACAACTTCACTTACAGAGTTATATTTTCCAGTTGCAATTTGACCATTTATAAAACTTTCGTAATATTCTCCAATTAAAATTGATGTATTTCGTGCCATAATTTTATATTTTTACAAATATACCAATTTATGGTATTCTAACAAAAATTTTCGATTATTTTTTCGGTTTTCTGTCGCTCGAAAGTATCGCACAACGTCTTGTAGCTTGGCATCAGTTGGGGATTTGGTTAGCCAAATGTATCGATTTAAGACCGAACTTCCAAGTACAAAACCAACTTTATAGTTTGCCTAAAGCCCCAATTGCGCCAAACCGCTGTTGTGCGTTCGGCAGTTTATTTATTAATAATTTCTTCAATTTTGTCGTGTAAATTTTCTTTAATCCACTTATTCATTTCTTCTTTGTCTTTTGCTTTACAACTTGCCCAAGGACTTTCGTTGTTAAGTATTAATTTGTTGTTTTTCAAATTATATAAACTGTGATATAAATTTCCTCTTTCCATTACTAGAAAATCTTTTTTTATAAAGATTTTCACATCGTTAAGGTTTTTCGGACCTTCATCATAATTAAATGCAATTGGTATGAAATTACATTCTTTTGAAGTTTCGTTGTCCTCAAATTTAAACTTACAATTTTTAACTAATCTTTTATCAATTTTGTCAATTTTGTTCCAATTTTCTTTTTTCCACTTCAATATTTGCCATTCTGTATCATCAAAACCTGCCATTGAAAAATACAAAACATATACATCATTTTCATATTCTATAAATTGTTGAAATAGATAGTTTTTGAAAATTGACTGTAATACTTTAATTTTTGCATCATAGTATTTTTCGTTTCCAAACATATTCAAACTTTCTTCTCCTTTATTTTTATACTTTTCAGTAATCTTTAAACTGTCATTTAAAACTCCTGATTTTTTAAGTTCTTCAGTTTCTGCTCTCTTGACAATATTAAAATAATATTCAATACTTCTATATTCTAATTCTTGCGAAAATAGATTTTGCGTTATGAACGTTAAAAATATAAATATTATTATTCCTCTCATTTTTCGATTTTTGTCTCGTTTCTATTCGGTTTTTCTCTGCTGACGCACAACGTCTCGTGGCTTGGCGTCAGTTGGGAATTTTGTTAGCTAAATGTATAAATTAAAGACCAGACTTCCAAGTACAAAACTAACTTTAAATTAAGCCTAAAACCCCAATTGCGCCAAACCGCTGTTGTGCGATGTTTAATAAATTCTTTCTATTTTCAATTTAGTTAGTTTTATTAAATATAAGCACGTTTCTTCAAATTCTTTGCTTGGTGAATTTGTCTTTTTTGCAAAGTATTTTTCATTTGTTTTGTTTTCTAAAGTCCAAGTTGCTCCATCTGTCATTAATACATAATGATTATTTTCTAAATTTTCGTAATTCGATTTACTTACTAATTTTTTAAAAACCAACCATTGTTCCAATGATATTTTTCGCTTTCTTTTAATTTTAACTCCTTTCGGTTTATATCCACCTTTTCCATTTCCAACCGACCAATATATTTTTACTTCATTTTCACTTTTTTCGATTCTAACTGTAATTGGACTGTCAAAACTTCTTAACCAAGTAAATCTATATATTTCAAGATTAGGATTTATTTCAATTTCTGAAAGTGGGCTTTCTTTTAAATCTAATAATTGTGAAGTTAACCAATCTACATCATTTTTAGTAAATCCAATTTCATCGATATAATTAATAGATAAGTCTGTTTCCCATTTTTCTTTTAAATTTGCGAAATGAGCAATTGGAAAAAATGAATTTGCACTTTTTTGTAACACAATTTTATTAGTATTTATATTCAAATAGTTCTTTATTTGATTTATTGGATAATACAGAAAATTATTTTCTTCTGTTTTTAATTTTAAAACATTATTGAAATAAAACAACGCTTTTTCTGCAGGTTTTATAAATTTTGAGAGCCTTATAGTCTTTTTAAATTTTCGATATTCAATACTTAAAGAATCAATTTCTTCAGTTCCAAAATTGTTCAGAATTTTCAATTTTCTAAAAGGAAATAAAAAATCATCATAATATAAATTTCCTAATGAGTAATTCGTTTTAATGTTATTTGGTTCAATTTCAATTGCTTTTAACAAATAACTTTCTTCAAGTATTTTTTTATCTAATAAAGTCGATTGAAATCCTAAAAATTGAGATCTTAAATTATAAGGTTCTGCTTTATTAGGAAATTCAATTATCATTTTTTTAAAAAAATAATTTACTGAATCAATTTGTCTGTCATTATAATATCTACAAACATATTCAATTGCATTTTCGTTAAATGGTTCAATTCTAAGAACTTTTCGTGCAACATTTATTTTATTGCCATAGTTTTCTCCACTTTTATAATAACGCAATTCATATAACAAATCCTTTACGGATTGTGAATAAGAATTACAAAATATTAAAAGTAAAATTATCAAGTATTTCCTCATTTCCCTTCAGTTTTTCATAAATATCGCACTATGTCTCGTGGCTTGGCGTCAGTTGGGGATTTGGTTAACTAAATGTATCGATTTAAGACCAAACTTCCAAGTACAAAATCAACTTTAAAGTTAGCCTAAAACCCCAATTGCAACAAATCGCTGTTAACTTTAGTCTTTTATTTTTCTTTAAAATGAAATTTATTTAATATTAATTCATTCTCATTTTTTAAACCGTTATAAGTTAATTCCTCTATAACATCCAAAATTTTGCCATCTTCTTTAACTTCAACGATAGGCGAACAGTCATCACAATTAAAAGCAATTACTTTAATTTTAATACTATCATTTAAAAATGTTACTTTTCCCTTGTACTTAAAAATTTCTCCTTGATATTCATATTTCGTTGTGTCATTTGTATTTATTGTAATTGGCTTCTTTTCAATAAAAACTACTTTATTTTTGAAAGAAATTTTCGTTTCAAAATACTGACTTCCATGAGAATAGGTTTCATGTTCTTTTCCATAAAATGTTTTGCCATTCAGAGACTTTTCACATGATGCGAATAGTCCAATTAAAAATAAAAGTCTTAATAGGTTCAATTTTCTCATAACATTATAGTTAAGGTCTCGTGGCTTGGCGTCAGTTGGGGATTTCGTTAACCAAATGTATCGATTTAAGACCAGACTTGCAAGTACAAAACCAACTTCATAGTTTGCCTAAAACCCCAATTGCGCCAAACCGCTGTTGTGCGACGGCAAAATATTTATTATTTCTTTCAATTTAACTTTAATTAATCTAATCGTTTCCAATTTTCTCCATCAAAATTAAATAAGTCTCTTTCACCTGCGGAAACCATTATTTCTCCATTTGTTGATAATTTTCCACAAGTTTCGGGACTATCATCTAAAATTTCTACAATTTCAAAATTCTCGTTTTTATTAAGTTTAAAAATATGTTGAGTTGATGATGCGTAAAGATTATTTTTGAACCAACACAAATTTATTAATTCAAAATCAGTCTGCTTGATTTTCCAGTTTTCATTTTTTCCGTAAATAAAAATTTGTCCACGTCCAATTATATTAACTTTTCCATTCCCAGCACAACAAACATCTAAAAGAATATTTTCAGTATTTATGGCTTTCTTATTCCAATTTACACCATCAAAATGCCAAATTTCTCCTTTCCACCCAACAGCATAAATATCAGATTTTGAAAATCCATCTATTGCTTCAAAACCGTGAACACCTTCGCCTCCAATAATTTGTTTTGAAATGCAACTCCAACTGTAAGCATTATTTCTTTTATAAACTTGTTTTTTCATTCCGCAAACAAATACTTCTCCTTCTATGTTTCTTGCACCACGAATAAAACCATAATTTTTCGGCGAAAATTCATTATCTATTATTTCTTCTGTATGCCTATCTCCAGAACCAGTTATGTGAACTTGACCTTCAACACCAATTAATAGTAATTGAGTTAATGGCTGTTTTGCCTCTATTAATGTAATACAATCCCAATTAGTTGAACCTCCTTCAAGCCAATCTGAATCTCTTTTAACTGCTAGAAAACTAAATGGTGTTTTATCAGCAACCATTTCATCATTTGCAAGTGCAACTCCAATTGCATTGTCTGATTTAATACAAACATCAACAAATGCGTTATCTTTACTCCAATGTCCAATTCTTTTACTCATTATTTTTCTATTTAGTTTCTGTCGCTCGTTGCTGTCGCACAACGTCTCGTGGCTTGTCGTCAGTTGGGGATTTGGTTAGCCAAATGTATCGATTAAAGACCGAACTTCCAAGTACAAAATCAACTTTAAAGTTTGCCTAAAACCCCAATTGCGCCAAACCGCCTTAAGCTTGCATTTTGTAAATTTAGATAAAATTTTTAATATAAACCAGAAAGAACAAAAGGCTGGAGTAAGGTTCTCAGTAACCGCAGAGGCAATGACCTCGTTAACAGTGATAATCCCCAGCCTTTTCTACT
>JANPDC010000185.1:0-6604 GCA_031431275.1 Bacteroidota bacterium
GGCTTTGGGGATTCAAATCCTCGTTTTGGAGGTGGGCAATCTAATAGAAACGGTATTCCAACTGAAGATAAATCAACTGAAGTTGAAAGTGAAAAAAATAAAAAAGAGCGTTTTGATAAAATCATAAACAAATTTAAAAAAGAACTAACACTCGACGATTTGCAGGTTTTTGCAGTATCTGGTGTTATCAAAGAAAGTTTTAAAAAGCAAGAAATTGTATTAAAAAAAGAAACTTCTGAACAAGAAAAAATGGAAGAAATCAAAGAAATTACGGAGATTTCAAATAGAAAAGTTTTAGAATTTTTAAATAAAGATCAAAAAGTAAAATTCAAAACAATGATTGGCCAATAGAGTAGTTGTATGTTTATATGTTTCCAAAATACAATGCTTTTACTATTCCATCTGATAATCCAATTTTTGGAACATAAATATTTCTTGCGCCACTCCATTTCATAGCATTCATGTATACTCTTAGTGCTGGTACTATAACATCTGCCCGATCAGGATTTAAAGCTAAATTTGATATTCTTTCATTATACGACAACGAATTCAAATAGGAATATTGTGATACTAAATACATATAGGATAGAGGTTTGTCTAACGCTTTTGCTGACATTTTAAATATTTTATTAATATTTCCTCCTGAACCAATTAATGAAATATTTTCATAGTCTTTGGTATTAGTTTTAATCCAATTTTCAATTTCTTGCCAAACAATTTCACTAACAACGTCATTTAACAGTCTAACAGTTCCCGCTTTAAAAGATTTTGAAATTATCATTTTTCCATCTGAAAACAAAGAAAATTCAGTACTTCCGCCACCAACATCAACATATAAATAGGTTTGGTCTGTTTTTAGCAAATGATGTAATTCTGTTGAAGCAATAATTGCTGCTTCTTTTTTTCCGTCAATAATCTCAATTTTTATATCCGCTTTTTTCTTGATAATTTCAACAACTTCAGTTCCATTATAGGCTTCTCTCAATGCAGAAGTTGCGCAAGCCATATACTTTTCTACTTTATGAACTTTCATTAAAAGTTTAAAAGCTTTCATAGCATCAATCATTCGATTGATATTTTCGTCAGAAATTGTTCCAACTGTAAAAGAATCTTGACCCAAACGAATTGGAACTCGAACTAAAGCACTTTTATTAAATTGGACTTCTTTTCCTTCAACTTCAACAATGTTAGTTACAAGCAATCTCATGGCATTGGAGCCAATATCAATTGCAGCGTATTTTTTTATGTTTATCAATTTGAAATTTGAATTTTTAGGTTAAGAATGAGGTTAAAAAAGATATAAAGTTACTTTTTGCAAAAGTTCATAATTCATTTATATTTTATTTTTATAGAAATTATACGTTTCTAGTTGTGCTCTAAAAACAGGTTCGTGTTCTTTGCGAATTCTATATTTGTTATCTAATTTTTCTGAATGAAAACGAGCTTTTACGTTACCTTTCCATCCTACATTAAAACTATCAATCAATTCTTGCTTGATTTGTGGGTCATAAATTGGGCAAGTCACTTCAACTCTAGCATCGAGATTTCTTCTCATAAAGTCTGCCGAGGAAATGTAAACCTCTGGATCTCGATTATTGCCAAAAATATACAATCTTGTATGTTCTAAATAATTATCTACTATACTAATACATTCAATGTTTTCACTCATGCCTTTGACCCCTGGGATCAAGCAACATATTCCTCTAACAATTAATTGAATTTTAACACCTGCACGACTCGCATCGTACAATTTGTCAATTAATAAATAATCTGATAAACTATTCATTTTGAGTTTTATAAAGGCTGTAACTCCCATTTTAGCATTCATTATTTCATTGTCTATCAAACGATTAAATCTATTTCGAGAATAGTGTGGAGAAACTATTAAATGTTTGTAACGCTGTAATCTGAAATTAACGTCAAAAAAATCAAAAATTTTGATAATATCTTTTAAAATTTGTTGATGGCTTGTAAATAGTGTTACATCAGTATAAACTTTTGCAGTTGATTCGTTAAAGTTTCCTGTAGAAATAATGCCATAACGTTTTATTTTTGATTTTTCCATTCGTTCAACAACGCAAATTTTACTATGAACTTTTAATCCTTTGATTCCAAAGATAAGTTCAATTCCTTCGGTTTGCATTTGTTCAGCATAGGAAATGTTGCTTGCTTCGTCAAAACGAGCTTGAAGTTCAATTTGAACGGTTACTTTTTTGCCGTTTTTAGCAGCATTTATTAAAGAACTTATAATTTGAGAATTTTTGGCTAAACGATATAAAGTTATTTTTATTGAGGTGACTTTTGGATCTAAAGCTGCTTCTCGCAAAAATTTTATAATGTAGGAAAAAGATTGATATGGTGCATTTACCAAGTAATCTTTTACGGCAATTTTTTGCATGATGTTTTCTTCTAGACTCAAGCCCGGAATTGACAACGGAGGATTTGTTTTATACAATAAATCAAAACGTCCAAGATTTGGAAAATTCATGTAATCTCTTCGATTATGGTA
Organism: Bacteroidota bacterium; assembly: GCA_031431275.1. Taxonomy (GTDB): domain Bacteria; phylum Bacteroidota; class Bacteroidia; order Flavobacteriales; family Flavobacteriaceae; genus Flavobacterium. Next base: position 2,510 of record JANPDC010000185.1, read on the forward strand.
TCTTCCGCCAGGAATTATACTATCTGAAGAATCAATTCCCATATGAGAAAGAAAATATTTTAGAGTATCTTTTTCGATTAATTTATCATAAATAAATCGCACTGGCTCACCAATTCTACGATCTTTTACACTTGTAGAAATTTTTTCAATCATTGATTTACTCAAATCGCTATCAATGTCTAACTGCGCATCACGAGTAATTTTTATCATGTGTGCTGTAACGCTTTCGTAATCAAAAATATTGAAAATACTTTTTAAATTAAGTCGAATTACATCGTCTAACATAATTATATACTGATTGTCGGTATCTGAAGGTAAAACTACAAATCGGTTTTCAGATTTTGGAATTTCAATAACTGCATAGCGAATTTCTGGCTTTTGTTCATCAGTAACTTTCATGATTAGTTTTACTGCTAAATATCCAGATGTATCTTTTAGAACTGGAAATTCCGCTAAATCATTTAAAATGATAGTAACTAGTGCAGGACTCACTTTTTGAATAAAAAAATCTTTTAGAAAATTTTCTTGTGGTTTAGAAATTTCATTTTCATTTATAATAAATATTTTCTGTGCTTGCAATTTATCTTCAATGATTCCAAGAATTCTTAAACTTTCGGATTGTTGCTTGATAGCAATTTCTGTAATATCTTTTACTAATTGAGTGGCAGAATTTCCTCCAAGTAATTTTTTGCCATCATCTTTTGTAAAACTCAAACGACGAATTGCTGCAAAACGCACTCGAAAAAATTCATCTAAATTATTTGAAAAAATCCCCAGAAATCTAAGCCTATCCAATAATGGAACATTATCATCTGCGGCTTCTTGAAGTACACGAGCATTGAAAGTAAGCCAACTTTTTTCTCGATCAATATATCTGTTTTCTTGTATTTCAATCATCTTAATTCTTTTGGAAATAGGGTTTTAATAGTCTTTCCTTTTTTTATATTTTTCCAATTATCAATTTCAAAATTAATAGAAACTAATCCCGATGTTGGAACGTTATCAATGTAAATATCGCCAAATTTATTTACAAAATCAGTAATTGCTCCATTATGTCCAAAAATTAATACATTATCAAGATTATTATCGATTGATTTTATGAATTTTTCTAAATCGGATGAATCAAAAGTATACAAATCATTTTCATATTGAATTAGATTTTTGTCCAAATTCAAAACTTTTTCGAATACTTTTGAGGTGAGTATAGCTCTAGTCGCATTGCTAGAAAAGATTGAAAAATTATCCTGAATTATATTCTTATAGACTGAAAAAACTAAAACTGAGTTTTCGATTCCACCTTCTGTAATTGTTCTTTGTTTGTCAGATAATCCTCCTTGATAATCGGATTTTGCATGTCTAATTATAGTTAGATTTTTCATTTTATTAAATTTTTATGGAGACAATCGATCTGTTTTCCAAGAGGTATCTTCTTGTAATTCGAATCTAATTCTATCATGTAGCCTATTTGGACGTCCTTGCCAAAATTCAATTGAAATGGGTTTTACAATAAATCCTCCCCAAAAATCGGGTTTAGGAATCTCTTGATTTTCAAATTGTTTTTCAAGATTTAGAAGTTTTTCTTCCAGAAAATCTCTATTTGGGATAATGTCGCTTTGATGTGAAACAATAGCACCTAATTGACTGCCAATTGGCCTAGATTTGAAATAGTTTTTTGAAATTTCATCAGATACTTTTTCGGCAATTCCTTTAATAATAACCTGACGTTCTGATGAATGCCAAAAAAAAGACAAGCAAACATTTGGATTTTCAATAATTGCTTTTCCTTTTTCAGAATTATAATTTGTATAAAAAACAAATCCTTTTTCAGAAAGATTTTTTAGCAAAACAACACGAGACTTTGGAAATCCGTCAAGACCAATCGTAGCAATTGTCATTGCGTTAACTTCTTCGGTGCCTTTTTGATTTTCAACTTCTTTAAACCAAATATCAAATAAATCAATTGGATTTTTTGGCAAATTAGTTTCTAAAAGTTCATTTTTATCGTAGGATTTTCTATAGTTACTAAGGTCGTTCATGTGATATTTTATGAATTGCTAAGTTATGCTTTTTTTACATCATTTAATTCTAAAAAGAATCGTTTTTAATACCCATGATTTTTTGCTATTTAACTGCAATCATTGAAATTTCAACATTAACACCTTTGGGCAGACCTGCAACTTGAACAGTTTCGCGAGCAGGAGCAGTTTTTTCATCGAAATAACCACCATATACACTATTTATTGCTCCAAAATCATTCATGCTCATGATAAAAATTGTAGTTTTTACAACATTTTCAAAAGTCATTTCAGCAGCATTTAGGACTGCTTTCATATTTTCCATGACTTGTTTTGTTTCGCTTTCAATATTTTCTATAACTAATTCCATTGTAATAGGATTTAAAGCAATTTGTCCAGAAGTGTACAAGGTATTTCCAGATAAGATAGCCTGATTATAGGGTCCAATTGGTGCTGGTGCTTTATCTGTTGTGATTATTTTTTTCATCTTTATTTGATTATTAAGTTTATTTTGTAAAAATAATTATTTTTACTTAAAGTTCATCTGCCAACTTGTCATATTTCTTGAAAATATAGTATATTTGTGAACTGATTAAAAATTATGGAACACCAAGAAAATAAACAAGGCGAAAGCCTAATTTTGGATTACAAACCTGAAAACTCAAAAAAACTTTTCATTGAAAGTTACGGTTGTGCAATGAATTTTTCTGATTCTGAAATTGTTGCGTCTATTCTTTCAGAAAAAGGTTATAATACTACCAACATTCTTGAGGAAGCCGATTTGGTTTTGGTTAATACTTGTTCTATAAGAGACAAAGCCGAGCAAACAATTCGCAAGCGTTTACAAAAATACAATGCCGTTAAAAGAGACTTAAATCCGAATATGAAAGTCGGAGTTTTGGGCTGCATGGCTGAGCGTTTGAAAGAAAAATTTCTAGATGAAGAAAAAATTGTAGACCTAGTTGTGGGTCCAGATGCTTATAAAGATTTACCAAATTTACTTGCCGAAGTCGAAGAAGGTCGCGATGCTATAAATGTAATTTTATCGAAAGACGAAACCTACGGAGATATTTCGCCAGTTCGCTTAATGAGTAACGGAATTACTGCCCTAGTTTCAATAACTCGCGGTTGTGACAACATGTGTACTTTTTGTGTTGTGCCTTTTACTCGTGGTCGGGAGCGAAGCCGAGAGCCACAAAGCATCATGTCAGAAATTCAAGATCTACATGATAAAGGATTCAAAGAAATTACACTTTTGGGTCAAAACGTAGATAGTTATTTGTGGTATGGTGGCGGATTGAAAAAAGACTTCGCAAACGCATCTGAAATGCAAAAAGCAACGGCTGTTGATTTTGATAATTTATTAGAAATGGTTGCTGTTGGTTTCCCAAAAATGAGAATTAGGTTTTCGACTTCGAATCCGCAAGACATGCACGAAAGCATATTGCATATTATTGCAAAATACCCAAACATTTGTAAGCACATTCACTTGCCAGTACAATCAGGAAGTAATCGTATTCTCAAAGAAATGAATCGTTTGCATAGTCGAGAGGAATATATGATTTTGATAGATAAAATTCGAAAAATAATTCCTGATTGTTCTATTTCTCAAGACATGATTGCGGGTTTTCCAACCGAAACAGAACAAGATCATCAAGACACTTTATCGTTAATGGAATATGTTCAATATAATTTTGGATACATGTACAGTTATTCAGAAAGACCAGGAACATTGGCTGGACGCAAAATGGAAGATGATGTTCCAGAAGTAATCAAGGCAAGACGATTGCAGGAAATTGTCGATTTACAACAAAAACATGCTTGGCAACGCAGTGAAGAATTTATTGGCAAAACAGTAGAAGTTTTGGTCGAGAAAGTATCAAAAAAATCTGAAAATGAGTTTTCTGGAAGAAATTCACAAAGCATAACAGTTGTTTTTCCGAAGGAAAATTATAAGATTGGTGATTTTGTAAATGTTAAGATCGAAAGTTGCACAAGTGGTACTTTGAAGGGAATTTCGGTTGAGTATTCAGATATGAATTAATATTATTAGCCACAGACTAAAAAATAAATAAAAATG
>JANPDC010000186.1:0-3694 GCA_031431275.1 Bacteroidota bacterium
GAGTTGTAGCCGCTGTGTTTAAAACCAAAAGCATAATAGTGATTCTCTTCCATGATGCGCAGATTGAGTGTCACAGGATCCTGTGAATACGTTAATCTCACATTCCCTAAATGATCCACATAATTAAAAGCATAGTTGTATGTTCCTCCCGGAGCACCAGAGCCTTTTTGTGGTTCACTAAAATTGACATAACCTTCTGCTGTTGGGAAAAATTGTAGTGCAGTGTTTTTGTACTGATATCCTGTGAGATAATCTGTAGTGGTGGTTACCGCATTTTCTAAAACTACTTTTTTTACTTTTTGTCCCATGGCATTGTAAAAATAGGTAATTATTCCGCCATTTGCAAAACCACTCTTTTTCTTGATTGGTTTTTGGTTTGTATTTGCTTGTTTTTACTGGCAGGGTTTGCAAAACCGCGCTATCGTGCTAATGATATATCCGCTCTATCGGGATATTTCTTTATTATAACATATACCCTTTAAATTTTTAGTAGTGTAATAGAATTTTATTGAGTCTTTATTGATTTTTAAAGTGTCATCAATACCCCAACCCGAAAAATGATTGAAATTATATTTCTTCATAATTAACAATCTATCCTTATAAATTGAGTTTAATTTGAGTCCATAATTTTCATTAATTATAATTTTATTGCATTTTGTTAAATTATATTTTTTCGAAATAATTTTATACAAAGAGTCTTCTCTTTTTACACTTATAACGTAATAATTATTTATACTATCTATTTTATGAATTTTATATTGTATCCCCTGTAAGCCTTCATAGGATGAATTTTTAGGTTTTATTTTACAACAAACAAGTATAAAAATAACAAAAACCATTAAAACTTTTTTCATAAATAATTATTTAATTGGTAGAGAATTAATTTCTTGCAAATCATTGGACTTACTTACATAAATTGAAATTCTTGATGCTCCTTCAGCACTTGGCAATACCGCACCTTGTGCGCTAACAAAATCTGCGGTTATTGGACCAGATTGAGAGGTTGCAGCTAAGTGAGCTGCATCGTATACAGGGTTTGCTATTCCATTAATCGACGGTGGTGCAGAAACACCTGATGCTTGTGATATTTTAGCACCTAAAAATCCTTCAGTAATTGCGTGCAAAGTATTTGCTCCAGGTTTATCGTAGAATGTATCAGCCGAATTAGTTAAGTTTGGATTTAATGATTGATTGGCTATTACAGTATTTCCTGTTTCACTTTTTGTAACTGTATTCCCTTGAAACGCATCACCAAATGGCACTAATTCATTACTTGCTGTAGTATTCAAATTAACTGTAATTGAATGATCATCAATGGCATTAATCAACTGATTAGCATCTGCATTAGGTGTCACACCAGCAATTTTTTCGTAGCTAACTTTTCCACTACTATCAATGCTCAAATTTAATTGATCCTTAACTGATTGCTTTAATTGAAGATAAGCAGACGTTCTATCAGTCCCTTTAATTATTACATCATCTGGAGCCATTCCGTCAGGGTCAGTAAAACGGAGTGGATTATTAAAACAATAATTGTAAGGAGAAAATCTTCTCATCTTTTCTGCTAAAGGATCTATGTTACTCCAACCTGCTCTTGCTGGGTCATATAAACGATTTCCATAATCATAAACATTAAGCCCCAACTCGTCTTGGAGTTCTTTCCCGTTGTATTTATAAGAATATGATGTCTTGTACAACGGCGGTATTGGTACAATTTTGGTGGTTGTTCCATCTTTAATATACATCATTTGGTCAGAGTTGTAGCCGCTGTGTTTAAATCCAAAAGCATAATAGTGATTCTCTTCCATAATACGCAACGCTAGAGTAACAGGATCCTGAGAATACGTGAGTCTCACATTACCCAAATGATCCACATAATTGAAAGCATAGTTAAAAGTGTCTGTTGGTGCTGCACCTTTTGATGCTTGTGTGAAATTAACATAACCTTCTGCTGTTGGGAAAAATTGTAGTGCAGTGTTTTTATACTGATATCCTGTGAGATAATCTGTGGTGGTGGTTACCGCATTTTCTAAAACTACTTTTTTTACTTTTTGTCCCATAGCATTGTAAAAGTAGGTAATTATTCCACCATTTGCAAAACCACTCTTTTCCTTGAGTGGTTTTTGCTTTGTCTTTGCTTGTTAACTAAAAGTCGGGGAAATATCTTTTCTTATCGAGTTTGATTTAAGTTAGTTTTAATTAGATTACCTTTTGAATCTACAACCCAAAAAATACTCCAATCGATATTTAATGATGTTCTATCACGTAGGAATAAATTTTTATTTTTTATTCGTTCGTCTATCGTAGGGATTTTTATTTCACTACTTTTCTTTTCATCTTCGTTTTCAAATTTAGAAACGATAGGATAATTATTTTTCATTTTCACATAAAAAAGATAATCGGTATCAAAAAATAAAGGATAGAATTTATCATTAATAAAGATCATTCTATTTGATTGATTACTTTTTTCAGATTCCATTAAATGTATTTTATACTCATTTGTAGAAATATGTTCTAAATAAAAAGAAACATTATTCATTGATTTTATTTTTCCATAAATAGAATCTTCTGTTTCAATAGATACTAAATACGGAATGATTTTCATTTCAGGTATTGAACGACAATTAATAAGAAAACTGAATAAGAAGATTAATATTGAATATTTTGATTTCATTTTCTTGCTCGTAAAGTTTTTAATGCATCCATACCTAAATTTACAGTTGCTGAGCCTGAGCCTTTGGTATTACCAATACTAGTAGTTTGAACGCCATCAATTGTTACTCTTCCAATACTTGCACTACCACCTACTACAGTATTATATGAATCAAGAGAATAAACTGTAACCTGTTTTTCTGCTGCTGCTTTTAAGTCTTCTTGAGAAGTTCCAGGACCATTAATCGTTCCTTTACCTTTAGTTTGATTAAGATTATGCCCATGTACGTTACCTAACATGAAACTACTTCCGTCATTCGCTAATATTGCACCATTCCCTGATTCTTTAGTTTCAATTATATTTTTTCCATCAGTACCTACCGCACCTCTTTGAGCATTAATTTCTCCGTTATATTTATTGAGAACAATATCTGTTTGATGTTCAACTGTCCTAGATAAATCAGATACATCTTGAACCTCTTGTTGAATTTGATCTTCATTAGAACAAACAAATATACTGTTTGTCTGAAGTTGACTAGTCGCATTTGCGCTTGTAATAGACCCGTTATTTTTTGCTCGAATATCATCAAAATCTCTTTTGTCAATTAAACGTGCGTCATTTGTTGAAGCCCCATCACTGCCTAAAACTTTACCTGTTTTGTTATCAATATACCAATCTGGCGGAGAAGCCTCCATCCCATCAGGATCAATAAAGAACACAGGATTGTTTAGACAATAAACATAAGGAGAAAAACGTCTAGAAGTTTCGGCTTTCGGGTCAATATTCATCCAGCGTCCCAGCGCAGGATCAAAATTCCTTGCCCCGAAGTCGTAAACGTTCAATCCCAACTCATCTTGCAGTTCTTTACCGTTGTATTTATAAAAATATGATGTCTTGTACAGCGGTGGTATTGGAACAATTTTGGTGGTTGTTCCTTGTTTGATGTACATTAATTGATCCGAGTTATACCCACTATGCTTGAGACCAAAGGGGTAGTAGTCTAGGCACTTTTTTGAGAATTTCGCAACAATTTCGCTCATA
>JANPDC010000187.1:0-79846 GCA_031431275.1 Bacteroidota bacterium
GGAATGAAAAAACTAGAATCAAAGTTTCGGATATTTTGTATCTCGAAGCTCTAAAGGATTACACACTTTTGGTAACTTCAAAAAAAAAACATTGTGTTTGGGCAAATATTGGTTCTACTCTAAAGCAACAAATGTTTCAATCATTTGTAAGAATTCATAGAAGTTATGCAGTTCAAAAACAATTTATAACGCATAAAACTGCGGTGAAAATATTTTTAAATAACGGCATCGAAATTCCTGTAGGTAGAAGTTATAAAGACAATCTGAATTTAATTTTATGATTAAGAAATGTGTTTTATTTTTTTTGCTTTTATATAATTCAAGTTTTTTAATTGCTCAAGAAAAAACCGAGAATAGAAAAATTGATTCCCTGTTTAAAACTTTATCAAAAGTAAAAGTAGACACATCACGGGTAGGGCTTTTAAATGAAATAGGTATTGAATTTTTAACTCTAGACCCAAATAAAGGCATAGTTTATTCTAATCAAGCGCTACAACTTTCAAAAAAAATAAAATGGGATGATGGTATTGCTTTATCATTAAGGAGTATTGGTCAAAATTATGCTGTTTTGGGTGATATCGAAAAAGCAGACAAATACTTTGAGCAAGCATTCCCATTTGCCGAAAGTAAACTTAATAAAGTTCTAATTTACAGGGCTAAAGGAACAATATATAACGAAAAAGCAAATTACCAAAAAGCATTAGAATGTTATTTTAAAGCTTTAAAAATTGCTGAAGAAATTAAAGATTATACAGAATTAGCTAGAATGTATCGTGCAATAGGATCAACATATGTAAGAATAAAAAATCCTAAAAAAGCATTGTTCTATTTTAATAAATCTCTAGGTATCAATATGAAGTTAAACCTCAAAGAGCAGGTAGGTAGAAATATGCAAAATATAGGTGATTTATATTTTAGAGGCAAAAATTATCCCTTGGCAATAAGTTACTTTTCTAGGGCTTTAACAATAGCAAATAAATTAGATGACAAAGACGGTATTGCTTTTTTAAATTTAGAAATAAGTCTAATTCTTAAAGAACAAGAAAAATTTGAAGAATCTTTAAAATATTTAAAAGTAGGTAAAAAAATAGCTTTAGAGATTAAAAATTACAGATACATTGCAAATTCTAAATTAGATGAGGCTCAATTATATTTAACTCAATATCAAAAAGATTCTACAAATTTTAAAAAACGGCTTTTGCTATTTAAGTCAGAAACATTACTATTAGAGAGCATTCAAGATTTCAAAGAATCTAGAGATAATATAAATATTGGTATTTGTCTTAATACACTTGCAGAAGTATACTTAAAAACGAAAAAAAATAAAAAAGCTGCAATTGCAGCTCTTGATTATGCAAGAATTACAGAACTTATTTTTAATGAGAAATCTAAAGAAACTGTAAAAAATCTTGAAGATCAAAGAACCATCGATCTCAAAAACAAACAGATAGAAATTAACAAAATAAATATAGAAAATCAAGAAAAACAAAAATGGTTTTATGTAGCAGGTATTGGGTTTTTATTTGTTCTTGGAGGCTTGTTTTTTTTTCAAAGTAGAAATAGGAAAAAAACCAACAAAGAATTACAAATATTAAATTCTGATTTAGATCAAGCCAATAAAACAAAAATTAGATTTTTAAGTATTTTAAATCATGATTTGCGAGGCCCAGTATACAATTTCATTCATTTTATGCAATTGCAAAAGGAGAGTCCAGAATTGCTTGATGAAGAAACCAAAAATGAAATTGAAACAAAAACTATTTCAACTGCCGAAAATTTATTAGCCTCAATGGAAGATTTATTGCTTTGGAGCAAAGGTCAAATGGACAATTTTAAACCTCAGCCCAAAACAATAGATGTACAAAATTTATTTGATGACACAAAAAATCATTTTGCAGGTGAAGAAAGAGTACAAATTATATTTGAAAATTTAGATAACCTTCAAATCATTACCGATGAAAATTTTCTAAAAACTATCATTAGAAATCTTACTGGGAATGCTATAAAAAATTTAAAGGAAAAACCAGATGCCACTGTTATTTGGAAAGTTTATCGAGTAAATAACAAAATCAACTTGTCAATTTCGGACAATGGTTCTGGAGTAAATCAAGATCAACTAAGAGCCTTGTTTGATGATACTGAAGTTGTCGGGATTAAAACAGGACTAGGTTTGCATCTTATACGTGATTTGGCTAAAGCAATTGATTGCGAGATTTCTGTTGAGAGTAGAGTAGGTGAGGGAACAACTTTTGTTTTAAAAATGAAGAATAGTTGATTTTGATTTTCAATTCAAAGTAAAACTATTCATCGATTCTTGCATTTGGGGCAAATATTTCTCAAAATCTTCTTTTTTGGCAGTATAAGTCAAAATATATGCTTTGTTGTTTTTTACAAAATCATATTGTAAAAATTTTAAATCAAAATTGTTCATTTTTCCTTCAAAAATATAGCGTTGGTATTCTTGTTTTTTGCCCAAAATTCTTTTACTTTCAATCAAATTTCCATTGGTTTTAATTTGACTATCAGAAATCGCAACAAACTTGTTGAGATCGATATTCATTCCTTCTAAATTTTGAATAACTAAATTCAGGTTTTCAACAAAATTATCATTTGAGTTTGTCTTTTTAGTAAAAAGAAAAAAGGTTGAGCCGTTTTTGCCACTTTCATCTAGTTCTAAATTAGATTTATAAAACATGAAGTAATCGTTAGATTCAATAGTGTTTTTAGTGTCTGAAGATTTTTTTTGACAACTGTTAATTGAAATTGAAATCAAAAGTAGGAAGATGGGTTTTAGTTTCATTGATGAATTATTTTATTTCAAAATTAAGCAAAAAAAAACTACTTTGATTCAAAGTAGTTTTTTAAATATTTTGTAGTCAGAATTATTTTTTACTCAAAAATTCATCAACTAATTCAGGTTGCATAATACTTTCAACAAAAGTATATGCTCCAGTTTTTGGTGACTTTACCATCTTGATTGCTTTAGACAATCTTTTTGATGCTGTTTGTAACGATGCTACGGTTTTCTTTGCCATGATTCAAATGTTTTTATTTAAAGTTTATATTTTACAATATTATGTTTGAAAAATAATAAATCTATAATTATTTAATTTCTTTGTGAACAGTAACTCTTTTCAAAACTGGATTAAATTTTTTTATCTCAAGTCTGTCTGGAGTATTTTTTTTGTTCTTGGTTGTTATGTATCTTGAAGTTCCCGCAACACCAGATGTTTTGTGTTCAGTACATTCTAAAATTACTTGTATTCTATTACCTTTCTTTGCCATTTTGCTTCGTATTTATTTTGATGGAATTATTTAATAAATCCTTCTGACTGAGCCTTTTTCAAAACCGCAGAAATTCCATTTTTATTAATTGTTTTAATAGTAGATGCTGCTACTCTAAGAGTAATCCATCTATCTTCTTCAGGAAGATAAAAACGCTTTTTAACTAAGTTTACAGAAAATTTTCTCTTAGTTTTATTCATAGCGTGAGAAACGTTATTTCCTACCATCGCTCTTTTACCTGTAAGGTCGCAAACTCTTGACATTATACTTATCTTTTATCGTTAATCAAATTCAGGGTGCAAATAAACAAAAAATAAACGGATGAACAAAATTATTATTCCACATTTTTTAAAATTTCTTTTTGTAGCATTTCAAAACTTTTATTTACGGTTCTATCTATCACTTTTTCACGTGGTTGGCCAAAACTAAATTCTTCCACGATAACATCGTTTGGCGTTGCTAATGCAATAAAAACAACTCCGAGTTCTGCACTTGAATCTCCTTTTGATGGGCCAGCGTTACCTGTTGTGGCAATTGCATAGTCGGTTTTCATTATTTTTTGAACGCTCAAAGCCATTTGTTTGGCAACATTTGCACTCACGACAGAATGCTGTTCAATTAAAGATTCTGCAATGCCTAAAACATCAATTTTTGTTTGCGTTGCATAAGAAACTATACTACCTTTAAAATAGTTTGAACTACCAGAAACGGATGAAATAATTTGAGCAATTTTACCACCAGTACAACTTTCTGCAGTAGAAATTGTGAATTTTTTTTGTGATAGTAATCGACCAATAATAACTTCGATTGTTTCTTCTTCAGAAAAACCGACTATTATTTCGCCTATTATTTTGGTTAAAGAAATAACTAATTCTTCTATCGTTTTTTCGAGTAAATCTTTATCAGTTCCTCGAGCAGATAATCGTAATCGGACTCGTCCTGGACTTGGCAAATAGGCTAATTTTATGAAACTAGGTAAATTATTTTCCCAATTTTCGATGCGTTCAGCAATAATACTTTCGCCTTGTCCGTATGTTAAAATTGTTTTGTGTAATATGTACGGACGCTCGTATTCTTTTACAATTTTCGGAATAATTTCGTTAGTTACAATGCTCTTCATTTCATATGGAACTCCGGGCAAGGAAATAAAAACTGTATTTTCTTTTTTAATCCACATTCCAGGTGCAGTTCCTGCTGCATTATGTAAAACTTGACACTTTGAGGGCACTAGTGCTTGATCTTTATTTACTTGTGAAGCCGGAATTTTTAAAACGCGTTCGAATAACGCAACAACATGATCTTCGACCTCTTGGTTTCGTATTAATGTATCATTAAAATATTCGCAAATAGTGTGTTTGGTAATGTCATCTTTTGTGGGACCTAAACCACCCGTAATTATTACTAAATCAACAGTGTTTTGAAGTTTAGCAAAGGTTTCGAGAATGTGGTTTTTATTGTCAGAAATTGAAAGTATTTCGAAAATTTCGACACCAATTTTGTCTAATGATTTAGCAATAAATCCCGAATTTGTATCCGTTATTTGTCCAATAAGAATTTCGTCGCCAATGGTAACAATTGTTGCTTTCAAATTTATATGTTAAAATTTTTTAAAGTTTAGTCTAGAATATAACTCAACAAAAACTATAAATTAAAATCCTTTTTAATTTCTGTTACAGCATTTTCAACCTGTGATTTAATACTTTTGAAAGTTTCTTTGATTTCTTTGCGTTTTCCCTCTTTTTTTGACCAGGCTTCAACAAGCAAAATTTCTTCGAAAGCCACATTCATTCCCATCAAGTCCAAGGTTGGTTTGATTTTATGTGCAAAGGCATGTGCTTTTTTATAATCTTTTTCGTTTATACCTTCTTTTACTTTATGTAAATCTTCTGGAATTTCAGTTAAAAACAAATCGATTATTTGTTTTACGAAATCTTCGTCACCATCTGACAGTGCATGAACTTTTGATAAATTGTAGTGTAATGCCATTATTTTATTTGTATACGTAGTAGTTTATTTCCTTCTAAAAAACCTTCAAGAACATCATTTTCTGATACTTTTGCGACACCTGATGGTGTTCCTGTAAAAATTATATCTCCAATTTTTAATGTAAAAAATTGAGAAACATAAGCAATTAGTTCATCAATTTTCCACATCATATATAAGGTAGAAGATTTTTGAACCGAAATTCCGTTATTGAATAATTCAAAATTAAGGTTTTCTAATGAATTAAAATCGGTTTTCATCATAAAATCACCAATTACTGCTGAACCATCAAATGCTTTGGCTTTTTCCCAAGGCAATCCTTTGGACTTGAGCTTATCTTGCAAATCTCTAGCAGTAAAATCGATTCCTACGCTAATTTCGTCGTAATATTTATGTGCAAATTTGGCATCGATGTATTTTCCGACTTTGCTTATTTTTACAATAATCTCAATTTCGTGGTGAATATCATTCGAAAATTCAGGAATTACAAACGGATGTTGCTTTAGCAAAACGGCTGAATCTGGTTTCATAAAAACAACAGGTTCGCTTGGTCGCTCATTGTTTAATTCGGCTATGTGTTCTGGGTAATTTCTACCGATGCAGATTATTTTCATAGTTTACAGTTTTGAGTCTCAGTTTCGGTTTTCAGTCACAATAAACAGTTGCTCCCTGAGACAGACTGAAAACTGCGACTGAAAATTGAAAACTTATTTAGTGTTCATTTTTCTTAACTTAATTGCTGTTAAAACTTTTTTTGTGTATAACGGAAAATCGGCATTTTGGATCCAACTGAAATAACCAGGTTCGGTTTCTAGAACTGTGTTGACTTTTGCACCTTTGTGTTTTCCGAATGTGAAAATTTCTTCGTTGTCTTTGTCAAAGGCTATCATTCCTGCAAAATCGGCAATTTTTTTGCGTGTTGTATATTCAGATAGCGATTTCATATCGTTTTCTAAATCGGGATATCGATCGAGTTGTGCTTTTAAGATTTCGTATGTTGCATTGGTATCGGCTTCGGCAGTATGTGCGTTTTCAAGTGAATTTCCTGTATAGAATTTTAATGCTGCTGATAAAGTGCGTTCTTCTTTTTTATGAAAAAGGGTTTGAATATCGACTGATACTTTGTTTTTCATGTCAAAATCTACGCCTGCTCGAAGTAATTCTTCTGCAAGAAGTGGAATATCAAATCTGTCGGAATTAAATCCTGCCAAATCTGAATCTTTGATCATGTTGTGAATTTGACTTGACAATTCATTGAAAGTTGGTTCGTTTGCCACTTTTTCATTCGTGATTCCGTGCACTAGTGTGGTTTCGTATGGAATTGGAATGGTTGGATTTACCAGCCAAGTTTTGGATTCTTTGTTTCCGTTTGGAAATACTTTTAGGATTGATATTTCTACAATTCTGTCTTTTCCGATATCGATTCCTGTGGTTTCGAGATCAAAAAAACAAATTGGTCTGGTCAGTTTTAGTTCCATTTTTTTAGTTTGCAGTTTTAGTAAAAGGTTTTTAACTTTTTATTTAACTGGATTTTTATATTTTTAACTTGGGATATTTTAAATAAAATTTGTCAGTATTTGGAATTTTTAGCCCTGATAGAAACGTTTATCCTTTTTTGAGAAAACCTATTTTTTTCTGGTTTAAAAACAACGACTATCGGAAGTTCGTTTTTGAACCAAGAAAAAAAGGTTTTTGAGAAAAAGATAATAGTGAATAGCGGGATTGGCTTCGCAAAATTATCTTAGAAATCTCTATTTATATCAAATGCTTCAAGATATTCGGCTACACGTTTCACGAAACTTCCACCAAGTGCGCCATCGACAACGCGGTGATCGTAACTATGTGAAAGGAACATTTTTTGACGAATGCCAATAAAATCTCCTTCTGGAGTTTCGATTACTGCCGGGACTTTTCTGATTGCTCCAAGTGCCAAAATTCCGACTTGTGGTTGGTTGATTATTGGTGTTCCAAAAACGCTTCCGAAAGTACCAACATTGGTTACTGTGTAGGTTCCGCCTTGCGTATCGTCTGGTTTTAGTTTGCCTAATTTGGCTCTGTTTCCGAGATCGTTTACGGCTTTTGCCATACCAACAAGATTGAGTTGATCGGCGTTTTTGATTACGGGAACAATTAGGTTTCCGTTTGGTAAAGCGGCTGCCATTCCAAGATTGATATTTTTCTTTTTGATAATGAAATCGCCTTGAACTGAGATATTCATCATTGGAAAATCTTTTAGTGCTTTGGCAATTGCTTCCATTAAAATTGGTGTGTAAGTCAATTTTTCGCCTTCACGTTTTTCAAATGCTGATTTAACTTTGTCACGCCATTTTACAATGTTGGTTACGTCAACTTCTATGAATGATTGCACGTGTGCCGAGGTTTGTACTGATGCGACCATGTAGCCAGAAATTAACTTACGCATTCTGTCCATTTCGATGATTTCGTCGCCACCGTTTACTGAAATTGGTTGTGTATTTTGGGTTGTAGGTTGTAGGTTTTGTGTTGTGGGTTGTGCTTTGTCAACAACTTGTGGAGCTTCGTCTATCGACTGCGCTTGTGATGAAACGCTTGGTGTGACAACTGCACTCTGAACATTGCTATCTGAAATCTGTAAACTGCTATCTGCAACTGGAGAACTTTTTCCTGCAAATTGTACTCTATTTTTTACATAATCGAGAATATCTGTTTTTGTTAATCGTCCGTCTTTGCCAGTTCCTTCAATAAGTTCTAGTTCTACTAACGGAATTCCTTCTGATTGGGCTATATTTTTTACTAATGGTGAATAGAATTTGTCTGAATCTTTAAAGTCTGATGTTGGAATTGTAACCGATTCTTTGATTATTTCTATTGTTTTTTCGATTTCTTGTGCTGCAATTGGCGAAGGTTCTGCCGATGGAGCGGCTGTATTTACACCTTCGGTCTCAATAATTGCTATGGTTTGACCAACTTGAACTAAATCGTCTTTTTGAAAAAGTTGTTCAACGAGAATTCCTGCTACTTCGCTTGGCACTTCGCTATCGACTTTGTCGGTTGCAATTTCAAGAACTGCTTCGTCCATTTCGATTTTGTCTCCAACTTGTTTTAACCAATTGGTTATGGTTGCTTCTGCGACGCTTTCTCCCATTTTTGGAAGTTTTAATTCAAATCTTGCCATAGTATGTGTATGAAAAAATAGTTTTTGATTTTGTTTGTGCAAAAATAATAAAATAAACACGAATTACACGAATTTCTACGAATTTAAAAATGGGGTTTCTTTTATCTAAAATCTACTATTTGAATTACATCACCACGATCATTAGAACTGTTGCTGCCAATGAGAAAATTAGATTTTTTTGGTAGAATTTTGAATGTAAAATTATTGTTTTTATTTGTCTCCAGTGATTTGATTATGGTTTTGAAATCAACGTAATTGTTATCGAAAATAATTTCGTAATTGTTTTTTTTCGAAATCGATTTCGTCATTATGGAATTTTGTAATACAATTTCGACTGGTTTTTGAAATTGATTTTCAAGTTTTTGCTTTAAATTTTCATTATCAGAAATCAAAATATAATTTTCGGGTACAACCTTTGGTTTTGATTTTCCTTGGAATTTTTTAATGAATGAAAATATAATGATTCCGATTTTCATAAATATCGAAAAGAAAAAAGAAATTTTAAAATGTTTTTTATAGAAAAAATTCATCGCTTCTTGAAAGCGTTTCATATATGTCCCATCCTTTATGGTACTTTCTCCTTTATAATGAATAACTGATGTTTCATGAAAATAATAGTTATCGAAACCTTTTTGAGTAATCCTATAACTCAAATCAATATCGTCTGAATACATAAAGCAGTTTTCGTCGAATCCGCCAATTTCTTGATATAATTCTCGTTTCATAATCATAAATGCTCCAACTAAAATAGCAACTTTTCCTGATTGATTTTCTGAGAGATGTTGTGCATAGTATTTTCCGAAAAGAGTAGAAATTTTATATAATCCAAATATTTTTGTGAATGCAACAAGTGGAGTAGGGATGCCACGTTTCGATTCGGGTAAGAAATTTCCTGTTCCGTCGATAAGTTTGCAACCAATTATACCTAAACTATTTTTCTCGACTGCGCTCGAAGTGACAAAATTTAATATTTTTTCAAAAGTATCTTCGGCAATTACTGTATCGGGATTTAAGATGCAAATGTATTCTCCTTTTGCAGTATCAACTCCAATATTATTGCCTTTTGGGAAACCAGAATTTTCTTTGTTTTCGATTAATGTTATATTTGGAAAACGGTTTTTCATCATTGCACAACTGTCGTCAGTGGAGTTGTTATCGACTACAATTATTTCGGCATCAAGGTTTTGAATGGCATTTTGAACGCTAATAACACAAAGTTCGAGAAAATATCGAACGTTGTAGTTGAGGATGATTATGGACAGTTGCACAAGGCAAATATACTTATAAAATTAACTAATTTTTTTATAATTACAATCTAAAACCATATGCTAATCGCAAGGCAAGTTGTCCAAAACCGTTTTTGGAAGTATTATCAATGGTTCGATATGGGAAATCTGTATAAATTTCATAGCGTAAACTAAAATCAATGTATTTAGTGGCATAACCAATACTTGGAGCAATGATTACAGAGTTTTTATTGTAGTTGTTTGTTACTGCAAATGCGGCGCCACCTTCGCCCATGACATAAAATTCATCGTTCCAAACAAATGCTTTGAAACCTAGTTTTACTGGAATAATTCCTAAATCGTTGTTCTCGCCACTAACAAAAATATTTGTAAAACCAGTAGTCAAGGTAATTGAGTATCGCTTAGAAAAATCATATTGCAGTCTGCCATCAAAACCTAATGCCATTTTGTATGGGTCGTTTGATGAATAACCCAAATCAAGTCCTATTCCCAATTTGAATCCTCGATTGTAATTTTTAGATTGTGCGTTAACCACAGAAGTTAAAAGAAATATAAAAAGAAAAAGAATTTGCATTTTTTTCAAAATGTTCATAATCAAATAGTTTAAAAGTTATGTAATTTGATTTCATTTATTGTGTAATTTATATTGAGTTAAAGTGTAAAAACGAATATTTTAGAAATTTATTTTATATTTTAGTAAAAAGTGGCTCTTTTCGATTCAAGAGAATTATCTTTGCAAAAATTATAAAAATGTCATTTTCTAAATATACTAATGAGTTTTCAGCAAATATGAAATTAGCAATTCCAGTTGTTTTGGGAATGTTGGGTCATACGCTCATTGGAATTGTTGATAATTTTATGGTTGGGAATTTAGGATCTACTGAATTAGCAGCTGTTTCGTTGGGAAATAGTTTTATTTTTATTGGAATGTCAATTGGAATAGGATTTTCTACTGCAATTACCCCGATTATTGCTGAAGCCGATGCAGAAAATGATGATAAAAAAATTCGATCAACTTTTCACCATGGTTTACTTTTGTGTACTATTATTGGAATTGTTTTATTTGGATTAATAGTGCTTTCGAAACCTTTAATGCTTTTGATGCACCAACCAAAGGCTGTTGTGGAAATGGCAACGCCATACATTGATTGGGTTGCTTTTTCTTTAATTCCAGTAATTATTTATCAAGGTTACAAGCAATTTGCAGATGGTTTATCAAAAACAAAATATTCAATGTATGCCATTTTTTTTACAAATGTAGTGCATGTTTTCTTTAATTATGTTTTGATTTATGGGGTTTGGATTTTTCCAAAACTTGGGATTATTGGTGCAGCTTTAGGTACTGTAATTTCACGAATTATGATGGTTGTTTTCATGCATTATTTATTGAAATATAACAAATACTTAAAAAAATTCTTCAAGAATTTTAGTTTCAAAGAAATTAAAAACTCGATGCTGACAAAGATCATCAATCTTGGATTTCCTTCTGCAATGCAAATGCTTTTTGAAGTGGCTTTGTTTACAGCGGCAATTTGGTTATCTGGAACAATTAGCAAAAACAGCCAAGCAGCAAATCAAATTGCATTGACTTTAGCAACAACAACTTTTATGTTTGCCATGGGTTTGAATGTTACTGCAATGATTAGAATCAGTAATCAAAAAGGTTTGAATGATTACAAAAGTTTGATAATTGTGGCACGATCCATTTTTTTAATGGCAATAGTTTTAGAAACCGTTTTTGCAATTGCTTTTGTATTACTCAACAATTTTTTGCCTCATTTATTTTTAAATATGCATGATGCTAAACAGGTTTTAGATAATAGAGAAATTATTAAAATTACATCTGAGTTACTTTTGGTTGCCGCTGTTTTTCAAATTTCTGATGGAATTCAAGTGGTAGTTTTAGGCGCATTACGAGGTTTGCAAGATGTGAAAATTCCAATGTACATAACGTTTGTTGCTTATTGGGTTGTTGGTTTTCCAATTTCGTATTACTTGAGTTTGCATACAAATCTAAAAGCAACAGGAATTTGGATCGGACTTCTTGCTGGACTTTCTGTTGCAGCACTTTTTTTGTATATTCGTTTTACAATTTTGACAAATAAACTTTTGAAAAGAGAATCATAAATATAAACAAGAATAAAATGGAATTACCAAAATTTTTACTAGGCGACAATACTGATTTTCCAGATGATATTTTCATTATTCATCTAGATTACCCAAGATTTATAATCAATCTAAAAGACGATGAAGTGGAGTTTATGGAAGAAGCCGAGGATCTTGATGAGGGAGAATTAAACCAAGAAATGGAATCTTTGATTGTTCTTGCAAATGAATTTTATGATAGAGAGATTTCTTTGTATGAAGAATAAAATTAATTTTTAAAATAGTTCCTCAACAAAATTTGTGCCGCTGCAAAAGGTGAAACTTCATCGTTTTGAACGGCTTTTTTGTTTTCTTCTAGTAATTTTATAATATCGGGATGATTAAAAAAATTATTTTTTAATTGTTCATTTATGGTTTCCAACATCCAATATTGATTTTGTTCTTTTCTTTTTTCGAAAAAATAAGTATTGGATTTTGTGAGTTTAATAAAATCACAAATCGTGTCCCAAACTTCAGGAATTCCATCATGGGTAATGGCGCTACAAGTTGCTGTTGTTGCTGTCCAACCAGATTTTTTTGCAGGAAACAAATGTAACGCACGAGCAAATTCAGTTTTGGCTAACTGTGATTTTCGAATATTATCACCATCGACTTTGTTTATCACAATAGCATCTGCCATTTCCATAATGCCACGTTTTATCCCTTGTAGTTCATCGCCAGCACCAGAAATTTTTAGCAATAAAAAAAAATCAACCATGCTATGAACCGCAGTTTCTGATTGACCAACGCCCACAGTTTCAATAATAATTGTATCAAAACCTGCCGCTTCACAAAGAGTAATAGTTTCTCTAGTTTTTCTGGCAACTCCGCCCAGAGTTTCCCCTGATGCACTTGGACGAATATAGGCATTCTTATTTTTTACCAATTCTTCCATTCTAGTTTTGTCACCTAAAATACTTCCGTGTGAAATCGTACTGCTTGGATCAACTGCTAAAACTGCAACTTTTTTCCCAAGTGAAGTTAAATACAAACCAAAAGCCTCAATAAAAGTACTTTTTCCAACACCAGGAACACCTGTAATGCCAATGCGTATGGATTTATTAGCATGAGGTAAACAAGCATTTATTACTTCATTGGCTTTTTCTAAATGCTCTACATTTGTGCTTTCTACTAACGTAATCGCACGACTCAAATCAGAAATATTTCCAGACAAAATTCCATCAACTAATTCAATTGATGTTGGTTGTATTTTTCTAAAAGATTGAATTTGCGCTGCCGAATTGGTATTGACAATTTCTGGTGGAGGTATTCCATCTTTTTCTCGAAGCGCAGAAGGTTTGTTTTTTTCTTGATTCAAATTTAAACTATTTTTATTTGTAAAGTTACATCTAAAAATAATTATAACAAAAAACCCACCTTTATTTTCATAAAGATGGGAAAAAAGAATAGATTTTAGGTCTATTCAAAAAAAATTATGAAAACATATCTTTTACTTTTTCAAAGAAAGATTTGTCTGTTTTTTCGGGTTGTGGAATAAAATTGTCGCTCGAAAGATTATTTTCGAAGAAAATTCTTTGTTCTTTGTTCAAATGTTTTGGAGTCCACACATTTACATGAACCAATAAATCACCATTTCCATAACCATTTATTGATGGAATTCCTTTTCCTTTTAATCTCAAAATTTTTCCGGATTGTATACCTTCTTCAAGTTTGATTCTTACTTTTCCATTAACGGCTTCGATATCTTTCGAAATTCCTAAAACGGCTTCGGGTAAACTAATATATAAATCATAATGAAGATTTTCGCCTTCTCGTTTCAAAAATTCGTGTTCTGCTTCTTCGATTGCTACAATCAAATCACCTGGGATTCCATTCCCTGGCGCATCATTTCCTTTATTAGAAACTTTTAGTTGCATTCCGTCAACAACACCAGCAGGTATTTTTATAGATACTGTTTCGTCTTCAACAATCATTCCTTGTGCATCTGCATCAGACGGACGTTTGTCTATCATTTGCCCTGCGCCACCACAAGTTGGACAGGTAGATGCAGACTGCATTCTGCCCAAAATGGTATTTGTAACTCGCATTACTTGACCTTGTCCATTACATGTTGTACATGTTTTGTATGTAACTCCTTGTGCCTGAACTTTACGTTTAACTTTTACTTTTTTCTCAACACCATTAGCAATTTCCTCCAAAGTAAGTTTAACTCTAATTTTTAAACTACTTCCTTTTACACGACGTTGACCTCCGCCACCGCCGCCAAATCCTCCAAAACTACCTCCACCACCAAAAATGTCTCCAAATTGACTAAAAATGTCATCCATATTCATTCCTCCACCACTAAAGCCACCACGTCCACCACCACCATTGTCAAATGCTTGGTGACCAAAACGGTCGTATTGCGCTTTTTTCTGAGGATCACTTAAAACTTCGTAAGCTTCAGCAGCAGTTTTAAAATTTTCTTCAGCAGCAGCATTTCCAGGATTTTTGTCAGGATGAAATTCAATGGCTTTCTTTCGATATGCTTTTTTAATTTCAGCTTCTGTAGAACTTTTTGAAACTCCTAATATGTCGTAAAAATCTTTTTTCATTTTATTTTTTAGTTTCCGATTACAACTTTTGGGAAACGGATAATTTTGTCTCCTAATTTGTAACCTTTTTCGATTACGTCTACAATTTTACCTTTCAAGTTTGGACTTGGCGACGGAATTTGTGTTATGGCCTCTGCAAAATCAGCATTAAAAATATCTCCAATTTTGATTTCGACCTCTTCCAAACCTTTTGAAACTAGTGTTGATTTTAGTTTTTCAAATATTAATTCCACACCAACAATCAAAATATTATCATCTGTTTTCTTAATTTCGGTTAGTGCTCTATCAAAATCGTCAACAACTGGCAAAATGGCTTGTAAAACTTCTTGATTGGCAGTTTTAAAAGATTCGATTCTTTCTTTTGTTGTTCGTCTTTTGTAATTTTCGAATTCAGCAAAAAGTCGAACATATTTGTCTCTTTCGTTTGCTAAATCTTGAGTCAGTTGCTCTTCGACAGACAAAACAGGAGCGTCTTCAACAATTAGTTGTTCTCCGTTGGCATTGTTTTCTAAAGTAACATCATCTAATTCTTGATCTAATTCAGTGTTTTCAGTAGTCATTTTGCTTTGATCTTTATTATTTTGAAATATATTTTTAAACATTTTTATTTTAATAACTTATAACAAAATTTTTGCCACAAGTTTATTTTGTGTCAAAATGGCATATTTTTATTAGAATGAAGATTTTACTCTCTATGAATTAAGTCCTTAAAAGAATTAAAAAAATCATTTTAAAATATCTTCCAATGCACTATCGATATCTGGAAATTTGAATTTGAAACCTTCAGTTATTGCTTTTTTTGAAGAAATATTTTTATTAGTGAATAATAATTCACTCATATCTCCAAGGATTAATTTCATAACAAACCTTGGTATATTTGGCATAAACAAAGGTTTTTTGAGAATACGAGCAATAGTTTTGGTCAATCTTTGATCAGAAACTGTTTCTGGTGCAACCGCATTATAAACACCTTCGGAATTACTTTTTAGTAAAAAATAATATAAATTTACAACATCATGTATATGTATCCAAGATTGAATTTGTTTTCCAGAACCAAAACTTGATCCAATCCCAAGTTTTATAGGTTTTAGAATTTCGGCTAGTGCACCACCATTTTTGTCATACACAATTCCGGTTCGTACTTTACATACTTTGATGGCTAATAATTTGAATTGATCAACAGATTCTTCCCATTTGATTACAACATCACTCAAAAAACCATTTGCAATTTCGGTTTCGGTTTCAGTATAAACTTTGTCAAAACTATCAGGATAAATTGCTGTTCCAGATGCTGAAATAATTTGTTTTACTTGATGTGGATTTTTTTTTAAAGTATTAAATAATAAATTCGAAGACAAAACTCGACTTTCAATAATTTCTTGTTTGTATGATTTTGTCCAGCGTTTTGCTATGTTGGCGCCTGCCAAATGAATTATTACATCGATACCAATCAAGCAATTTTCATCGATTTTGCCTTCATCAGGATTCCAATAAAAGCCTTGAAAATTGGGTTTACTTTCGATTTTGGTTTTAGAAGTTGAAAGATAATGAATTGAAATAGCGTTTTCAATCAGTAATTTAGACAATTGTTTTCCGAGTAATCCAGTAGCACCTGTAATTAGGATTTTCATTTTTTTAGTTGTAGGTTTTATATTTTAAGTTCTATGTTGCTTAAATAATTATAAAATTAATACAAATTACAAGTAAGAAAATTAGATTTAAGATTTATTTATAAGTTGCTAAACTTACAACCCAGAACATACAACTTACAACTTTACCCTCACACTCCATTCAAAGTCAAATTCAGAAACCTGATCGCCTTTTTCGTCAATTCCTACAGATTTCATCCATATTGTCTGTCCTTCACTGGTTTCAATTGCTTCTTTTATGGCTTTTTCAATCAATAAACCATCATTGCAAGTAAATGTGATTCTGCCAATTGCTTTTTTAGTGAAATTTGATTTAGAATTGGCAACTAACATTGAAATATTTTTTTTTGAATCGCGAATTTGTGACAAAACTAATGCTCCAGTTGTCAACTCTGCTGCCATGGCTTGAACTGCAAAATAAATTGAATTGAAAGGATTCTGATTGATGTATCTGTGTTTCACGGTTACAATACATTTGTTATTATCTATATACTTTGCTCGAACACCACACAAAAAGGCTGATGGGAGTTTAAAAAAGATAAAAAGATTGACTTTGGATTTACTAAGAGACATTTGTATTATTTTTTGTAAATGTAATAATTTTGGTTTATAAAAGTAGAAGTGCTTGAAAGTTTACAGTTTAATTTTTGGAATTAAGCATATAAATTACCAATAAAATCCACTTTTTTGTTAAATAAAAGTTAATTATTAGTACTATGCGAAACATGATACTGTCTTTTAGCATTATCTTTGTATAAGAAATTAATGGCTATAAAATAGTATTATTCAAAAGCCCAGTTTCAATCATCAAAAAAATCAAATCAAAAAATGAGCAGTTTAATCAACTTAAAAATCAAAATTACAAAATTATGAACATAGAAAACACAAAAGCCCAAATGCGAAAAGGTGTTCTCGAGTTTTGCATCTTGTCGGTTTTAAAAGACAAAGAAGCCTACACATCAGAAATTCTGGACACGCTAAAAAACGCCAAATTGCTAGTTGTCGAAGGAACAGTTTATCCACTGTTAACACGACTCAAAAACGACGGATTACTCAACTATCGTTGGGAAGAATCAACATCGGGACCGCCAAGAAAATATTATGGATTGACCGAATTGGGTAAAACTTTTTTAAATGAATTAAACAGTACTTGGACCGAATTATCAGATGCTGTACAACTAATAACAAACAAAAACTAACACGATGAACAAGACAGTAAACATAAATTTAGGAGGTATTTTATTTCATATTGATGAAGATGCATACCAAAAATTGAATCGCTATTTTGAAGCAATCAAACGCTCATTAACAAATTCATCTGGACAAGACGAAATCATTAAAGACATTGAAATTCGGGTTTCTGAACTTTTAACAGAGAAGCAAAAAACTGAGAAACATGTTGTTGGCATAAAAGATGTTGATGAAGTAATTGTCGTTATGGGGCAACCCGAAGATTACAGAATTGATGATGAAGGTGAAAATAATTCAACTTCAACTGGTTTTACATCTACTTCTGGAAAGACTAAAAAGTTGTATCGTGATCGTGAAAATGGTATGGTTGGTGGTGTGCTCTCGGGATTAGGATATTATTTTGGAATTGATAAAACTTGGTTGCGAATTTTGCTCATCGCACTAGTTTGGTTAGCAGGAACTGGAGTTTTGTTGTACATTATTCTTTGGATTGCTGTTCCTGAGGCCATTACAACTTCAGAAAAATTAGAAATGAAAGGTGAACCAGTAAACCTTGAAAACATCGAAAGAAAAGTTCGAGAAGAAATTGATTATGTTTCTGGAAAATTGAAAAATTCTGGTGAAATTTTAAAAAATGAAGCCAACAATTTCAATGATAAATATGGCGATAAAATAAACTATCAAGCTAGAAATATTGGAAGTTCTTTTGGTGATTTTATCATTACAATGTTGGGTGTTTTTGCAAAATTTGTTGGTGGAATCATTTTTTTGACAGGAGTTGGAATGCTAATTGCACTTTTTGTAACCTTGTTTACGGTTGGTTCAACAACTTTTATGGGTCAGGCTTGGGAAGATTATTTCAACATCTTTAATTATAGCCAAAGTTCATTATTTTTCATTGGATTTTTATTCTTTTTCGTATTTGGAATTCCATTTTTCTTCCTAATGCTTTTAGGATTAAAAATCATTGTACCAACTATAAAATCAATCGGAAATATTGCAAAGTATACTTTACTAGCGGTTTGGATTATTTCAATCGGAATATTAATCTCTTTAGGAATAAACTCTGCACAAGAAGTTGCTTTTGATAATAAAACCATTCAAAAACAACAAATTAATATTTCACCAACAGATACTTTAATGATTTCATTTAAGTCAAATTCCTATTATTCGAACCACAGAGAATTTGAGGGTGGATTTAGTATTGTAGAAGATTCTTTGTCAAATAAAATGATATATTCTGATGATATCACTTTTGAAATTTTACCAACAGACGAGCGTTTACCTTACCTTCAAATTGAAAAAAGAGCTAATGGGAAATCCTCAATTGATGCCAAACAAAAAGCTGAAAAAATCAATTACAATTTCAAAATTGTTGGCAACAAATTGATTTTTGATGATTATTTCTTGACCAATTTAGAAAACAAATTCCGAGATCAAGAAGTTCAGATTTTCTTATACTTGCCAAAAGGAACACTTTTCAAGGCTGATGATAATGTGAAGGAATTTGATGAATCTGACAACGATTTTTTCAATTTGCACCACAGTTCAGATTCTTACTTATACAAGGTCGAAGAAAATAAAGTAAAATGTTTGAATTGTCCAAACTATGAAACGGATGAATATAATGATGGTGATGAAAATTTTGATATAAATATTGATACAAATGATGATGAAGACGATGAAAATATCAACATCAAATCGCCAAATATCAACATCAATAAAAACGGAATTTCAATAACTGCTGATTCAACTGCGGATAAATCATCAAACAATAAAGAGTTTAAAGAATTGAAAATTAATAAAGACGGAATAATTATTAAAACTAAATAGTCATGGTAAAAGTCATAATATTACTCACAAAATTTATAATTACAGCTGCAATTGCACTACTTCTAAATTCTTGTAACATCAAAACCGATTTTGGGAACGGCGAAAAAGGCAACGGAAAAATAACTACTGAAGTTCGAAACATCAAAGAAAATTTTTCGAGCATTGATGTGAGTTCGGGTATTGAAGTTATTTTAGAACAATCATCTGACAAGTTTGTATCGGTAGAAGCAGAAAGTAATTTGCAAAAATTAATTGATACCAAAGTAGAAAATGGTGTTTTGATGATAGAGCCAAACGAAGAAATTAATGCTACAAAGACCATAAAAGTCACTATTAGAATGCCAAAAATAGAGGGTTTAGATGCCTCAAGTGGTTCAGCAATTAAAGGAATCGGAACTTTTAAAGGTGACGCTATATCAATCGATGCCTCAAGTGCAGCCGAAGTTAATGTGAATTTGAAATACGATGATATTACATTAGATTCTTCTAGCGGAAGTAGCATCAATGCCAAAGGAATCGCTTTGAAACTTGAAACTTCAGCCTCAAGTGGTGCCGAAATTGAAGCAAATGAGTTGCTTGTAAATGAGGTTATTGCTGATGTCTCAAGTGGTGCGAACATAAAAATTCACCCAATTGTGAACCTTAATGGAAATGCTTCTAGTGGCGGAAATATAACCTACGATATTGAGCCAAAATCTATATCTAAAGATGAAAGTTCTGGCGGAAATGTTGGTCGAGAGTAACGATTTTCATTTTCTAATTCAGTAAAAAATCGTCTCAAAGTTAACTTGAGACGGTTTTTTATCATTGATTAAATTGGATTATATCCCAACAAAATTGCTTGGTGTAATTTGCAATAATTCTTTTTTGATTACATCTGAAACATCTAATGTATTGATAAAACTATGAATGGCATTTTTGTCAATTGTTGAGTTTGTACGAGTTAACTCTTTGAGTGCTTCATATGGATTTGGATAACTTTCTCTTCTGAGAATAGTTTGAATTGCTTCAGCAACCACAGCCCAATTTTTTTCTAAATCTTCAGCGAATTTTGGTTCGTTTAAAAGTAATTTGTTCAAACCTTTTAATGTGGCTTCAAAGGCAATTAAAGTATGTCCAAAAGGAACACCAATGTTTCTCAAAACCGTACTGTCTGTCAAATCACGTTGCAAACGTGACAAAGGTAATTTTGCTGAAAGATGCTCAAAAATAGCATTTGCAATTCCCAAGTTTCCTTCAGAATTTTCAAAATCAATAGGATTTACTTTATGTGGCATCGCAGAAGATCCGATTTCTCCAGCTTTGATTTTTTGTTTAAAATAATCCATCGATACATAGGTCCAAATGTCTCTATCTAAATCAATTATGATGGTATTAATTCTTTTTAAAGCATCAAAAAACGCAGCAAAATGATCGTAATGTTCAATTTGAGTCGTCGGAAAAGAATGATGTAATCCTAAATTTCCTTCAACAAAATCATTTCCAAATTTCCGCCAATCAATTTGTGGATAAGCTACATGATGTGCATTATAGTTGCCTGTTGCACCACCAAATTTTGCTGCAAAAGGAATGTTGAACAACAATCGCATTTGTTCTTCAAGACGTTCAACAAAAACGCCTATTTCTTTGCCCAGTCGAGTAGGAGAAGCAGGTTGTCCATGAGTTCGTGCTAACATAGGAATGTCTTTCCATTCTGTGCTTAAATCTTTTAGTTTAGCAACGAGTTCAATAAGTGATTTTAGGTATACGTCTTGAAAAGCCTCTTTAGTAGAAAGTGGAATTGCAGTATTATTAATGTCTTGAGAAGTCAATCCAAAATGGATAAATTCTTTATATGGAGATAGCCCAAGAGTCTCGAATTTTTCTTTAATGAAATATTCAACCGCTTTCACATCGTGGTTGGTCACTTTTTCGGTTTCTTTTATCCAAAGTGCATCTTCTGTAGAAAAGTTTTTATAAAGATTTCGTAAATTTTCAAATGTATCTGAATTTACATTTTGTAATTGTGGTAAAGGAATTTCACAAAGTGAAATAAAATATTCAATTTCTACTAGAACTCGGTATTTGATTAGCGCTTCTTCAGAAAAATAGTTTGAAAGTGAAATAGTCTTAGATCTGTACCTTCCATCAATTGGTGAAACAGCGTTGAGTTCGTGTAAAGGATTCATTTTTTATATTGTTAACTGCAAAAATAGTAAATTGTATTTTAGCAATAAATAGAAATAATTTTTAAAATATAGTTTTTCATTGAAGTTTATAAAAATTAACCCACAATATTCCATAAAGAATTAAAATTTGAAATTTAGTTAACAGTAATATTGTTATTCACTTTAGATCTAAAGTGTTATTGAAGCAACAATTTCTCAATTTTTAATTAATATTTTGTAATCCTTTATTCGTATTATTTACTTTTTATCAGTAAAATCTCAACTGCAAGTTACATGATTTGATTATTGGTTGAGGAGTTATGTTGATCATCATAGAGAAAATCACGACGGTTATTTTTTTACAAAAAAAATTGTAACTTTGATTTTATAAATTTTGATTTTCAAGTAGAAATTTCAACTTTTTATCAATACACTGAAAATCAACCTTAAACTCTATATTATGAAAACATTTTTTTTAGCGATAATAACATTATTTTCAATAAATAGTTTTTCTACTACTGTTTATGCCTCAAGTTTTGGATGGAATTCTACCGATGCCACTACAGCATTCAGAAATGCAATAAACTCCGCTAATGATATAATTATTATTGATAAACAGGCTGGAGATTGGATAGTACAACCCAATCAGTTTTTTGATTTAACAAATAAGACCATAATTTTTGAAAACGATGTAGTTTTAAGAGCAAAAGCTGGAGCTTTTACAGATGTTGGAGCATGTTTATTTCAATTAATTCGATGTAAAAATTTGATTGTAAAAGGTTATGGAGCTACTTTTAAAATGAACAGAGCAGAAGCAGCAGCAAATCAAACTCCTCATAGCGAGTGGCGACACAGCATATCTATTGATAATTGTAGCGGAGTGAGTGTTTACGGATTAAAACTAGATGAAAGTGGAGGAGATGGTGTATTAATTAGTGGCAATACTTGGTATGCTTCAACCGCAATGCCAAAATTATATTCAGAAAATATACTTTTAAAAGATTTACGTTGTGACAAAAATTTCCGTCAGGGTATTTCTGTTGGATCTGTAGAGCATTTATTGGTTCAAAACTGTTGGTTTACAAATACTGCAGGCACAGCACCAGAATCAGGAGTAGATTTAGAGCAAGATTATGTTCACCATAGAATGTCTGATGTAGTTTTTGAAAAGTGTAGATTTATTGGAAACAATGGTAACGGAATTCAAGTAGCTCCTTTTTACGCAACAACAGCCTCTGAACCAATATCTGTAACTTTTAGAGATTGCTATACAAGCAGTAATCATGTAGAAACTAACGGTTATTCAGCGGCAGAAATTGCGGTTTCTGGACCAAACGGGCAAGGCGTTGCAGGATTTGTTAAATTCGAACGCTGTTTAGTAGAAAACAGTCAATGGAATGCTGTTAATATTAGAAAAACATCAAATGGATTTAGTACCACATTTGATGATTGTGCTTTTATTAATGTATCTCAAAGAACCGGAATCACTCCTCCAGTAGTAAACAGCCCAATATTTGTTCAGGTAACAGATTATTCTAATGCTTGCCCAAGTTATGGCGGTGCGACTTTTAATAACTGTATTATTTCTTATAATACTAACTATCCGTATTTTGGATCCTACGGAAATCCATCAACAAGTCCTGGTATAGATAATGTTAAACTAAATAATTTAACTGTTATACATCCAAATAGTTCAATTAATTATGCCAATGAAAATTTAGGAAGCGTAACAAATTGTATTTTCAATTCAACTCAAAAATTTATAACTGCGCCAAGTTCGCAAGTAAGTTTAACAGTTACAGGTAACATGGTTGAATGTAACAATACAAATAGCACTTTAACAGTTGAACGCTTAGCTAATAATAATTTAAGTTTCCCAATGCAAGTTACATATTCTTTATCTGGTGATGCTTATACAGGGTCTGATTTTAGTAGAGTTACTTATTTTGAAATAATTCCGAAAGATGCTACTTCAAAGCAAACAACTTTAGAGGTTATTAAGGATAATTATATAGAAAATACTGAAAGTTTTGGAGTAACTATAAATCAAAGTAATTTGTTTACTACAACTAGTACAACTTCAAATATTACAGTTGTAGATTGCCAATCAGTTTTATCTGTAAATGAAAATATTTTAAAAAATGAATTTAAAATATATCCAAATCCTGCAACAGAAAATACAACTTTAGAATATGTTTTATCCGAAAATAGTAATGTAAAAATAAGTGTATATGATATGTTAGGCAAAGAAATTTTTAATGTTAAAGATGAGAATCAGAACATTGGAAATCAGAAAATAAATATTGACACATCAAAGTTACAATTAGGTATTTATATAATTTCATTAGGTATAAATGATGCTAAAATTTCTAAAGAATTAATTATTAGTAAATAATGCGAATCGAGGGTTAAAAGAAATATAAAAAGAAAGAAATATCTTTGAATAATTAATTTAAAAATTCGATCATCAGTATATTTACGATTTATCTAAAACACTTTTAAATATATGATTAATCAAACTAAAGCAATTGAATTAATGAAAATCTACTCAATACTCTGTGATATATATTAAAAATATTCAAATTCTACTAGAATTTTGTATTTGATTAGCGCTTTTTCTGAAAAATAGTTTTAAAATGAAACGGTTTTGTTTTTATCGCGTCCATAGATTATTGAAACAGCCTTGAGTTCGTGTAAAGGATTCATTTTTTATATTGTTAATCGCAAAATAGTAAATTGAATTTTAGCAATAAATAGAAATAATTTTTAAATTTTTAAAATTCGCTATCCAATCAAAACCTCCAAAATTTTAATCGCGGCATCACTAATTTTAGTTCCAGGTCCAAAAACGGCAACCGCACCAGCATCGAACAAAAATTGGTAATCTTGCGCAGGAATCACGCCTCCAACAATAACCATAATATCTTGGCGACCATATTTCTTGAGTTCCTCGATAACTTGCGGAACCAAAGTTTTGTGTCCAGCAGCAAGTGAGGAAACACCCAAAACATGAACATCATTTTCTACGGCTTGTTTTGCGGCTTCGGCTGGAGTTTGAAATAGTGGACCTATGTCAACATCAAAACCAACATCAGCATAGCCTGTAGCCACTACTTTTGCTCCGCGATCATGACCGTCTTGACCCATCTTTGCAATCATAATTCGAGGTCTTCTTCCTTCTTGTTTTGCAAATTCATCTGCCAATTGTTTGGCTTTTTCAAAACTTTTGTCGTCTTTTATTTCTTTGCTATACACGCCACTAAATGTTTTAATTTGTGCTTTATATCTCCCGAAAACGGTTTCAAGAGCATCAGAAATTTCACCTAAAGTTGTTCTGTATCTCGCTGCTTCAACCGCAATTTCGAGTAAATTTCCTTGACCAGTTTTAGCACATTCGATTAATTTTTTGAGAGAATTTTGAACTTTTTCGTTGTCACGAAATGCTTTTATTTTATCTAGTTGTTCTAATTGTTGTTTTCGAACCATTTGGTTGTCAACATCAAGAATGTGTAAAGGATCTTCTTTTTCTAATCTATATTTATTTACACCCACAATAATATCCTGTCCAGAATCAATTCGAGCTTGTTTTCTGGCAGCAGCTTCTTCGATACGCAATTTTGGAATTCCTGCTTCGATGGCTTTGGTCATTCCACCTAATTCTTCTACTTCTTGAATTAATTCCCATGCTTTTTCCGCTATTTCATTGGTTAAACTTTCTACATAAAAACTTCCTGCCCAAGGATCGACCGTTTTTGTAATTTTAGTTTCTTCTTGCAAAAATATTTGTGTATTTCTAGCAATTCGTGCAGAAAAATCGGTTGGCAAGGCAATGGCTTCATCGAGTGCGTTGGTATGTAGCGATTGCGTTCCGCCAAATGCGGCTGCTAATCCTTCGATGGTTGTTCGAGCCACGTTATTAAAAGGATCTTGTTCTGTTAAACTCCAACCCGATGTTTGGCAATGTGTTCTGAGCGCTAAAGATTTATCGTCTTTTGGGTTGAATTGTTTCACGAGTTTTGCCCAAATCATTCTGGCAGCCCTCATTTTGGCTATTTCCATAAAATGGTTCATTCCAATTCCCCAAAAAAAGGATAGGCGAGGAGCAAACTCGTCGATTTTCATTCCTGTGGATAAACCCGTTTTTATATATTCCAAGCCATCTGCTAAAGTATAGGCAATTTCAATATCTGCAGTTGCTCCAGCCTCTTGCATGTGATATCCAGAGATGGAAATTGAGTTGAATTTTGGCATTTTTTTGCTTGTAAACTCAAAAATATCAGCAATGATTTTCATCGATGGAGTTGGCGGATAAATGTAGGTATTTCGAACCATGAATTCTTTGAGAATATCATTTTGTATGGTTCCCGAAAGTAATTCAGGACTCACTCCTTGCTCTTCTGCAGCAACAATATAAAATGCCATAATGGGAAGAACTGCTCCGTTCATGGTCATAGAAACTGACATTTCGTTGAGTGGGATTTGGTCGAATAATACTTTCATATCTTCAACTGAATCTATTGCAACTCCTGCTTTTCCTACATCGCCAACAACTCGTTCATGATCTGAATCATAGCCTCGATGTGTTGGTAAATCAAATGCTATCGACAATCCTTTTTGACCAGCTGCAAGGTTTCTACGATAAAATGCATTACTTTCTTCTGCTGTTGAAAATCCTGCATATTGTCGAATGGTCCAAGGTCTTCGCACATACATTGTAGCATATGGACCTCGCAGATTTGGTGCGAATCCTGCCCCAAAATCTAGATGTTCGAGGTTTTCGAGGTCTTGTTTTATATAGGTTTTTTTTACTGAAATTCTTTCGGCGGTTTCGAAGTTTTGTTCCTCGACTCCGCTCGGAATGACACAATTAAATTCAGATTGTTCTAGTTTTATATGTTGGAGGTTTTTTCTCATTTATCTTTATTTAGTATTTTTTCAAACTCATCAACTGTAGGAATATTTTTTTGATAAACTTTTGGTAATTTTTCCATAAAAGTATATTCACTCACACCAATAGGCTTATTTATATCTTTTAATGAATATTCTACTTCAATACGATCTTTTCCGCTACAAAGCAATATTCCAATAGTTGGGTTTTCATTTTCTGATTTTAGTAAATCATCTACTGCTGATAAATAAAAGTTTAATTTTCCAGCAAATTCAGGTTCAAATTCAACTGCTTTTAATTCTATTACAACATAACATTTGAGTATTATATGATAAAAAAGCAAATCTATTGAATACGATTTATTACCAATCTCAATCGGATATTGTCGCCCTAAAAAAGCAAAACCTTTACCTAATTCTAATAAAAACTTTGTAATATTTTCAGTAAGTTGTTTTTCTATTTCTAGTTCGTGCACTTTTGATTCTAAAGTCAAAAAATCAAAATTATAAGGATCTTTTAATAATTGGTTGGCTAATATTGATTGATTTTCATTTAAAGTAATTTTAAAATTATTAATCGCTTTTCCCTGGCGTTCAAACAAATTTTGTTTTATTTGAATTGTTAAAATTGCTCTGCTCCAATTGTTTTTTATTGTTTCGGTTATATAAAACAATGCTTCCTCTATATTTTTTATTTTGTCTAAAATTAAAATATGATGTCCCCAAGGAATTAATGTTTTTAATGTTTCAAAATCTTTGAGTCCAACAGGTTGTTGGATTGAGTATAAATCTTTTTTCAGTCCAACAACCTGTTGTACTGAAATAGAGAAATAAAAGACATAGAATTTACGAATATTAAATAAATTAGTTCGCGAAAAACCTGAAATTAATGGAAAATCTGATTTTATATCATTAGAAAGTAATTCAATGTAGTTATTTCTACCTTCAAACAAAGATTGATTTACAAAAATCATTTTACCAATATTCCAGTACAAATCAATAAGTTCTTTATTAACAGACAATGAAGCTTTACGTTGTGAATTTAAAATTTGATTTTTAATTTCAACGATAAAATCTTGATATTTTGAAAATTGAATTTCTGACATATAATTTATTCAGTTTTTAATCGTTCCTGTTCCATTTTTTCTGCCAATCGCTTTTCTATAATTGGAGTAATCAAGGTTTTTCGAGGTTTTGTTTTTAGAAACGGAAATAACTCTAAATCGTGTTTCATTGTGTCGTTCTTGTTAGGATACTTATTTGTTCCTAGCAAAATTTCTTTGCCAGAATCAAATAAATCTTGTTCACGCTCAGCACTTTCCTGAATTTTTCTTTTGATTATTCCTTCATTTAATTGTTTCAAAAAGCCACCGTTTTCTTCAATATCTTTGAATAAAATCAATGCTTTTTCTGCTAATTGTTGTGTTAGACTTTCGATATAATAACTTCCGTCTGATGGATTATTAACTTTATTAAAATAAGATTCGTTTTTTAGAATCAGTAATTGATTACGTGCAATTCGATCTCCAAACTCATTGTCTTTGTGATACAAACTATCGTAGGGTAAATTTGCTATGGTATTGGCGCCGCCTAAAATTGCGGACATACATTCGGTTGTGGTGCGTAATAAATTAGTATTGTAATCGTAAATTGTTTTGTTTCTTTTGGTTGGAGAAACTAATATATGACAATCTAAATTATGGTTGTATTCAGAAGCTACAGTCTTAAAGATTAATCGTATAGCACGCAATTTTGCAATCTCGAAAAAATAATTTGTTCCTACTGAAACCTGAAAAACGATTGGTTGATTGATGTTGTTTATTCTATTGAAATATTCGTTAGCGTGAGCAATTGCATATGCAATTTGTTGTACCATATTAGCTCCTGAGTTTTGGTAAAAACCAGCATCTATTGCCAATAGACTTATATTTGAAGTTTGATTTCTAATTAGATTTAGTGTCTCAAAGTTTGTTTTTTCATTGGTTTTGAACCAATTTCCATCTTTGGCTAAATTTCCAATTGGATCTAAATTACAATAAATAGTAACAGGTTTTTTTTTGGCAAGGGCATCAATTTTTTTAATGAAATCGAGGGATAAAAAATTCAAATTGAAATAAACCGAAATATTTTCGAGATGTAGTGAATTTAATAGTTTTTCAACATCTATTTTTTCGTCTTCGAAAGTGAAACGCAAACTTTCTGCTCCACGTGAAATGCTATCATTGGCTCTGTAGATTGACTTTTCGAGGTCGTGAACGAAAATGTTTTGACAAATTTCAAATTCGCTTGCTTTGGTTTCGATATTGAAATTTGAAGTTGCTTCGTCTTTATGATAAAATGGTTTTACCTGAATATCTTCTAGGGAATTCCAAACTAGGTTTTCGTTATAATCGGCTCCTTTGAGTTCGAATTGGATTTTTTGTTTCCACTGTTTCGAAGAAATTTGATTCCATTCTTCACCAAAATTTAATTTATTGTTATTTTCCATTATCCTTTTTATAAGTGCCTTCGAATGCGATCTGGCTGACAAAATAGTTATGATTAATTTGATTTATCGAATCTGCTACCTGCTACCTTTTTTTAATGTATCGCCTTCGAATTCAATGATGTAAACATCTTCGGAATCTTTTTTCATGTAGTATTTTTCGCGGGCGTATTTTTCGATTTGATCTGGATTTTTTAGTAATTTGATGTTTTTATTGTCTTTATCGATTTCTTGCTGATAATAGGTTTTGTTGTCTTCGAGAGCGTTTTCTTGATTGTTTAAATAGCGATAATCGAGATAGGAATAGTTGTCAAGAAAAAGCATCCATATGATAAAGAACAAGGTAATCAGTATGTATTTGTTACTGACAATTTTGAACCAAGGTTTATTTTTGAATGGGTTTTCCATTTTTTAATTTAGAATTTATGAATTTAGATTTATGTTTTGTTCTTTGATTAAGATTTTTTTATTTACTAAAAATGTCCTAGCCCTGATAGAAACGGAAATCCTTTTTTGATTCGCCATTTTCGGCGAAAAAAAAGATTGTAGTGTATAGCAGGAAATAGCTCCTAAAAAAACTTTTATAAAGTTACATTATTTTTTACAGAATTCGCTGATTTATTACGGCTCGAACGACGTCAATTGCTACGGTATTGAATTTATCGTTAGGAATGATGATGTCTGCAAAGGCTTTTGTTGGTTCAATGAATTGCTGATGCATTGGTTTTAATGTGGATTGATATCGATTTAAAACTTCTTCCATGTCACGTCCGCGTTCTGCGATATCACGTTTTAATCGTCTGATTAATCTTTCGTCTGAGTCTGCATGAACAAATATTTTGATATCAAAAAGATCTCGAAGTTCTGGATTTGTGAGAATTAGAATTCCTTCGACTAACATCACTTTTCTTGGATGAGTTGTGATGGTGTCGTCTGTTCTATTGTGGGTTACGAAGGAATATACTGGCTGGTCAATTGTTTTTCCGGCTTTGAGTTCTTTGAGATGAGCAACTAAAAGTTCAAAATCGATGGCTCGTGGATGATCAAAATTAATTCGAGTTCGTTCGTCGTAACTTAGGTTTTCGGTTTTTTTGTAGTAGGAGTCTTGTGCAATGATGCCTACTTCGGCTTCTGGCAATTCGTTCATGATTTGATGAACAACGGTTGTTTTTCCTGATCCTGTTCCGCCTGCAATTCCAATAATTAACATATTTTGTTGTGTTGTAGTTGTTGCAAAAATAGGAATTTATTTAGAAATTATTTTAGTAAATTATATAAATACACCAAAATACAATAAGTAATAAAATAAAAATTCCAAAAACTTTTAGATTTGCAATTGCATAATTGTTTTTTCGTTTAACAAAAAAATATATTGTTTCGAGAAATAAATGTGTGAATGATAGTAATATTAAAAATCCAAAAACTAATGAAAGTCCAAAACCATTTTGTACGCTCGGAATTAACTTACAACTGCAAAGTAAAATAAATAAAATTAGAGGAATTAAAATTCTGATTTTTATGTGATTTTTTTCTGGTTTTTGTAAATCAAGCATTTTTATAGACTTAGATATAGAATAATATTTTGAAATAAAACTAAAAAAAATTCATTTATTTTTTTGTTAATTGAGTGCAGATATAACGTTTGTGATACAAACTATAACTACTAAAATAAATAACAATCCAAATACTTTTAGATTTGCAAATGCCAGAGATCTTTTATTATTCACAGAATAATATATCATTTCGAAAAAGAAAAATAACAGTAAAAGAATAATTAGTCCTCCAAAAATTATGAGTTCTCCATAACCTCCATTGAATTTGTCTACATATAAACATCCGATTCCTAATAAAAAAAAGGGCGAAAAAAATCGAATTAGAATATGAATTATTGTTGAAGCACTTTCTGGATTGATTTCTAAACTTGAATCAATTTCGAGTAAATCGTCTATTTCTTGGCTCATAATTAGTTGTTTAAAAATGGTAAATGTCTTTGAGAAAAATCATTGTAATTGGTATTGCAAAAGATAAATTTAGCATAATTAAGTTCCAATTTCCTCGGAACACTAAATATATTGTTTCAATAAAAATATATAAAAAAGCAGTTATTAAAAATAATGTAGAAATAAAAAATGCATTTAACGAAAATTCATTTCCTCCTTTGATGTAGCGTATAAAATAGTAAGAGTAACATAACAAAATTAATAAAAAGCAAAATCTAACTGTAGTTTTGGTTTTATTGTTACTTTTCTTTTCCATTTCTTGTTTCATGAATTTAAATAAATTACAATTAAAGTTATAAAAAATGGAATTAGAATTAAATTTATATTTCGGGATTTGAACTTTTTCTTTTTATTAAGAATTATTGATTCAATGAGTAAAAATACTCCGAAAATAGAAAAAATTATTCCAAAAATCGCTAAAATAAACAATGCATCCCATGAACCATAATATCTTTTTAAATAAAAATGTCCAATAAAAAATATAATTGCAAAAATTACAACTCTAACTATCGAATGTTGTAATGTATTCTCAGTTTTCAAAAGGATTTTCGCTTTTTGTAACCGTAGTATTAATTTTCTGGTTTTGTTTTTGATACAATTGATAGAAAAAGTTTGCAATGCTTAACATTCCTAGAACATCAACAATTTGTACTAAATAATAAAAGATATCACTTCCAAAACCTGAGATTCGGAATATCAGAAAACTAAGTATTTGTACAATTACCATAGAAATACTACCAATAAATGCGAGTTGAGTGTGTTTTTTCATTTTTTATTATTCTTCGGATTTTTTCATGTCTTTAATGAGGCTTGATGTGAAATACAAAATGGCAATTGCAGCAACACAAATACAAACCCACATAAACCAAGATTCTTGCCAAAATTCTTTTTTTGCAACTACTTCAGTTGCTATTTTAGGAGTTTGAATGTCTAAAATTTCTGCAATAGGCAAGTTACTAGAAATAGAATTTTTGAAATTCGAAATATCATAAACAGGCGCCATTAAATCTGGATTTCCTGTTTTTACGGTATAATTTTCATTGGTTTTTAAATCCGCAATTACATACACAGGAACTTGTGAAAACTCAATGTCTTTGATTTCTAAAGGTTGATTATCATCGTTTTGAATCTCAATATAAAAATCTTTTTCATGAAGCGATGCTAAATTAAAAGTGTTTTGAGAATCAGAATTTAATTCAAAACCAATAATTTCTACTTTTTGATTTACAAATTTATGTTTTATTTTTTCGCTAACAATTTTGTAAATTGTTGCATATCGCTTGTATAGTTTTGGGTTCGAAATGGAAAAATGAATTTGATCTAAAAAGTTTGTGTTTTCAAAAACAACATGAATTTGAGTTTTCTTTTCGGCTTTGATTTCAGTAACCGTTTTTTTGCTGTAGGCAATCGGAAGCAGTGACGTTAGTTGTGATTTTAAATTAAAATTACCAACACCAATAATCCTAATTGGCAATGATTTTTTATCATCTAAATCAATTTTAATGAATTTGTAGTTCGTTAATGGAAATGTAATTGTCTTAGAAACAAAAGTCGCATCCGAGGCATTCAAATCAGATAAATAACTGTTGTTTGAAATTCCAAACCACTGCTGTTGATCGTTGCTTCCTGATAAAGAATAGGTTTTTTCTCCATCGTAATTAGCAATTGTCAAAGCAACTTGATTGATTGTTTTTTCAGGATTTTCGAATATAAAAAGTGATTGCTTTTTTGGTATTTCAGATTTTGAAATAATTTTATACTCTTTGTAATTGCTATTCGAAATAGATTCTGCGTTTTTATCAGAAAAATACGGAACTTCATTTCCTTTTGAGTCTAAAATCCTGAAATCTGACAAATCTTCATTCGAAAAAGATCTAATCTCAGCCGGCAAGACTAATTTATGCAATCCATTTACTAAAACTGGTTTTAATTTTGCATTAGTTGTATTTTGAGCAAACGTTGCATTTGCAAAAAACAAGATGGTAAGTATTCTAACTATTTTCTTCATCGGATTTTGGTGTTTCGTTAGTTGATTCTGGTTTTATATCATCGCTTACCAGAACTTTGATTTTTTGATATACAAATGAAATGATTAAAATCAAAACTCCCAAAAGTATAAAAGCAATTATCTTACCCGTTTCGGAAACATTGCTAATGTCATACAAAAATAGTTTTGCAATTGTTAAACCTAGTAAAGCCAGAGCGATAATTCTCAAAGGCTTAGATAGTTTTTTGATTCCAACAATCAAGAAAATAAAAGCAAGAACTCCCCACAAAATTGGGAAACTGGTTTTTAGAATAGTCTCGCGAGTATTTTCAATACGTGAAGTTGCGAGATAACTTTTGCTACTTTCAATAGCATATTTATCCATTTTATAAGTTGGATTTTCATTCAAAACTTCTTTAACAGTAATTGGACTATCGTTTAAAGCCAAACCATGCAACATTACCTCAGTACTTGCCATGTAAATCAAGAAAAAAGCCGCA
Organism: Bacteroidota bacterium; assembly: GCA_031431275.1. Taxonomy (GTDB): domain Bacteria; phylum Bacteroidota; class Bacteroidia; order Flavobacteriales; family Flavobacteriaceae; genus Flavobacterium. The sequence goes on from JANPDC010000187.1 coordinate 33,049, forward strand.
ATCCAAACTAAAATTGGCTTTTTGAAAAATGTTGCAATTTCTTTTTCACGATACATTTTATATAATTGGTAGCAAAAATAAATTACGATTGCCAGCATGATATAATGCATATAAAAAGCAATTCTATTATAATTTCCTGTTGAAATATAATCTTCATGCTCTACAAACGCAAAGTGTGAAAAGGCAAAAGCAAACAAAATAATATTGACAATAGCAAGTAGAGTAGTGGCTTGATAACCAAATTTGGCGTCTTTTTTCATTAAGAAAAACGATAAAACCGCAGTAAATACTAAATGATAAACCACAGGAAATGTTGATGATTGAGGAATCTTTAGGAAAGAATCTGCTTGATAGGCAACTTCTAAAAATCCAACAAAATACAAAAGAACAATTCCAACAATAAAAGCAAATTTTCTATACAATTCTGGGTTGAATGTAATTCCAAATTGAAAAATACTTTCGGTTTCTTTTTTCAAAAGATAGTATACTCCAAAAAATGACGTTACAGCCACAACCCCAGTACTAAAAATTGGATTCAAGACAATTTGCAAAACCGAATCGCCAGAGTAAAAATGTTCCCAATCTATAACTAAACTTCCGAGCATCAAAAAATGAACAATCACAGCACCATATCGATAACTTGTAATTTGAGACTTTTGTGACAACCAAATGAGCAAAACCGCTTCACCAGCCCAGAAAAGCGTGATGTAATGACCCGCAAACTGAATTGGGATTGCCAAAGTCACAAACGTTAGCGTCAAACCAATAAGCAAATACACAGCCGTTTTGTCGATTCCGAATTTTTTGTACAAAAACCAAGCGTAAACTAAATTCAAAACAGCCACAAAAGTGGTAAACAAACCTTTAAACTCTGGATGAAAACCATCCAAAATAGACATTCCAACACCATAGAAAACAAAAGTATTAACAGTTAAAATTGCTAATTGCATTTTAGAAAATACACCTTGAGTTTTGATATTATTAATAATGTTGATAACTGTAAACATCAAATAAAATGCAAAAGCAAAAAACAAGGCACCAGAGTAATGAGGATGTTCTTTATTTATCTCAGAACTCAACCAACCAAGATAAAGTAAAACAGTAAAAATAAAGGCCAAGACATTAACTAAATTCCATTTTTTGAAATAGGCTATTGCTAATATTCCAGAGTTTAAAATCAGAATATAGGTGAATAAAACCACATAATTTCCTTCGCCAGTACTCACCATAAACGGAACAGCAAAGCCGCCAATGAGTGTTAGTACCGCCAATTCAATTCGGTTGTAAGAAACAGTAATTAATGCCGCAAAAGCAGTAATCAAAACCATTATTGAAAAAGCGACGGGTTGACTAAAAAGTTTATAATCATGAAACGCAATTCCAATCGTAAAATAAAAAATCGCAATTGCACCAGCCACAAAAACAGAACTAAATGCAGCATATTTCAATCGAAGTTTGTGAGCCACACCAAGAACCATCGCTCCAGCAAGAATACCAATTCCTACTCTTGCAGGCGTTGGAATCCAACCTTTATCAATCGAGTAACTCACAAAATAACTAATTCCAAGCACCAAAATCAAAATACCAATTTTGTTTATAAGGTTTTCACCAATAAACTTCTCTAAATCGGGATTGTTTTCCTTGAATTTTTCCCAAAATGATTTTTGAGGAACATAAGGTTTTCGTTCTGGTTTTTTGAATTCCACCACAGGAGTTTCCAAGTTTCGAGCCAAAACAGGCTTTTCAGTTTCAAGAACCAAATTTTCCTCAACCACAATTGATTTAGTTTCTTCAACAATTGGTTTAATTTCTTCTGGAACAGCAACAACCTCTTGGACAATAGGTTTCACATCATCTACAATCGGAACCGTCTTGGGAAGATCAGTTACAGGTTTAAATTCAGATTTCAACACCACATCTTCAGGTTTCCAAACCACTTCAGTCTTTTTGAGCGACTCAATAGATTTATTTAGAAAATTAATTTTAGTGTTCAGTATCTCAAATTTGCTATTTATACTACTATTAATCGAAAACAGAAAAATAATAATAAAAATTAGCCCAATAATTGCAAATTCTTCCATAATATGTTGTTAGTTAATTACGAATTGTAAATATAGAAAGTTTTTTGAGTTTTGTTAATTTTTTTTTTGAAGCCAATCCAACTGTCCGATTCAAGGTTTTGCTAAAAAAACTTTTTTTTCTAATGCCAACAAAGGAACTTCCGTTGGTCGTTCTTTGATATCAAGAAAAAATAGTTTTTTTAGCAAAACGCTTTCCACTACCATTTGGGCTAAGTGAGTTTATCAAAAACAAAAAATCCTTTCCACAAGTGAAAAGGATTTTAGTCGGGGTGGCAGGATTCGAACCTGCGGCCTCCTGCTCCCAAAGCAGGCGCGATAACCGAGCTACGCTACACCCCGAAAGCGGGTGCAAATATAGTAAATTGTTTTTCTAAAATAAAAGTAATTAATCAAAATAAATAAAATTTATTTTCAAATAGTTTTTTAGGATTTATTTGGCTGTGAAAATTTTAGAATAAAAACTACATTTGCATTTCAAAAAAATAAAATCATGTCAGATACAATAGAAAAAATAAAATGTTTAATCATTGGTTCAGGACCTGCGGGTTACACCGCAGCAATATATGCTGCAAGAGCCAACATGAATCCTGTACTTTATCAAGGAACACAACCAGGCGGACAATTGACCACCACAAACGAAGTTGAAAATTGGCCAGGAAATCCAGAAGGAATAACTGGACCACAAATGATGATTGGTTTGCAAGAACAAGCAGAGCGATTTGGAACAGACGTTCGTGATGGTTGGGCAACAAAAGTTGATTTTTCGGGTGATATACACAAAGTTTGGATCAACGACAACAAAGAATTGCATTGTGAAACCGTAATTATCTCAACAGGTGCCTCTGCAAAATATCTTGGCATTGATTCAGAGCAACACTATCTCAAGACAGGAGGCGGAGTTTCTGCGTGTGCAGTTTGTGATGGCTTTTTCTACCGAAATCAAGAAGTAGTGATTGTGGGCGCAGGAGATTCAGCATGTGAAGAAGCACATTATTTATCTAAATTATGCAAAAAAGTAACCATGCTAGTGCGAAGTGAAAAATTTCGAGCCTCAAAAATCATGGAAGAAAGAGTCAAAAAAACAGAAAACATCACAATTCTAATGAACCATGACACCGTAGAAGTTTTGGGAGATGGTCAAGTAGTAACAGGAGTAAAAGCATTAAATAAAGCTACAAACGAAACCTTTGAAATTCCATCAACTGGATTTTTTGTTGCCATTGGTCACAAACCAAACACAGATATTTTTAAAGATTTTCTAAATTTAGACGAAACAGGTTACATCATTAACACCCCAGGAACCTCTAAAACTAATATTCAAGGTGTATTCGTTGGTGGCGATGCCGCAGATCATGTGTACAGACAAGCCATAACAGCAGCGGGAACAGGTTGCATGGCCGCTTTAGATGCAGAACGCTATCTAGCCGCTAAATAGTCTACCGTCAGAAAATTTCATTTGTTAGGTTCATAAATTAACGCAAAAAAGTTCCAATTATATTGGAACTTTTTTGCGTTATGAATCTACAAATCAATTTTTTTCAATTCTTCGTAGTTGGAATAAAGTCTTTTCAGTAAAATTCCATACAATAATTTATACAAAAGCCAGAATAAAACAAAAAACACTATTAATACGGTTGAAAAAATTAACACCATAAGTGCTAGAAATTTTCTATCAGACATCATATGGTCTCTCATAGCATCAAATTCGGGAACAAAAAACACAATAAAAGAAAATGCAAAAACAAAACTAAAAACTAACATTCCTAAATTAAACCATACATAATATTGAACAGTTTTTCTAGTTTTTAAAATGTCTTTCATTAATTGTTTAACCGAAACTGTCGTTGAAATTCGAATGTAGTTTTTATAAAACAAGTAAATAAAAAATAAAATTACAGCATAATTTGCATAACTCAAAACTTGAAAAACAGTTATTAAAGTTACATTTTTTAATCTTGCCAGTTCTTTGTCTGAATCAAAAGCCAGTCCAAGCAAAGTCCAAAACAATATTTCAACAATGCTAATTATCAAAATCCACTTCACAATCGAAGACGATTTTTTATGCAACATTCCATAGATTTGTTGTTCAGAAACTTGCTCAAAAGCATCTGGTTTCTGCCAATCTTTTTTTAATAAATCCAAATCATCCATATACTTTTAAGGATTTAATATTTTTTTTAATTTACCTTTAATTCTATTCATTTTTACTCTTGCATTAACTTCAGAAATCCCAAGTGTTTCAGAGATTTCAGTATAATCTTTGTCTTCTAGATACAAAAAAACTAATGCTTTTTCGATATCATTTAATTGATAAACAGCCTGATACATTAATTTCAACCGTTCTTCCTCTTCGAAATTGTAATCCTCTTGCGAAATAAAAAATTGATGTTTCTCATAATCAACTGTTTGTATAGAACGTGTACTTTTTCTGTATAAAGTAATAGCCGTGTTTAGAGCAACTCTGTAAGCCCAAGTCGAGAATTTGCTATCACCACGAAACTTTGGAAACGCTTTCCATAATTGAATTGTAATTTCCTGAAACAAATCTTTATGCGCATCATCACCAGCAGTATATAATCTACAAATTTTGTGGATAATATTCTGGTTTTGTTTTAATTGCGCAACAAATGACTGTTCTAAACTACTGCTCATCTTTTGAATTAGTGTGCCAAAAGTTAAATTTGTTACAAATATATTTTTAAAATTTTTGAAATAAGTAAATCAAATAAATAAAAATGATTCAAGAGTAAAATCATGGTCACTTTTATAGTGTTTTAGTTTTCTTATATATTTCAAATAACCTATTTATTTTTATTAAAATCGGTAAATCTGTGAAAGAAAACCTTTAAATTTGCATTTCAAGAAATCAGAAAATGAATATCCCGAATTCCAAAAATCCTAGAATTGTCATCATTGGTGGCGGATTCGCAGGAATTGCTTTAGCCAAACAACTTCGAAATAAAAAAGTTCAGGTTGTACTCATTGACAAACACAATTACCATACATTTCAACCGCTTTTGTATCAAGTAGCCACGGGCGGACTTGAGGCTGGATCAATTGCGTATCCAATTCGAAAGGTTATTCAAGAATACAAAGATTTTTATTTTAGACTCACTCAAGTTATTGAAGTTGATAACAACAATAAAAAAATCATAACAGAAATAGGCGATTTGAATTATGATTTTTTAGTAATTGCCACAGGTTCAAAAACTAATTATTTTGGTAATAAAGAAATTGAACGCAACTCAATGTCAATGAAAACAATTCCGCAATCATTGAACATCAGAAGTTTGATTCTTGAAAATTTTGAGCAAGCCGTTTTGACCACTGATGTTACCGAAAAAAATAGTCTCATAAATTTTGTTTTAGTTGGTGGCGGACCAACAGGTGTTGAACTTGCTGGAGCATTAGCTGAAATGAAAAAAGCCATTCTTCAAAAAGATTATCCCGATTTAGATATTGATAAAATGCAAATTAATCTGGTACAATCAGGCGATAGAATTTTGAATACAATGTCTGAAAAGTCATCGGTTCATGCAGAACAATTCTTGGAAAGTTTAGGTGTAAAAATTTGGAAAAACGTTCGAGTTACTAATTATGATGGAAAAATTATAACAACAAATTCTGATTTAACATTCGACACAGCAACCGTAATTTGGACAGCTGGAGTTCAAGGAGCCGCAATTGCGGGTTTAAACGCAGATTCACTTGTTGAACGAGTAGAGCGCATTCGGGTTAATGAGTTCAATCAAGTCAAAGGTTACGACAATATATTTGCAATTGGCGATATTGCCTCAATGGAAACAGAAAAATGGCCACAAGGTCACCCAATGGTAGCACAACCAGCCTTGCAACAAGGCAAATTGTTAGGACAAAATATCATTAAATTAATCAATAAAAAACCATTAAAACCTTTTGAGTACAGCGATCTGGGTTCTATGGCAACCATTGGTCGAAATAAAGCCGTGGTTGATTTGCCAAAATATCATTTTTCGGGAGTTTTTGCATGGTTTGTTTGGATGTTTGTGCATTTGTTTTCACTCATTGGATTCAAAAACAAAGCCGTTGTTTTCTTGAACTGGGTTTATAATTACATTCGTTTTGATCGCGAAGGAAGATTGATCATTCGTCCGTATAAAAAAGCAAGTTTTACAAGTTTTACATCAGATGAAGTATAGAATATAAATTCATGAAAAATTCAATTCTTTATTTTTGCATTTTTTTGACTATTATTTTTGAAGTTATCGTTTTGTATCTTGTTCATGAAAATGTTTGTTTTGACAGAATCAATATCATTATTGGTAGACTTATAATTCAGATTTTAATTCTAATCTCAATCTCAAATTTTAGAATTAGTTTATATGTATTAACATTATATCATGCGATTTTGTGTTTTAGTTTTTTTTCAAAAGTAAATTTCTTGAATGACATAAATTCTATTTTTGGTTTATACCATTGCTTAATGGGATTACTAGTCTACTTTAATGAAGAAATAAACAAACTAGTTAAACACTAAATAGTCTATAATTCAGTACTTTTATAATAATTTACCATCAAATCTACAAACTTGCTGTAACTGTCCAAACCATCTTTTTGTTGGTTTATTTTCAAGAAATTATCATAAAAAATCTTAAAACCAGTTTCAATAGGTGTTTCATATTGTTTCCAAAAATCCTCGCTTTCTTGATAGTTTTTTAAAACTCCAACGTGAACCGTTTTTAGTAATTGTTCTAAAATTTTAGGATTTCGAACTTCCCAATTTGACAAACAATATCGCAGTGCTGATGAATATCCAGAGTATTTAAAATGTAAGTTATCATTTTTGATACAAGCCAAAAATCCAATGAAATTGCACTCGCTTTCACTACCAAAACCCATTTGATGTGCCATTTCGTGGTTGGATGTCATGGGTAAATTATATATTGGCATCAAACCATTTACTTGCGCTTCGTTAGTAAACGGATTCAAATAGCCACCAAAACCCATGTAGGTCAAAGGCAAACTAAATAACGAATTTTTTACAGAAAGGTTCTGGTATTCAAAAAAAGAATATTGTTTCGATAGATTTTCATAACCATTCAAATCCATTACAAATGTTTGATCTTGAGTATAAGGAAAAACAACTTTCAAACTATCGTTTTTTGTAATTTGAAATTGAATGTCATTCGTTTTTTTGATTAATTTTTTGGTAAAAATCAATAAATCATCATCAGAGTATTCGCGTTCGATTTTCATTTTTTCAAATAACGGAACTCTGTAATAATTGAAAGCCCAAAGTGTATGAAACAAAAAATAAAATAGTGACAAAGAACTTATTATTCGTAAAAAATAATTTTTTCGATTCGTTTTCCAAGTTTTTCTGATTTTCCAAAACCAATAAATTACCCATAAAATCAAAATACCATAAATACAATCACCAACTGAAAATGGAATTTTTCCAAGACAAATTCTCGAAAAATTTGAAATTTTTTGATAAACCGAATTACTATAACATGTTTCAACAAATTCTGGAAAAAATTTCAATACTTGCAAGATTGCAATTTGAAATATTAAAAAAAAAGGAAGAATATATTTTCGGTTCATGATTCAATTTAAAAAGTGTAAATATAATCACAAATCAATTTGGAAAGAAAATAAACTTTGTAACTTTGATGCTTTAAAATTTTCACACTATACTTTTTATAATGAGCCAAGAAATTAGAACACTAGAACCCAAAAATCTTTGGAATAAATTTGCAGATTTAAACGCTGTACCACGACCGTCTAAGAAAGAAGATCGCGTGATTCAGTTTATGAAAGACTTTGGAAACAGTCTCGGATTAGAAACCTTTGAAGATGAAATTCGGAATGTAATTATTCGAAAACCCGCCACGGTTGGAATGGAGAATCGTAAAACACTTGTTTTGCAAGGACATTTAGACATGGTACATCAAAAAAACAACGATACCAATTTTGATTTTGATACACAAGGAATCGATATGTATGTCGATGGTGATTGGGTTCGTGCCCGTGGAACTACACTCGGAGCAGATAATGGTCTTGGAGTAGCCATGATAATGGCGATTTTAGAGTCTAAAGAAATCAAACATCCGGCAATTGAAGCACTTTTTACAATTGATGAAGAAACCGGAATGACAGGTGCATTAAATCTAAAAGGTGGCGTTTTGAAAGGAGATATTCTTTTGAATATGGATACTGAAGAAGACGACGAAATTGATATTGGTTGTGCAGGTGGAATAGATGTTACGGCCAATAGAAGTTATGAGCAAGAAGATACTCCAAAAGATTCTGTGGGTTACATCATCACAGTTAAAGGGCTAAATGGCGGACATTCAGGAATGGATATTCATAAAGGATTGGGGAATGCCAACAAAATTATGAACCGACTTTTGTTTGACACTTTTAATAATTTTGGACTTCAAATTTCTGAAATATCAGGCGGAAGTTTACGAAATGCAATTCCAAGAGAAAGTATTGCTAAAATTATTGTAGCAAATATGTATGATGAGGTTTTTACTTTTGACATGCAGAAAATTATATTGGATATAAAAACAGAGTTCAAAACTACAGAACCAAATTTAACTATCGAAATTGAAAAATCTGATTTGCCCAAAAAAGTTATGGATTTAGGAGTGCAAGAAGGTTTATTACGGTCAATATACGCAGCTCATAATGGAGTCTATAGAATGTCGGCGGATATGCAAGATTTAGTAGAAACATCAAATAATATTGCCAGAGTTATTGTTAAAGATGGAGAAATTACGATTCAGAATTTAACACGTTCCTCAGTTGAAACTTCCAAAATGGATTTAGCAAATGGGCTACGTTCAGCCTATGAACTGTTTGGTTGTGAAGTGACTTTTGGAGGTAGTTATCCTGGTTGGACGCCTAATGTAAAATCAGAAATTCTGGATTTGTTAGTAAATATTTACGAAAAACAAAATAACGAAAAACCAAAAGTTGTGGCTTGTCATGCTGGTTTAGAATGTGGAATTCTAGGTACAAATTATCCAAATATGGACATGATTTCTTTTGGACCAACTATTCACGGTGCACATTCTCCAGATGAAAGAGCATCAATTAAATCATCTCAGAAATTCTATAAGTTTGTTTTGGAAATTTTGGAGAATATTCCAGTTAGGAGTTAATTAGATTTTAATTTTAATAAAAAATGGTATTAGTTTAAATTAATACCATTTTTTTTACCCAATTCGCAAACCATTTTCTACTTTAAAATCTGGCGAAAGCAAAATCACATCATTTTTTGAACCAATAGCACCTAATACTAAACATTCGCTCATAAACTTTCCGATTTGCTTTTTTGGGAAATTCACAACCGAAATTATTTGTTTTCCCAATAAGTTTTCTTTTAAGTAATGATCGGTAATTTGTGCCGAAGTTTTTTTGATTCCGATTTCTGAACCAAAATCAATTGTGAGTTGATAGGCTGGTTTTCTGGCTTCTGGAAAGTCATTTACTTCTAAAATTGTTCCAACACGCATTTCTACTTTTTCGAATTCTTGCCAAGTTAAATTGTTTTCCATGTATTATAATTTTCTACTAAATAAATTCTCAATTACCCAAGCAGGACCAATCATCAAAAACTGTAAATCTTTCAAGAAAGATGGCTTTTTTCCTTCTATTTTATGACCATAGAATTGTCCAATCCAAGCAATCACAAAAACTACTATTGAAAAAACAAAAAGCGAAGTATAAATTGAAATGTAAAAGTTGACAACAAAACAAACAATTGAAAAAAAGGTCATTTTTATTGCCATAGAAACTGAAATTCGAAAATAAAAAATCAAAACGAACAGCAAAACAGGAAAAGCCAAATTTTCAATTACAGGCATACTAATGTCAAAAACATTTAGACCAACGCACATTAACATTCCAACTACTGAAAAGAAAATTGCTGGAACACAAATATAATGTATTGATTTATTGGTTGGATTTTGATGACTTATTGCATACTCTTCAAACCATTGTTCGAGTGTTCTCATATCTGAAAAATAAAAATTTTCACTAAATTACTAAATAATATCAGTTTCATAATTAAAATACATTTTATTTTGTAAATTGGCAAAAGAAATACTAAAAAATGCAAATTTATCATATAAGTGCTGAATGTTACCCAGTAGCAAAGGTTGGCGGTCTTGCTGATGTCGTTGGTGCGTTACCAAAATATCAAAACCAATTGGGCCACGATGCTAAAGTTGTAGTTCCAGGTTATGACAACAAATTTAACAATGAAAACGAATTCGATAACATTCATAACGGTCAACTAAAGTTAGGTTATTTTCAATTTTCGTATTCAATTTTGAAAGAGAAAACCAACAAACTAGGTTTTGAATTGTATGTAATTGCAATTCCTGAATTGTTTGACCGACCAAATATTTATTCTTACAACGACGATACCGAACGTTTTTTGGCTTTTCAAATCGCTTTTTTGAATTGGTTGACCGAATCCAATCAAAATCCAGATGTGTTGCATTGCCACGATCACCATTCGGGATTAATTCCATTCATGGTTCAATTTTCGTTTAACTATCGACATTTAAAAAATACGCAAACTATTTTAACCATTCACAACGGACAATATCAAGGTTGGTTTGGAATGGATAAATTGCATCATATTCCAGAATTCGAACCTTCTAAAATTCATTTTTTAGAATGGGGAAATATGATTAATCCATTGGCAGCAGCCGTCAAGTGTGCTTGGAAAATCACAACCGTGTCACCGAGTTATTTAGATGAAATTAGCAATAAAGCCAATGGTTTAGAAGTTTTATTTCGTTATGAAAGACCAAAATCAATTGGAATTTTAAACGGAATTGACAACCAAGTTTGGAATACCGAAACCGATGAAATGTTACCTTTTAATTTCGGATTATCTAACTTTAAAAAAGGAAAAAAGGAAAATAAAAAATTTCTTTGTGAACAATTTAATTTAGACATCAATAAACCACTTTTTACTTTTATTGGTCGATTGGTTGGCGAAAAAGGAGCCGATTTATTGCCCGAAATTTGTAGTATTGCTCTAAACAGCAATCCAAAAGAAATCAATATTTTAATTCTTGGATCTGGCGATACCAATGTTGAAAATAGTTTGCAAAGTTTGCAATATTATCACAACGGAAATTACAATTCATACATTGGTTACAACGAAAAATTAGCACATATTATTTATGCTGGAGCCGATTTTTTATTGATGCCATCGCGAGTTGAACCTTGTGGTTTGAACCAAATGTATGCGCTTCGATACGGAACAATTCCAATTGTTCGCAGCACTGGCGGATTGAAAGATACGGTTTTAGACATTGGAGATAACGGATTTGGAATATGTCACAATAATACTTCGGTTTCTGATGTAAATTATTCCATAACACGTGCTATAGATTTGTATAATAATTCGGAGAAATTCGACCAAATCAGGAAATTTATAATGCAAATTGACCATTCCTGGGATAAAGTGGCGCAAGAATATATAGACGTTTATCAATCTTAAAAAAAATATAACTATTCAACTATTAAAAAATTTGACACAAATTTCACAGATTTACACAAATTAAAAATATTAATTTGACCAAATCTTTTATAAAAACACATTATTACTAAAAGAATTAGTGGAAATTCGTGAAATTCGTGTCAGTTTTTATTTAAAACACCTTTAAATTTATTATGACTGAATAGTTACAAAATAATTTTACCAGTTTTTTTGATTTATAATTTGCACACAATAAATATAATTTTTAAGGCATAAACATAAAACGATTAAGTTTCTTTTTGCCTTAATGAAACTTAATTACTTAATGGTTTAAAAAAATAAAGTTAATAATCATAAAAATCGTTTAAACAACACAAATACATGAATGCAAGTACATTAGCAATAATTCTTGGTGGCGGACAAGGTGCAAGATTAGCACCGTTAACCGAAAGCCGCTCCAAACCAGCAGTTCCAATTGCTGGAAAATACCGATTGGTCGATATTCCAATTTCGAATTGTATCAATTCTAACATTCAACGAATGTTTGTTTTAACGCAATTCAACTCAGCATCATTGAATCAGCACATTAAAAACACCTATCATTTTAGCCATTTTAGTACTGCTTTTGTAGATATTTTGGCAGCCGAACAAACGCCAGATAATCCTACTTGGTTTCAAGGTACTGCGGATGCAGTTCGACAATGTATGCAGCATTTTATGAATCATAATTTTGAATATGCCTTGATTCTCTCTGGCGATCAATTGTATCAAATGGATTTTAATGAAATGATTCAGGCACATAAAAAAAGTGGTGCTTCAATTTCGATTGCAACTTTGCCAGTTTCAGCCAAAGAAGCACCAGAATTCGGAATTTTAAAAACAGATTCTGAAAGTTTTATTACTTCGTTTATCGAAAAACCAAACGCTAGTTTACTACCAGAATGGACATCAGAAGTAAGCGAAGAATCCAAATCAGAAAGCAAGAATTATTTAGCATCAATGGGAATTTATATTTTCAATCGTGATTTATTGGTAGATTTAATGTCAAATAAAGAAACCAAAGATTTTGGAAAAGAAATTATTCCACAAGCCATTGGTAAACATAAAATTTTGAGTTATCAATATGAAGGATATTGGACTGATATTGGAAATATCGATTCGTTTTTCGAAGCCAATTTAGGTTTAACTGATGACATTCCGAAGTTTAATTTATTTGATAATTCCAGTAAAATTTATACTAGAGCAAGGGTTTTGCCACCATCAAAAATAACTGGTTCATCAACAGTTGATAAGTCAGTTATTGCAGAAGGTTGCATCATAAATGGCACAAACATCCAACATTCTGTAATCGGAATTCGAAGTCGTATCGGTTTTGGATCTACAATTACCAATTCGTATTTGATGGGAAATGATTATTATCAAAACATTGAAAAAATAAGAAGCAATTCAGAAAACAACATCACAAATATTGGAATTGGAGAACGTTGCTACATCAATAATACAATTGTCGACAAAAATTGCAGAATTGGCAATGATGTTCGACTCAATGGTGGCAAGCATTTAGAAAATGCAAACACTGAGTTTTACACCATAAAAGATGGAATAATTGTCGTAAAAAAAGGAGCAATAATTCCTGATGGTTTTCAGGTTTAGAAAACTAAAAAATCCCAAAATCGTAATGATTTTGGGATTTTTTTGAAAAATATTTGATAAAAGAACTATTATCTAAACAAATCTAAAATATCTATTTAACATCCATCAATTCAACATCAAAAATCAAGGTTGCATTTGGTGGAATTGCGCCACCAGCACCCCGTGAACCATATCCTAAATGAGATGGAATCACAAAACGAGCCTTATCTCCAACTTTTAAAAGTGCAATACCTTCGTCCCAACCTTCGATAACTTCACCTTTACCTAATCTAAATTCGATTGGTTTTTTTCTTGGATAAGATGAGTCAAACACTTTACCAGATTCTAATGAACCTTCATAATGAACTGAAACTGTTTTGCCACTTTCTGCTTGTTTACCAGAACCACGTTGAATAAATTGGTATCTTAAACCGCTTTCAGTTTTTTCAAAACCTGCGGCAAGTTGCTCCATTTTGGCTTCTGCTGCTTCTTTTTCTGCTGCTTCACGTTTAGCGCGAGAACCTTCAAAAGTTCTAAAAGCCTCAACTGCATTCCATTTTTCGGCATCGGCACCAACTCTAATAATTTCTAAGGTTTCTAGAATATCTTCTTGACCAATAGAATCTACAACATCTTGACCTTCAATTGTATGTCCAAAAACAGTATGTTTATTATTTAACCAATCTGTTGGGATATGTGTAATATAAAACTGAGATCCGTTTGTTCCAGGTCCAGAGTTTGCCATAGCCAAAACTCCTGGTCTATCGTGTTTTAAAGTTGGGTGAAACTCATCATCAAATTTATAACCTGGAGCACCAGTTCCATCACCTTTTGGACAACCACCTTGAATCATAAAATCTGGAATAACTCTGTGAAAAGTTAATCCATTATAATAGGGTGTTCCTTGTGGTTTAATTTTATTTTCTAAATTTCCTTCAGCCAATGCCACGAAGTTTCCAACAGTTCCAGGAGTTAAATCGTGTGTAAGTTTTACTAAAATTGAACCACGACTTGTGTTGAATTTAGCATATATTCCGTTTTCCATTTTTATATTTTTTTGCAAATTTATGAATTATATTTATCTGAACCTACTTAAAAAAAATAGAAAATAGTTTATTTTTTTAATTTGAAATCTAAATTTATTTGTTAAAATCTAATTTTTAATTCAAATATTTAGTTTCTTTGTCATTATTAACTTTATATATATTAATATTATGGGATTTAAAATCAATGAATTAGTGAATTTTAAAAAGTCTAGAAAGAGTAAAAATGTTTTTATTATTTTATTTTTAATTTTTATTTCTAACTCTGTATTTTCGCAAAAAGTAAAAAGTGTATCGAAGCCAACTAGTTCATCTTATGGATTTAGTAAAGGAGATTTTATTATAACTGGTGCTTTTGGGGTTAAATCCACAAGCGTTGGTGGAACAAGTAGTACTTCTTTTAAAATTTTACCAAGTTTAGGTTATTTTGTCTCTGAAAAAATAGCAATAGGAGGGACTTTAGGCTATCAACAAAACGGTGCTGGAAACGGAAATGCTGCAACAAATGATTTTATTGTTGGGCTTTTTGGAAGATATTATATGAAGCCAAAATCTCAATTTACATTTTTTGGACAAGGTCTCTTGAGTTTTGTTTCGAGTAGCCCACAAGGTGGAGGTGGAAGTTCTACTACATTTGGTTTAGGTTTTAGTCCAGGACTAAATTATTTTGTTTCAAATCGATTTTCTTTAGAGGCCACATTCGGTGAAATTGGTTTCAAATCAACCAGTTCAAGTGGAGGTGGAGGATCAAACACAGGATTTAATTTTGGTTTTGATCTAACAGATATTGGCTTTGGTTTAAACTATAAGTTCTAATAACTTACATATTATCATAAATTAAAAAAGGTGTCATTAAAATTTTAATGACACCTTTTTTTTATCGGCTTGATGATTCTTCGACGTCCAAGTTTTTGTCAAAAGGACTATGTATAAAGGGATGAATGGCTTGCTTGATATAACCTTTTGGATAATGTGCTTCGGTAACTCCTGTCGCAGATGGCCAAACTTTTTCTGGTAAATAGTGTGTTCCAAACATTCGATCTATAAAAGGAAAAATAGTAGCAAAATTTTTACCATAATGCTCAGATTCAACGCAATGATGCCAATGATGGTATTGTGGAGTTGCAAAAATATGTTTTATAAAGCCAAATTCAATTCGGGTGTTAGCGTGAATTAAAACGGCATGAATTGCCATAAAAATGATATAAACATTGAAAGTCAAAGTCGAAAAACCAAAAATATATAAAGGAATAAAAGCCATAGAACGTGTTACGAATATATCCACAAAATGTGTTCGTGAACCTGCTAACCAGTCCATGTTTTCTGTAGAATGATGAATGGAATGAAATCTCCAAAGAAAAGTATGACTATGAAAAAATCGATGTGTCCAATATTGAAATAAATCAGCAACAAAAAAGGCTATAAATAATTCAATTAAAAAAGGTAAACTATTTATATAAGCATGAAACCCTGAAAGCCCCATCCATCCAAAAAATAACGTTGCTGGGGTTTTTGTAATTGCTCCAAAAAATTGTATTAACAAATGACTAACCACAAAATAAGTCAAGTCAGTTCTCCATTCTACATGAAACTTGCTTTGATCTGGTCGTTTTGGAAAAACCATTTCTATTGGAATGAAAATGACTGCCATTAAAAATAAATCCAAAAGTAGCCAGTCTAAACCTAAATGAACTTTTTCATTTGCCACTTCACTAGGAGAAACATTAAAACCACCCAGAACAATCGTCAGAGTGCAAATTAAAATGCCATACAAAGCCCATTTTTTTTGTTTACTCAACATAAAACTTACAACAGCAAAAAAGAAAGATGCAATGATTACTGCTGTTAATAACATTTTCATGGATTCGCCAGTATAAATTTCTCTAAACTCAGGCGTAGTAAGCCATTGTGGATATTTGAAGCACAAAACTGCTAAAAAAGATAATATTCCTAAAAATACTGAAATGTATCCACTTATTTTTCCCTCGCCAAATTTGACTGTGTTTTTCATGTTTTATAATATATTTTGCTAAAATAATAAAAATTTAAAATAAAATAGGAAATTTATTCTAAATTTTGGTAATCGCTTTTAAAAAATAAATATCTTTCCATCTCGACTTTGATAACGAAATGAAGAAAATACTCAAAACTAAATGACATAAAAATCTAACATTTAAAAAATACAGTTCTTGAATTTTTTATATATTAGCCTTTGGAAATAAAAAGTAATAATTATGACTATAACAATTAAAGACGAGACATTTGCAGGTAAGATTTTAAATGAAATAACTTTAAAATTCAAATCGGAATACATAACTGTAAAAGATGTTATTGAACAGCGTGTTATTTATGAAGTCGAAAATTATAATCAGAAACAATCGGGCTATTTCAATGGTTTGATTGAACCTACAGATGCAGAAAAAACTTTAAATGGCTATAAATTAAAACCTAAAAAAATAATAGATGCTGAGCAGCAAGTTTATGTTGCTTTAGAGGCTTTTTTGAAAAATGGCTATTTTGTTTTAGTAGACAATATCCAATCTGATAGTTTAGAGCAAAAAATATTATTATCGGCAACAACAATAGTAAGTTTCGTAAAATTAACACCACTAATAGGAGGATAATATATGGGGATTTTAAATAAAATTAAGCAAATATTTGGTTCCGAAAAAGAGCCAAATAAAATTTTTAAAACCGATAAAAATTTAGGAATTGAATCCATTCTCAACGAAATCAAGACGAATAACCACAGTTATTATTCAGTAAAATTTTCTGATTTGAAATCATACCAAGATTTGATGAAAATTTCAGATCATGAAAAAGTTGATTTATTATTGGATTGTATATCCACAAAGTATAAACAAGAATCCAAGAAAAATTCTGATTATCAAATTAGTTACATTATAAATGATCTAATAAATAACATTATAAGATCAAAAATTAATATTGAAGACAATGAGATTGATTTAATAATCGATAATTTAATAGAAAAATATCCAAAGAATAGAACGTTTTTCGAATATTGGCCCATAAATAACTTAGTCAATCAAATAGAAAAACAAATTAAGAAGAGGCAGTTAACAGATTCTTTAATAATTGGATTAAAAAAATTAAAAGAAAAAGTAAATTTATCAGATAGTAGTTATTCAGAAAAAGAAAAAGTTAAAATTATTTCGAAAATTGATGGTTTGTTGTTTACATCAAAAGAAGGTGAAAATAATGTTAAACCATTTGTGTTTCTTGGTAAAGACGATTTTTCGAAAATAGCAAACCAACAAATTAAATCATTTACTGATGAGGAAAAAGCAATTTGGTATCAGATTTTAGATTTTGCAAAAAATTCGACTGGTTCGAAACCAACTTTAAAATTCACTAATGCCACCAAAGATTTATTATCTAAAATTGATATTGTTATTTTCAAGAAAACAATAATTGATTGGTTCGATTTTGTTATTAAATCCAAAGATGAATTACCAACAAGACAATATTATCAAGGTACTTTTGCAATTTCTACACCAAATGTAGATGTGCTAAAAGGTTTAGTTTGGATGTGTGCTAACATAAATGATAGCCATTTAATTTACAAAATATCTGGTTTAGCCGAACGTTGTTATCGCAAAATTCCAAATCTTGGCCCAGCGTCAGCATCAATGGGAAATGCTTGTATTTTTAGTCTGTACAAAAGTGAAGGTTTAGATGGAATTGGACAATTGTCAAGACTCAAACTAAGAATCAAACAAAATAACACCCAAAAATTAATCGAAAATTATTTGAATCTTGCTGCCGAAGAACAAGGAATGTCAATTCACGAAATAGAAGATCTTGCTGCTGATGATTTTGATTTAATTAATGGTTTGAGAGTTTGGCAGTTTGATGATTATAAAGCAGAAATTAACTTAATTGGAATTGGAAAAATTGAAATCAAATGGATAAAACCTGATGGAAATCTTCAAAAAACTGTTCCGACATTTGTTAAAGAAAAATTTGCAGAAGATTTCAAAGAATTGAAAAATATTGGTAAGCAAATAGAAACCAATTCAACTTCACAAAGAGATAGAATTGACAGAATGTTTCGTTCTGACAGAAAATTAACTTGGTTACACTTTGATAATTATTATTTAAATCACGGTTTAATTTCTTATTTAACAAAAAAAATAATTTGGAATTTTACAGATAATGATAGTACAGTATCTGCGATTTTGATTGATAATCAATGGAGAACAAATTCAAATGAAGTTATTGTGCCGTCAAAAAGTAGTATAGTTTCACTTTGGCATCCATCTATATCAACCGTACAAAACATCTCTAATTGGAGAAATTTTTTAATAGAAAATAAGATCCAACAGCCATTAAAACAAGCATTTCGTGAAGTTTATATTTTGACTGATGCCGAAATCAAAACCAAAAGTTACAGCAACAGAATGGCTGCCCATATCTTAAAACAACACCAATTCAACATGTTAGCCAAAACTCGTGGTTGGAAATATTCACTATTGGGTTGTTTTGATGATGGTCGTGATAACGGAATTGCTGAAATAAATTTAAAAGCATTTAGTCTTCGTGCAGAATTTTGGATAAACGAAGTCAACGCAGAAGATGCTTACAACGATACAGGAATTTGGAATTATGTTGCCACAGATCAAGTTCGATTTATAAACACAATTTCTAACCAAACGGTTGATTTAATTGATGTTCCGGTTTTGCTACTTTCAGAAATTCTTCGTGATGTAGATCTTTTTGTAGGTGTAGCAAGTGTCGGAAACGATCCAACTTGGCAAGATACAGGTGGAATCCCAGCCTACAGAGATTATTGGCAATCCTATTCATTTGGCGATTTGACTGAAATTGCTAAAATGCGAAAAGACATTCTAGCCAGTTTAATTCCGAGATTAAAAATTAGTAAAGTTGCCGAAATAAAAGACAAATTCTTAGTTGTAAAAGGAAAATTACGAACGTATAAAATACATATTGGAAGTACCAATATTTTAATGGAGCCAAACGATGAATACCTTTGTATTGTTCAAGATCGAGGAACCAAAAATTTAACAGAGAATATTTTTCTTCCTTTTGAAGGTGATAATGGTTTATCGATAATTTTATCAAAAGCATTTTTATTAGTAGATGATGATAAAATTACAGATTCTACAATTACTTCTCAAATCAATAGAAAATAATGTCAAGATATGTTCAACAAGAAATTGTACCTGAAATTGGAAAAATTGGTCAGTCAAAACTAAAACAAGCAAAAGTACTAATAGTTGGCGCTGGCGGATTAGGAACTCCAGTTTCTGCATATTTATCGGCAATTGGAGTTGGAAAAATTGGAATTATTGATGGCGATAAAATCGAAATTTCTAATCTAAACAGACAATTTTTTTTTGATGAAAATCAAATTGGATTATTTAAAGTTGATGTTATTATTGACAAATTAAAAAATCAAAATCCTGAA
This sequence comes from Bacteroidota bacterium, assembly GCA_031431275.1. Classification (GTDB taxonomy): domain Bacteria; phylum Bacteroidota; class Bacteroidia; order Flavobacteriales; family Flavobacteriaceae; genus Flavobacterium. Next base: position 52,741 of record JANPDC010000187.1, read on the forward strand.
ATTGAATTCATAAATTTTAATTTCTTTATTACAAATGAAAATATCGAAAAAATAATTTTAGATTTTGATATAATTTGCGATTGTAGCGACAATCTTGAAACTAGATTATTATTAGATAAATCATGTTCAAAATATAGAAAACCATTGGTTTATGCAGCCGTAAAGGATTGGGAAGGATATATTACAATTCTACATCATAAAAAAAGTATTTGTTTAAATGATGTTTTTCCAGCAGAAGAATTGTTCAAAAATGAAATAATCAATTGCTCGAATTCTGGAATTGTTAACACAACTTGTGGCATTGCTGGAAGCATTCAAGCCAATGAAGTTATCAAAATAGTTTTAGATTTAGACAATCAATTAGATGGAGAAATACTTTGTTTTAATAGTTTTAATATTATTTTCAGAAAGTTTAAAATCAATAAAATAGAAAATTAAAAACTACATTTGCAGTTCAAAAAAAATAAAAATGCGCATTGATATTATCACGCTCTTACCCGAATTACTTCGAAGTCCATTTGAGGCATCAATAATGAAACGAGCCATAGACAAAGGTCTAGTTGAAGTTCATTTCCATAATTTACGAGACTATACCACAAATAAACAAAAATCTGTAGATGATTATCCGTATGGTGGCGGCGCAGGAATGGTCATGAACATTCAACCCATTGATGATTGTATTGCGAATTTAAAATCTCAAAGAAGTTATGATGAAATAATATATATGTCTCCTGATGGAGCAACTTTGAACCAGAAAATGGCAAACTCCATGTCAATGCTTCAAAACATTATTATTCTGTGTGGACATTACAAAGGAGTTGATCAAAGGGTTAGAGATCATTTTATAACCAAAGAAATTTCTATCGGAGATTATGTTTTATCAGGAGGAGAACTGGGTGCAATTGTACTTTCAGATGCATTAATTCGATTAATTCCTGGAGTTTTGAGTGATGAAACTTCTGCCTTGACAGATAGTTTTCAAGACAATTTGCTTTCTGGTCCAATATATACCCGTCCAGCAGACTACAAAGGTTGGAAAGTTCCAGAAGTGTTAACAAGTGGTAATTTTGCAAAAATTGACAAATGGCGAGAAGAGATGGCATTTGAACACACAAAAAATAGACGTCCAGATTTATTAGAAGAGTAGATTTTTAATTTTATAATCCTAAACTTTTAAATATTTTTTAAACTTTTAAACATTTTTTAAACTTTTTTATTTACTTTTGCACTCCATTAGACTAACCTCTGGCGAAAACCGCGAATGTTACTCTGATTTAAACCATAATTAAAATATATCATGGCAGATTTAATGAAGTTCGTTCAAGACGAATTTGTTACAAGAAAAGATTTTCCTGTTTTTGGAGCAGGAGACACAATCACAGTATTTTACGAAATCCGTGAAGGTGAAAAAACAAGAACTCAGTTTTTCAAAGGAGTTGTAATACAAAGAAGAGGTTCTGGAAACACAGAAACCTTTACAATCAGAAAAATGTCTGGTGCAATTGGAGTTGAGCGTATTTTTCCTGTGAATTTGCCTGCTTTACAAAAAATTGAAATCAACAAAACTGGTAAAGTACGTAGAGCAAGAATTTTCTACTTTAGAGAACTTACAGGTAAAAAAGCAAAAATTAAAGACAGAAGAAGAGCGTAATTTTCTTTCAACAATAATTCAAATCCCGATTCGTTCGGGATTTTTTTTGATAAAAAAACGAATACTATTTTACGAATTCTGTTTTTTTTAGAACTAATTCTACGAAAATCATAATTCAATCGATATAGCGTGTTAAGAAATTTTTTTATGATTTGAATTTCTTATATTTGTTTTCGAAAAATTACCAAACATAAATTAATATAAAAACATAATGGCAAAAATTAAAGTAGCCAATCCAGTTGTAGAGTTGGATGGCGATGAAATGACACGAATTATTTGGGCTTTTATCAAAGACAAACTAATTCTTCCTTTTTTAGACATAGATATCAAATATTATGATCTTGGAATGGAAAGTCGAGAAGCAACAAAAGATCAAATTACAATTGACTCCGCAGAAGCAATCAAAAAATATAATGTTGGTATCAAATGCGCCACCATAACACCTGATGAAGATCGTGTTAAAGAATTCAACTTATCAAAAATGTGGAAATCACCAAACGGAACTATTCGAAATATTGTTGGCGGAACTGTTTTTCGTGAGCCAATAATTATGAGTAACGTTCCAAGATTAGTTCCAGGTTGGACAAAACCAATCGTAATTGGTCGTCATGCATTTGGAGATCAATACAAAGCAACCGATGTTTTAATAAAAGGAAAAGGAAAACTAACCATGACTTTCGCGCCAGAAGTAGGTGATGTTCAAACTTGGGAAGTTTATAATTACGAAGGTGACGGAGTAGCTATGGCAATGTACAATAACGATGAATCGATTTATGGATTTGCACATTCGTCTTTTCAAATGGCTTTGACTAAAAAAATGCCTTTATATTTGTCAACCAAAAACACCATTTTGAAAGCATATGATGGACGTTTTAAAGATATTTTTGAAGAAGTATATCAGTCAACTTACAAATCAGAATTTGACAAAAACGGAATGACCTACGAACACCGATTGATTGATGATATGGTTGCATCGGCAATGAAATGGTCAGGTGGATTTGTTTGGGCTTGTAAAAACTATGATGGAGATGTTCAATCAGATACCGTTGCACAAGGTTTTGGATCATTGGGATTAATGACTTCTGTTTTAGTAACCCCAGACGGAAAAACTGTTGAAGCTGAAGCAGCACATGGAACAGTGACACGTCATTATCGTCAACATCAACAAGGAAAAGCAACTTCAACCAACCCAATTGCATCAATTTTTGCTTGGACTCGTGGTTTAGAACACCGAGGAAAATTAGACAACAATCAAGAATTAATTAATTTTTGTTTGGCCCTTGAACAAGTTTGTGTTGAAACTGTAGAATCTGGAAAAATGACTAAAGATTTGGCAATGCTAGTGAAACCAGAAGGTTTAACCGAAGCCGATTATTTAACTACCGAAGCATTTTTAGAAGCAATCAAAGAAAACTTAGAAGCAAAATTGGCTTAATCAATGTTCAAATTTTATATCAAAAAGACAATCAGAAATGGTTGTCTTTTTTGGTTTTATATAAAATAAAAACCTAAATTTGTATCAAAACAATCTTAAAACCAATTGGTTATGAAACTTATTAATTTATTTTTCTTTTTATTATTTTCTATTTCAGGATTTTCACAGACTTTGCAAAGTAGGGTTTTAGTGGTCAGAAATACCAATAGTATGGTTTCAATGGCAGTTGCTGATGATTATATGTTGCGAAGAAATGTAACTAAAGTTTTGAACGTGAGTTGCCAAGACAGTAATATTAGTGCTAATGAAGAGTACATTAGTTTTGCAAATTTCAATTCTCAAATAGCAAATCCGTTAAACTCCTATTTGAGTACACATCCCGAAATCGATTTTATTGTTCTAACAAAAGGAATTCCAATTCATTTTTATGATTTTCCAAACCAGCCCTATGGTGGTGTTTGTTCAGTAGATAGCTATATAGCAAGTTTTGGTTATGCAACAAGTTTGACTTCAAGTATTGTAAATATCAGCGACACAAATTATAATTTTGGCACTGCAATATTTTCCGGAAAAGCATTTATTAATAAATTTTATAACAGTCAAAATCGATTTTTCCATACTGATTTTGGTGGCTATTTAGTCACCCGTTTAGATGGTTACTCACAAGCAGATGCCATTGCATTAACGACAAGATCATTGCAAGCAGAAGCCAATATAGGAATCACAAGTTCCGGAAAAATACTATTAGATGCAGATCCAGTATATGGTTTTCCAAATTTTCCAGCACAACCATTTTCATTATTACCAAACGGTTATGTTATTGGACAAACCTTGACCATAACTCAAGAAAGTCCCTTTGGCGAGTTCAATGTTGATATGCAAGTTGCAAATAATGATTTAGTTTCAAGAAATATTTTGGTTGAAAACAATACTAACAGCACATTTGTTGGAAATAGAACTGGACTAAAGGGATATTACTCCTGGGGAAGTAACGATAGCAACTATGTGAAAGCGAACTACAATTCGTTGCAGTTTGATGCTGGAGCAATAGCAGAAACTTGCGTGTCAACAGGCGCAAGGACTTTTTTGCCTACAACTGGCGGACAATCACTAATAGCAGATTTAGTATCACAGGGAGTTACAGGAGTCAAAGGTTACACCGATGAGCCACTTTTGCAAGCTGTAGCCTCACCAAGTATAATGTTCAATCGTTACACAAGTGGTTGGACACTTGCTGAAAGTTTTTATGCTGCCTCTCGTTTAGTTGGTTGGATGGATTTAGTTGTTGGTGACCCAATTTGTCGTGCCTATTCAAATACACTTTCTACAAACAAGTTTGACTTTGATAAAAAAATAACAGTTTATCCAAATCCGTCATCGGACTATATTCGAATAAATAATATAGTAAATGAAACAGTTTTGATTACAGATGTTTTGGGTAAAATAGTTTTAGAAATCACAAATTACGAAAACAACTCAAAAATTGATGTTTCAAAACTCGAAAAAGGATTTTATTTTATTCTATTTGAAAATGAAAAAAGAAATGGTTTAAAATTCATGAAAGATTAAAATAATTCTACGGTTTTATAATCTTTAAAAAATAGAAATATTATATACCTTTAAAACAAATTGTTTTAAATTAATTTACGCACAAATATGATTTAGAAGCATTTTTATTTGAGATTATAAATGCCATAATTTTTTATTAAAATTTCCGAAAAATAAGTTTTCGGAAATTTCAATAAAAAATTATGGATTATGAAACATCTTCCCAATCTCTATGCTTTCTCGGTTTATCTCCACCTTTAACTACTAGCAGTTGTTTTTTTGCAATTTGAATATTTGCTTTTGCAAAGTCTTCTAATTTTAATTTTTTCATGACTCTTTATTGTTTAAATTAATTATTTATAAAGATAGTTAAAAAAATGAGTTGACAAAATTTACATAATTAACTAATTTATATTTTTGATAAAGAAAATCAGTTAAATCAAATTAAATAACAAATCTTATATGAATTAATTTTAGAAAGTGGTTTTCAATTACCATAATGTATGATGTTTATTAAATATAGTTAAAATTTTTATGTATAAAACTATTATAAAAATTATAGCTATAATTTTACAATTGTAATCAAATACATTAATTTGGGACAAGTACTTTATCTAATATATGAATAACACCATTTGAGCATTGTATATCTGTCGCAATAATGTTGGCAAAACGATTTCTACTATCTTTAATTTTAGCACCACCTGAAGTACCTATTGAAAATGGTTCATTCAATAAATTATTTTGTGGTGTTGGTGCAAAAGGAAATAAATTCGCTAAAAGATTATTATTCAAAATTATGTGATATTTCAAAACTTTTTCTAAAGTTACTGAATCTACAGCCGCTAGATTTGCATAATTATAAAAACCCAAAACCTCTGTAAAGGCTCCGTTTGTTGGTGCAAACACCGTAAAAGGTGAATAACTAGTATTTATATTACCATTAAGTGAGTTTATGAAGTTAATTCCATATCCAGGTCTATTTAATGCAGTTACAAATGTAGAAAAATTTTGATTAGCATTTAAATGAAAATCAATAGTTGGCAGGTGAATAATAGAATCTACTGTATGAATTATTCCGTTTGATGCAACGATATTAAATGTGGTACCGTTACCGGTTGAAATAAAACTAGACACGTTATTTAGTGACACACGATCACTAACTCTAACTAACAAACTCAAAGTATTGGTATTTGAAGCATTGCCTTTGGCAAACGATTTAATATATGAATTATTAACAAACGAAGTAGATGTAATGCTTCCGCTTGTAATGTGATTTAATAAAATTTCTTTTAACATAGCTACTGGAACATCGTTCAAACCACCATAACCACGTTCTTGAAAAAGTTTTGTAAATGCATAATTATTTGGTGCAAAAAAAGTAAAAGGTCCAGTTGCTTGCAGTGTTGATGCCAAATCTACTCTTGCAAGCGCTGCTGCTAGAGTACTTAAATTGGGATTCGTTCTAACTAACCCAGTAATTGTCATGTCAGAAGCAACAGGAGGAACAACAGGAACAATAGCAGTTCCAGGTGGAGCAACACTGACAGGTGTCGATGGGCTTGTTGAACAAGAAATAAAAAACGATACTGAAATTACTGTCAGAATTAAAAATTTGATTTTGGTTAAATTTTTCATGGATAGATATATTAATTTCATACTAAATTAGATATTCTAGATATTTAACAAATTAACTTTTAACAATTTTAACATATTTTAACAAAAAATATCGTTAATTTAAAATTTTAATATTCATATATTATGGATATAAATATCTATTTATATGATTGCTATATTTTATTCTTCACTATAAAATTTTTATCAGATTTAGTTCTTGAGAATATGTTTATTGAAAGTAAATCTATACAACCATACAAATTCTTCAAATGATTTGCTGAAAAGTATCAATAATTTTTAAGCATCATTTGCTAAATGAAGTTTGAAGTTTGATTGTCTGATTGATTTTTTTATATTTGATGTAATTAAACTTGTCAAAATGCAAAAATCAAAACTCTTTGCCAACCTCTTGTTGCTATTTTTTATTGGATATTCTACTTCATTTCATGCGCATAATAATTTTTCAGACCCAATCAAAGAAAAAAAAATATTGGAACTGGTATTACTTTCTTTGAAGAAATCGCATTATAATCCAAAAAACATAGATGACGATTTTTCTAAAAAAGTGTTTAATGAGTTTATTTTTTTATTAGATTTTCAAAAAAGAGTTTTTTTAGAATCGGATATTCAAGAATTTAAACAATTTGAAACTTTGATTGACAATCAAATCAAGAAAAATGATTTAAGTTTTTTTGATTTTGTATTTGAAAGATATACTAAAAGAATGCAAGAGGCTAAAATAATCTACACTGAACTTGCTAAAATACCAATTGATTTAAAATTTAACGAACCTCCAAATTTAGATGAGAAAACAACTTTTTCAACAAACATTGAAGTACAAAAAGTGTACTGGAGAAAAACAATTAAATCAGAAGTTTTGGATTCTATTTCTGTAAGAAAAAAGCGTGATGAACTAATTCTTGTTAAAAATCCAAAATCCATTATAAAATCAATTTCTGAACTTGAAATAGAATATCGAGAAATGTTTTTAAAACGAATAAATGGAACAACTCAAAATATTAACCTTTCTGATAAATCGTATTTTTTTGAAAAATATATAAATGCAATTACGACTCAATTTGATCCTCATTCTGAATACATTAGACCTGAATTGTTGGTTCAAAAAAACATATTAGAATCTGGTAAGTTGGAAGGAATCGGAATTAGAACTGGTTACCAAGATGAAAATATAGTAGTTAATAGTTTTGCAAAAGGTGGACCTGCAGAACGAGGCAAAAGTTTAGAAAAAGGTGATTTAATTTTAAAAATTGCAATAGGAAAAGAAATTCCAACAGATTTAGTAGGGTTGAAATTCACAGATTACAACAAGTTTATCCGAAGTGCGAAAAAAGGAGATATAATAAAATTGACAGTCAAAAAGAAAGACGGAACTATCAAAGTAATTTCAATTAAAAAAGAAGCTATTGAATTCGGTAATAGTTATGTGAGATCTTGTCTGGTTGAAAAAAATCAAGTTAAATTTGGGATTATTTCCATTCCGAAATTTTATAAAGATTTCAATGATGAAACAAATAAAGATGCGGCAAAAGATGTTGCATATGAGTTAGAACTTCTAAAAAAAGAGGGAATTGAAGGATTGGTTTTAGATTTGAGAGACAACAATATTGGCTCTCACGAAGTCGCTATTGAAATTGCAGGTTTGTTTTTAGACAAAAACCCTATTTTGCAAATAAAATCGATTGGAGACGAAAAACAATTACTATTACCGTCTAAAACCTACAGAAAATGGGATGGTAATTTAATAATTCTAATAAATCCAGTTTCAGCGTCTGCTTCAGAAGTTTTGAGTGCAGCAATTCAGGATTACAAACGAGGTATTATAATGGGTTCCAAACAATCTTTTGGAAAAGGAACATTACAAGAAAATTTAGATTTGAATATGTATGTAGACAAATCAAAAAACAAAACACAAGAATTTGGGGCTTTGAGAACAACCACCCAAAAATTTTATAGAATTACAGGCGAGTCTACTCAAGTTACAGGTGTCGCAAGTGATGTATATATGCCTCAACTAAACTCTGAAAATGAAATATATAAAATCCCCGTTGAGCAAGTTTTTGAAAAAAATTCTGAAGTATCATTAAAGAATATTTTTAAGAAAGATAAAATAAAACCTATCGAGTTTCGTAAGTTTCTTGACGATGATTATTTTAATTCAATTATCAAGTCAAGTAAGAAACGAGTTTTTGAAAATTCAATATTTCAATTACTTGAGGAGATTCAAAACGCCAAAAAAAATGAAAAGCCATTAGTCACTAATCTAAATCTTGAAGATTTTACAAGAAAGTATGAATCTGAAATTTTAGAACAAAAAAAATCAGAACCCATTAAAAATTATAATAACAAACTTGTTTTTAAATCAACCTTTGAAGAACAGTTTTTGATAAAAACAGATAATGTACTTTCAGAAAAAAGAAATGATTGGCACAATGAACTCACAAAAGATATTAATATTGATGAGGTTTTGAATGTTTTAATCGATATGAAACGAAAATCAGATCTTGAATCAGAGAAATAGTTTATTTCTTCTTTTTAGCAACTACACTCTTCTTCTTGTAAATAGGTAAAAAATAAGATACAGTGTAATTGAAACTTGCACCAAAATTACCATCATAAGTTCTACCAAAACCTGGAATGTATAAATTATCAAAGCCTTCGGGTTTTTTGTTAGAAACCAACATACTAAGTCTAGCGCTGAATCCAATATATATATTATTAAAAACTTTGGCTTTAATTCCTCCAACAAAATCGAGCCATTGTGCAGACAAACCATCGTATTTCTCTCCTGATGTAAAACTTGATGCTTCGGGAAAATAGGTAATTGTATTATAGACTTTATAGGTATTCAAAGTTTGGCTAAAACTGCTAATATTGTATCTCAAACCAATATAAACCATGTTTTCCATATCAAGCCAATTTTCATAGGCATTGTAATCAAAACCAAACTTCAAGTAGGAACCTTTAGTAGTGAAATTTAGTCTAGTATCTTCAGTAGTTTTATTTTCGTTACCCAGTTCTGCTGCTAGATAATAGTTTTTTCTAATTCGATAATCACCAACCAATTCTAAACCTTTATAGTTTTTATCATAAAAAGATCTGGTTATTTTATATAAATCTAAACCAAAACGAACACCATAGCGATCAGTCTTGATAATAGAATCTTTCTTTTTTTCTTTAGATTCAGAATTTTTTGTTTGAGAAAGCATTGAAATTGAAATCAATACCATCAATAAACTAAAAGTAAATTTTGATATGTGTTTCATTTTCATTTAAAATAGTAGGTTGAACAACAACAATTCCCTTAATCCAAGTTCCAATGCCATCAGTATCAGTCAAAACTGGCAATCCAGCATCAAGAGTAAAAACGGTTTTGAACCCGCAAGCACGAGAAATATATTCATTTTTCCGAGAATAGTTAAATTCTACAGCATCCGCATTAGTTGATGAATTTATAGGGTCAGAAAAATCTTTAATAAATCGAAATTTAGTTGAATTTAGTTCTGTTTTCAGTGGGATTTTTGTTTTTGAACCATTCACAATAGAAAAAGCAATTGTTTTTCCATCTTCAACAATCACTAAATTGCTTATGCTTTTAGCATTCGTTTGTATAAAAAAATCATAGAACTCAACAACCAGCATTGGCGTTGTTGGCGTTGTGGGATCACAAACATCGTCTCGCTCACAACTCGATAGCGAAAAACAAATTATTAGTAGTATTAAAAATATTTTTTTCATAAACATTACAAAAATCTATAAAACATTGTGATATTATTTTTTATCTCAATTCTAATAAAACCACATTTTCAACATGATGTGTTTGTGGAAACATATCCACAGGTCGAACCCGAGTTACTTTATATTTTTCGTCCATTAAAGCCAAATCTCTAGCCTGTGTGGCCGAATTACAACTCACGTACACCACTTTTTGAGGAGCAATCTTCAAAATTTGCTCAATCACATCTTTGTGCATGCCGTCACGTGGTGGATCAGTAATAATCACATCAGGTTTACCATGTAGTGCTATAAATGCTTCGTTAAAAACCACCTTCATATCACCTACAAAAAATTCACAATTTGTTATTTCGTTTCGCTTTGCATTTTCTTTTGCATCTATAATTGCTTCTGGAACAGATTCAACGCCAATTACTTTTTTTGCATTTTTAGATACGAATTGCGCAATTGTTCCAGTGCCAGTGTATAAATCATAAACTATTTCATTGCCACTCAAACCTGCAAAATCTCTGGTTATTTTATATAATTCATAAGCTTGATCTGAATTTGTTTGATAGAAAGATTTTGCATTGATGCTAAATTTCAAGCCTTCCATTTCTTCTAAAATGTAATCTCTACCTTTATATAAAACTACTTTTTGATCGTAGATAGTATCATTCGGTTTGCCATTAATCACGTACTGTAACGAAGTGATTTCTGGAAATTCATCAGATAAAAAGTCCATTAATTTAATTCGGTTTTCTTTTTGTTCTTCAAAAAACTGAATCAAAACCATAATTTCGCCAGTCGAAGCCGTTCGAATCATCAAGGTTCTCAGCAAACCTTCATGTCCACGAGGATTAAAAAAATCTAAATTATTTTTGATTGCAAATTCTCTAATAGAATTTCGAATTGCATTCGATGGATCTTCTTGCAAATGACATTTACTAATATCCAAAATTTTGTCCCACATTTTTGGAATATGAAAGCCTAATGCGTTTTTATGTTCGAATTCAGTATTGCTTTCAATTTCTTCCTGCGTCATCCATCGAGCGTTAGAAAACCCAAATTCCATTTTATTTCTATAAAAAAACTTCTTTTCAGAGCCTAAAATAGGTTCCATTTCTGGTAACTCAATTTTTCCAATGCGTAGTAAATGATTTTTTACTTCGTTATGCTTATAAAAAAGTTGTTGATCATACTTCATGTTTTGCCATTTGCACCCGCCACAAACACCAAAATGTTCACAAATGGGCTCAACACGATGCTCAGAAAACTCATGAAACTTCACTGCTTTTCCTTCATAATAGGCTTTTCGTTTTTTATATGTTTGCACATCAACCACATCACCAGGCACCACATTTGGAATAAAAACCACAGTTCCGTCTGGGGCTTTTGCCACAGATACTCCTTTTGCACCAGCATCAAGAACTTTTATTTGATGAAAGACTACTTTGTCTGTATTTTTCTTACCCATGTTGCAAAAATAAGTTTTTGAAAGGATTTTTAATTGCATTTAAGAAAATATTCTAAAATTTTATTTTTGAGAAGTTTTTACTTTTTAAAATTCTAAAAATAATTCTAAATTTATTCCAAAACATCAATACCAAATCAAGTTCAATTATGAGAAAAATAAATTTTTTTAAGTGTTGTTTTATAAAAATTGTATTAATTATGTTAAATGTTTATTTAACATTTGGATAATAAGAATAAATTATGTTAGATTTGTATAATATTTAACACTTAAAAACTTTCGCCTATATATCAAATTTACTTTTTAGAGATTAAAATTCTCGAATACAAAAAAACTAACCTAAAAAGTAAATTATGTCGAACGTTCAACTCCCAGATTCAATCTTGGTTAAAAACTACATTTCAGGTGAAGAAAAAGCACTTGAAATTTTAATCAAAAGACACCAATCAAAAATTTACGGATTTATTTATTCAAAAATACCAGACAAAGCAATTTGTGATGATGTTTTTCAAGATACTTTCATGAAGGTGATCAAAACCTTAAAATCAAATTCGTACAACGAAGAAGGAAAATTTTTGCCTTGGGTAATGCGAATTGCTCATAATTTAACCATTGATCATTTCAGAGGCACCAAAAAAATGCCAATGTTTCGCGAAACAGAAGAATTTTCAATATTCTCCATCATGAGCGATAACTCACCAACCATCGAAGGCAAAATGATTATCGACCAAGTAGAATTAGACCTTCAAAATCTTGTGGAAGAATTACCAGAAGATCAAAAAGAAGTTTTAAAATTGAGAATGTATCAAGATTTGAGTTTCAAAGAAATATCAGAAATTACAGGAGTAAGTATCAACACAGCATTAGGAAGAATGCGCTACGCCATCATGAACATCAGAAAAGTAATAGATAAAAATAAAATTATTTTGACTAATTAAACAATATTTAGATACAACTTGCGTTTTGATTATAACTATTAACCAATAAAATCAAAATGGCAAAAATTTACTCTAAAAAAATTGTTTCTTCAGAAAAAATGAAACCAAAAAAAGAAGTCATATCATTTCTTCTCAACTATTCAAAGGCATTGAGTATTGTAAAAACAAAATCAATGTCAATTGAAATAATTGCAAACTAAAACAACCAAAACCACTCTATCGAGTGGTTTTTTTCTTGTAATAATCTCTCAAAACACTTGGCTTACCAACAGTTTTTGTAATAATATCATGTTCTAAATCCCAGCCTCGTGCAGGCGAATATTCACGACCATACCAAATTATTTGCAAATGTAAATCATTCCAAATCGATTCAGGAAACAAGCGTTTTGCATCTTTTTCTGTTTGAACCACATTTTTACCATTCGTCAAACCCCAGCGAATCATCAATCTATGAATGTGAGTATCAACAGGAAACGCAGGAAAATCAAACGCTTGCGACATCACAACACTCGCCGTTTTGTGACCCACAGCAGGCAATTCTTCCAAACCTTCAAAACTTTGTGGCACAACACCGTTGTATTTGTCGATTAAAATATGTGACAAACCGTGAATTCCTTTCGATTTCATTGGTGACAAACCACACGGACGAATAATCGCCTTGATTTCTTCAACAGACATTTTAATCATATCAAACGGATTGTCAGCTTTTGCAAATAACAAAGGAGTAATTTGATTCACCCGAACATCCGTGCATTGTGCAGATAGCAAAACCGCGATTAAAAGCGTGTAAGGATCTTTATGATCTAATGGAATTGGAATTGTTGGATACAATTCTTTTAACGTATTTATAACAAATGCAACACGCTCTTTTTTATTCATTTTTCTGTAAATTTGAATTGTAAAAATACAATTTTATTTATCAAGTGCCTAATCCAACTTTTTGTTTCAACTCCTCGCTTTTGAGTCCTTTTTTCTATAAAATTGCAGGAACTTCCTTTGGTCGTTCTGCAATTTCAAGAAAAAATAGACACAAAAACTGTGGGGTTTCCACTTCAATTTGGGGCAGGAGCGAAGGATAAAAAGCAAAAGGCAAAAATTGAATCTACAATAATTACTTAATTTTTTTAAATAAAAAAAGTCTAACAATCTAACAACCATAAAAATGACAACATTACAAAAAGGAGATCAAGCACCCAATTTTTTAGGACTCGATCAAGACGGAAAATCACATAAATTAGCAGATTATTCAGGAAAAAAACTCGTAGTTTTCTTTTATCCAAAAGCCAATACGCCAGGTTGCACTGCCGAGGCCTGCGATCTTCGCGATAATTTTGAGAAGTTCACTTCCAATAACTATGCCATTCTTGGAGTAAGCGCAGATGCAGCAAAAGCACAACTTAAATTTAAAGAAAAATTCGATTTTCCATTTCCGCTATTAGCAGATGAAGACAAATCAGTTATTCAAGCATTTGGAGTTTGGGGTCCAAAAAAATTCATGGGAAAAGAATATGACGGAATCCACAGAACAACTTTCATAATCGATGAAAAAGGAATCATTGAAGAAGTAATTTCTGATGTGAAAACAAAAGCACATGCAGCACAAATTTTAAAGTAAAATTTAAGTACAAAAAAAGCGTTCATTTTTAGTGAACGCTTTTTTTTTAATTATTTTCAATCAAAACCTTGTTAGATTCAAATCCAAACAAATGATGTTTTTTTATCAACTCAGCAATTCCTTTCGGAAGCATTTGTTCCCATCCTTCTTGACCTTTATTAATCATTTTTAAAACTTCTCGAGAAAATATCTTTAGGTTTTTTTTGTCATAATCAACAACATCAATCACTTTACCGTTGTATGCAAAAAATTTATATAATTCCTTCATTCTTGGATGTACTTTCAAGTTTTGAGAATCAATAACATTGCCATCTTCATCTTCCATTGGATATAAGAAAACTTTTAAATCTCTATAAAAAAGTTTACCAAAAGCCTCAAGAATTCCACCAGACATGTGACGATAATATTTTTCATCAAAAATATCTATTAGATTATTGACACCCATCGCCAAGCCCATTCTTGCCTTGGTATAATCAGAAAAATATTCTACAACTTTGTAATATTCTTGAAAATTAGAGATCATTACAGTCTGACCAAGTGTGCACAATAACTCTGCTCTATCCATAAAATCACGTTCATCGATTTCTCCTTCAGAACGCAGATTAGACAATGTAATTTCGAAAATAACCAAAGTATTTGCTTCATCAACTTTACTTTCATTCAAAAACATTTTCAGTGAACGCTCATACATGTCAATATTCACATTGGTTACAGGGCGAAAACTACCACGCAATGCTAAAATATTTTTCTTGTAGAGTATTGCAGCGGGCAAAATGTTATTTCCTTGTGGATCGAACATTACAGCATCAGTCATTCCGTTTTTGACCAGTTGCAAACTCATCAATCGGTTATCAACATCAGCAAAACGAGGACCAGAAAAATTAATAGTATCGATTTCTAGTTGGTCTTTATCGAGATGATCGTATAAATAACGAAGCAGTTTTTTTGGATCGTTGTATTTGTAATAGGCACCATAAATCAAATTTACTCCCAAAATTCCAAGAGTTTCTTGTTGCAAACGTGCATCAGTCTCTTTAAATCTAATGTGCAGAATAATTTCGTTATAATCTTCATCGGGTTCAATCTGATATTTGATTCCAACCCAACCATGACCTTTAAATTTTTTTGCGAAATCAATTGTTGCCACTGTATTAGCAAAACTAAAAAACATTTTATTAGGATGCTTGTCACGACCGAGTCTACTTTCAATAAGATTCACTTCTTTAGTAATCATCTTTTTCAAGCGACTTTCAGTAACATAACGACCATCTTCTTCAATTCCATAAATGGCATCACTAAAATCTTTATCGTAGGCAGACATTGCTTTGGCGATTGTTCCAGATGAACCTCCAGATCTAAAAAAGTGACGAACAGTTTCTTGACCAGCACCAATTTCTGCAAAAGTTCCGTAAATATTTTCATTCAAATTAATGCGCAATGCTTTGTCTTTTATAGAAGGAATTTGTTCTATTGCTCTATCGCCTTTTAATTTTATTGAGGTATCCATTATTGAATTTTGGTAATTTTTAACAAAGTTAATAAAATAGGTTATCAATCAAAGATTTTAATCTTATTTTTGCATTAAATATCAAATATCGTGCTAGAATGACTATTTATTTTCTTGGAACAGGAACTTCACAAGGAATCCCTATAATCGGAAATAAAAATCCTGTTTGTTTATCTAACGATAAAAAAGACAAAAGATTGCGTGTTTCGATTTGGATTTATGATGCTGATTTTTCATTTGTAATCGATTGTGGGCCAGATTTTAGGCAGCAAATGCTAACTTCAAAATGTGAGAAACTCGATGCTATTTTGTTTACCCACGAACATTCTGATCACACGGCTGGTTTAGATGACATTCGACCATTCAATTTTTTTCAGGAGGAAGCCATTCCAATATTCGCTCATGAACGTGTGATTAAAAACCTCCAAAAAAGATTTGATTATATTTTCGAAACCGAAAACAAATATCCTGGAGCACCAAGTGTATCCATAAATAAAATTGTTAAAAATCAATCCTTTCAAATAAAAAACCAAACGATTATTCCAATTGATGCTTTACACGGAAATTTGCAAGTTTTTGGTTTCAGGATTGATGATTTTGCCTATTTGACTGACATTAAAACCATCGAAAAATCTGAAATTGAAAAGTTAAAAGGCATCAAAGTTCTTGTAGTAAATTGTTTGCATGAAACAGAACATCATTCGCATTTTAATTTGAAAGAAGCATTAGATTTTATAACTTTGGTGCAACCAAAAAAAACCTATTTAACACATATCAGTTACACTTTTGGATTTCATGATGAAATTCAAAAAAAATTACCCAAAAATGTGTTTTTAGCATATGATAATCTAGAAATTACTATTTAAAATTTACATACTAAAATGAAACAATCGCTATTGCTTTACGGATTAATTACAGCCGTTTTACTGAATTTATTTACTTACATGTTCTACCGCGGACAAGTGAATCACGAACAAGAAAAATATGCCAAATTAGATAAAAAATTAACCGAAGTTCAAGGAAAATTATTAGATGCTGATTATTTTTCCTTAGCAAATAATCAAAATGCACAAGAGTATTTTGATAATGAAGATACATCCAAAATCATTGATTATGTTCAATTAATCCCAGAAGTTACTAATAAATTGATGGATTTTAATGATGATTCCAAGGGGAATAAATACACAGGACAAGAACAATTGGGAGCAAACAAATTTATAATAAATAAAATAAAAATTATCAATCATCGCTGGATAATTGCCGATTATTCTGAC
Organism: Bacteroidota bacterium; assembly: GCA_031431275.1. Lineage (GTDB taxonomy): Bacteria > Bacteroidota > Bacteroidia > Flavobacteriales > Flavobacteriaceae > Flavobacterium. The sequence continues at coordinate 69,532 of JANPDC010000187.1, forward strand.
GGAAATCTTTGGGGTGAATGCTTGATAAAATATTTTGTTAATGAAGATAAATCGATTGATTTTGAAACTTTTCAAAGTTTGATTTATCAGAAATAGGTTTTCGTTTTCAGTATTAAAAGTTTCTTTTAAAACTATTGAGTCAACCATTCTTTAAAATCATAAAAATTTTGTGGAGAAATTCCGTGACCAATCGGATATTCTTTATAAACGTTTTCGATTCCTAAATTGTCTAGAAAAGTTTTTGCTTTTCGACCCCATTCTACTGGAACAACTTGATCTACAGTTCCATGAGAAGTAAAAACTTTTAGATTCGATAACGTATTTTTTAAATAATCTTGATGTAGCATTTCGGGATTCAAATAGCCACCCATGGCAACTACTCTTTTTATTTTTTCTGGATATGAAAGTGCAACAGCATAACTCAAAATGCAACCTTGACTGAAACCAATTAATGTTACGTTTTTTGAATCAATAGCATATTTTGAAACCAAATCATCAATAAAATTAGCAACTAAATCTCTCGAGGTTTTGGCTTGTTCAACATCAGAAAATTTGTTTTCATCTGCATCAAAATTGATAGCATACCAAGCATAACTGCCATATTGCATATCAAATGGTGCACGAGCCGAAACCACATAATAATGGTCTGGTAATTCATTTGCAAACGAAAATAAATCCTCTTCATTGCTTCCATAACCATGCAAAAGCAATAATAAAGGGTTTTTTTCGAGTTTTGTTTTTGGCTCTTTTATTAAATGGGTAAGTTTCATTTTGATGTTTAGAAATGATGAAAATCTTTATTCTTTATTCTATTCTCTTTGTTCTATTTAAGAAATTCCGCTTAAAAATTTCTGATATAATTTCCCAACTAAAGGTAATGGGACAATACTTCCTTTTGCAGCTGAAAAAATCCCATAACTCATCAAAACTAATATAAAAATCCACATGGGTGCAGCGATATTTATATTGTTGAAATACGAAATACTAATGCCTAAAAGTATGAATGTAAGCGTTAGACCAAATCCTTGACGGATATGAAAACTGGCGTATTTATTTTTGTTTTCTGAATTCATTGATAAAGCAATCAAAACTCCAATAATTAATATGTAACTAATAATAGCAATAGTCTTTCCTTCCTCGATTTCTTTTTGTTCCATTTTTTTATTTAAACACGAAGTTTACAAAGTTTTCACTAAGATCACTAAGATTTTTTTATGATTTATATGTTTTGTATATTTTGTGCACTTTTTGGTTAAATGTTAAATAACCAATTTCGAATTATTATAAATTCCATAGACTTTTCCAATCATTTTTTCACCCAGAAAAGCAGAATTTTTTGATTTAGATTGAATGTTTTCTTTATTGAAAATCCAATTTTCATTTGTATTGAATAAAGAAATATTAGCGATTTGGTTTTCATTTATTGAATTATTTTCAAATCCAAAAACCGATTTTCCAAAGGTCAATTTCTCAATTATTTTTTCTACTGGCAAAACAGTCATTAAACTTCCAAAGGCAGATTCTAGCCCAATTGTTCCGTTTTTAGCTAAATCGAATTCCATTTTTTTATGCTCAATATCAACAGGATTGTGGTCAGAAGTTATCATATCGATTGTATTGTCAAGAATTCCATCAATTAATGCTTTTCTGTCGATTTCGGTTCGTAAAGGTGGCGAAACTTTGTGTCTTGTATCAAAATTATCGAGTTTTTCATCGGTCATTACCAAATGATGCACCGCAACCGAACAAGTTACTTGCAAACCTTTGGCTTTGGCTTCTCGAATTAAATCAACAGATTTTGAAGTTGAAATGGTTGGAATATGCAATTTTCCGCCCGTATATTCTAACAAAAATAAGTTTCTAGCAATTTGCAATTCTTCAGCGAGATTCGGAATTCCTTTCAATCCCAATCTTGTGGCAACAATTCCTTCATTGGCGATTCCGTTTCCTTTTAGGTTTTCATCTTGTGAAAAAGCAATAATTAATCCATTAAAATCTTGAACATATTGCAAAGCAATTTTCATCAGATTCGGATTTTCTATACTTTTATTATAATCTCCAAATGCAATTGCACCAGCATTTTTCATATCGAAAAGTTCTGCCATGTCTTTTCCTTCGCTATTTTTAGTCAGTGCTCCAATTGGAAATAAATCAGTGGCTAAACCCAAAGACTTATTTTTTACAAAATTAATTTGTGATTGATTGTCGATTATTGGAAATGAATTAGGTTGCAAACAGACTGCTGTGAATCCAGATTTTGCTGCAACATTCAAACCATTTGCAATTGTTTCTCGGTCTTCGAATCCTGGTTCGCCAAAACAAACGCTTGTGTCAAACCAACCTTGCGAAACATGAAGATTGTCAAGATTTATTTCTTCTAGATTCTCTAAATTTGAAAGATTTGAACCAATTTTTTCGAATTTTCCATCAACAATTTTTAAATCCACAACTTGATTATGAAAATTACTTTTCGGGTCGATAATTTTTGCTTTACGGATAATTAGGTTCATAATTTAATTTTATAAAAAATTAAAACATTTTACGTTTATTTTTTAAAATATTAGGATATTAAGTTTCATTAAGCTGTTTACTAAATCAAAAAAACAAATATTTTAATCTCAATACTCAATGAAACTTAATTTCTTAATGATTTAATATTATTGGATTATGATTTTTGAATTTATGGTAAATGTTTATTTCACAAACTTCTGTATCAGCATCTCAAATACTAAAAACAATAATGACAAAATTAAGAAAATTTTCCAAACATTGTTATCGGTTCTATCTGTATGAATTTTGTCGAAAACGTCACTTATTGAATCAATGGTTTTGAAGTTTGAAACTGCATCTTCATTTGCTAAATCTAAATTACTTTCAGTTCTGTCATAATTAAAACTGATATTTTTCAGTAATTTTTCTTTAGAAAATGCCCCGAAGTTTCCTGCAATTTCTGGATTATCATTGAATGTCATTTTCACTTTCGAATTCAAGATTTGTTGTGTTGGAACAAATTTTGAATCTTCATTTTTGATCTCAACGATTTCATCTTTACCCAATAAAGCATCAATCAAAAACGGATTTTCATTTCCGATTGTTAAAGCATTTATTCCAGATTTTTGACTATTTTGAGCCATTTTATAAAAAATAGGAACAATTAAAGGCGAATTTTGAAAATTAGAATTTATTTTATTTATGGGCGCTGAAAAAACATAAACCGAAGAAAGTGGGTTTTGAATCGAAACTAAAAACGGACTTTGGTCTTCGTAACTTAAAATTGCTCCTGCGTTACTTTTTAAAACAAACGAATTTCGAGTATTTGGATATTGAAAATTATCGATTTTTTTCTCAAAAACAGATGAAAAAATTGGATGATTGAAATTGATTTTAGTAATTAATTTCTCTGAATTAATTAAATTTATATATTGAATAGAACCAAAATTCGACAACAAACCATTCAAATTTGCTGGCGAACATTCCTGCGCAGGAATAACAACTAAACTTCCACCTTTTTGAACAAATGCTTTTAAAGTGGTTTGTAAAGCTTGCGGAATATCCTTGAGTTCATTTAAAATAATCGCATCTTGTTTTTCGATAGCATTATAATCTAAACTATTGATTTCGTAATTGTTGAAGTTGAATTCATCATTAGTATAAATTCTTGATAAAAAACCAGATTTTGCTGTTTCTCCAATTCCAAATACATTCGTTTTTTCGGGTTTTGAAATACTGAAAAACAACGAATTATCGTATTCTAAACCTTTGTCTTGGATGTTTACATAACCGTGAAAATCAACTTTAGGAATTGTGAAATTGATGGTTTTAGTTTTCTCTTCAAAATTGACTAAAGTTTTTGCAACCAATTTATTTTGATTGTACAAAGCAATCGGAATATTTTTAGAATCGTCGCCATAATCAGATAATTTGACACCGATTTCATAAAAATTTTCAAGATTTTGACTGATGAAAACACTGTCAATCGATACATTATTTTTTTGTTCGGCTTTTGGAATTATAAAATAAGTATTGTAATCTTTATTAATTGATTTTGTTTGTTTTTCTTCTAAACCAACTGCATCGGTTATGACTACAATATCTTTGTTAAATGCTGATTTTCGTGCTTTTATTTTCGCCATTAAATTATCAAGAACAAAAGGCGTTGCAGAATATTTCAGATTTTGTAAATCTTTTTGGAGCGATTTTATATCCGAATTCCAGAATGTTTCATTATTAGTCAGTAATGAAAACTGCATATTTTCTGGAGTTTCTTCCAAAAGTTCTTGAACGGCTCGTTTAAGTAATTCGCCTTTTTGACCTTTGGATTGCATTGAAAACGAATTGTCAAGAATAATATACATTTCATTATTAGCATTTTTACTGTCTTTTGATTTAAAAAAAGGTTGTGCAAATGCCAAAATTAACAATGCTAAAAGCAATAATCGTGTGGCCAAAAGTAACCACTTTTTGATTTTAGAACTTTTTCGGGTTTGAATTGACAGTTCTTTTAAAAATTGAACATTGGTGAAATATTCTTTCTTGAAACGTCTCAATTGAAACAAATGAACCAGAATCGGAATGATTAATAGGAAAAGGAAATAAAGTATTTCTGGATGTTTGAATTGCATTATTTAATAAAAGTTTGTCAAAAATAATAAATCAATTATGAATTAACAATTATTTCTTATCCTTCCTTTTTTTATCTCGAGTTTTCAAAATATTTCTGTTGACTGAGCTTGACACTTTTTTCTTTGTTTTAGATGGTCCACCAAGATTGACTTTCTTGTTTTTGGCAGACTTTTCGTGAAAAGCGCCATCGCCATCGAGTTTTTTATTTTTCAATAAAAATTTCACGACTTGTTTTTCTTTTTCTGGACCAATTAATACGAGTGAAATTTCTACATCAGATGGTCTATCTAGGATTTCAATTTCGGTTTCCATTAATGCTTCGACTTCGAATTTCATTTCTTCTTCTCGTGGTGTAACGAAACTAATTGCTGTTCCAGTTGCATCGGCACGACCAGTACGACCAATTCGGTGCATGTATTGCTCAGGCATTTCGGGCATTTCGAAATTGATAACATGGGTAATATTTGAAATATCCAGTCCACGAGCCATGATATCCGAAGTTATGATTCCTCGAAGTTGACCATCTTGGAAATTTGCCATCGTTGTCAATCGATAATTTTGCGATTTATTGGAGTGAATTACGCCAAATTCATCAGGAAAATCGGCTTCGATGCGTTCGTGGAGCATGTCAGCAATTTTTTTATTATTTACAAAAACCAAAATTCTAGACATTTCTAAATCGTTTTGCAACAAATGTTTTAATAAGTTTATTTTGGTATTGAAATTTGGTAAATGATATGAAAGTTGCTTGATTTGTTCTAAAGGTGTTCCTGATGGCGACAACGTAACTTCTTCTGGAAAATCGAAAAAATCATTTAAAACAGCATCGACTTCATCAGTCATTGTTGCAGAAAATAGAATGTTTTGGCGTTTGGCTCGCATCATTGAAAAAATAGAAGTCAATTGAATTCTAAAACCAAGATTCAACATTTCGTCGAACTCATCAATGACTAATTTTTGGGTTTCGTCGAAACGAATGTATGCGTCTAACGCCAAATCCATAACTCTTCCTGGCGTTCCGACCAAAATATCAATACCTTCGAAAACTGCTTTTTTCTGTGTATTGATATTTACGCCACCATAAACGCCAAGTGTTCTGATTGACATATATTTAGATAGTTTTTCAACTTCTTCAACAACTTGAACAACTAATTCTCGGGTTGGAACTAGAATTACAATTTTGGGTGTGTTGGTAGGTGTAAATTTATATAACTTGAGTAATGGCAATAAATAAGCAAATGTTTTACCAGTTCCAGTTTGGGCAATTCCCATCATGTCACGACCAGACATGATGACTGAGAAAGATTTTTCTTGAATTGGTGTTGGAGTTGTAAAACCTAAATCATCGATGGCTTTTTGTACAGACTTTGGAAGATTAAATTGCTCGAAAGTATTCATTTTAAGTATAAATTTTTGCAAATATAGGCTTTTTAAATTTGATACTGTTTTTTTGATTCTAGTTGTAATATTAAACAGTTCTTAATTAATGGCACTTTATCGATTTTATGATGCGTTTTGTCGATTATGTTTTATTTTAATTTATTTGTATAATTTTTATACAATTTTAACAATATGTTATGAAAAATTATTAAATTGCTACATGAATTTTTTATTTTTAATTGGTATTAAATGGAAAAAAGTAATTCTAGTAAAAATCTTTTATTTTCTCAAAAGCACTTTGATTTAATTTTAAAATTAAATAAAATATCTTTTGTTGAGAAGAATTCGGCATCAGACATTTTCAATGTTATTACAGAATCGCTTGTCGAGGGATTAAATATTGATAGAGCAAGTTATTGGAAGTTTGAGGATGAAAAACTCAAATGTATTAATTTATATGACAAAGATTCTAGAACACATTTGACTCATATTGACATTGATCAACGAAACTTGCCAATTTATTTTAAAGCTTTGTCAGACGGAATAGCAATTGTTGCTGATGATGTAATGACCAATGAATATACACAAGAATTAAAAGATAGTTATTTAATACCTCTTGGAATAACTGATATGTTGGATTTGCCAATTCGAGAAAATGGTATGGTAATAGGTGTTTTGTGCTGTGAGCATCGAGATAATCCGAGAGTTTGGAATGAATCTGATTTAGCATTTGCAAAATCTGTTGCAGATATTTTAGCCTTGATGTTAGAGCATTTCTATTCCTCTGAAATTGAAAAAAAATTAATTGAAAGCGAACGAAAAGTTAGTTTGATTTCTGAGTATTCAAGCGATGGTTTTATAGTTTTGGAAAAGTCAAAAGTTACCTACGCATCTAAATCATATTGTGATTTGTTTGGATATTCCGTTGACGAAGCCTTGCAAATGACTTCAGAAGATGTTTTGCAAAGTATGCATCCAGATGATAGAGAACACATTCGAATGTATGTTGCGAAAAATTTGGCATTAAAAAATGTAAGTTTCAAATATGAGTTCAGGCTAAAAACTAAATCAGGAGATTATTATTGGAGAGAAGATACGGCATCAGTTTTGTATAATAATGACGGAAGTTATTCAAAATACATCGTTATTACTCGAGATATTAACAAATCAAAAGTTGCCACCGAAGAAATAAAACGTTTGTATGAAGTTTCGCAGGTTCAAAACAGAAAATTAGTTGATTTTACCTATATAGTTTCGCATAATATCAGGTCAAATTCTTGCAACATTTCTATGTTGTTAGATTTAATTGAAGAAACTAAAGATGTTTCTGAAAAAGAAGAATATTATAAATTATTGAAAGAGAGCAACGATAAATTGACTGAGACACTACATTATTTGAATGAAACAATCAGTATAAGAAACAATCCTGATAATCTAAAGATTCCTATAAATGTTAGAAAAGAAGTTGAAAAAGTTCTTAATTCAATTAATGCAATTATAAAAAAAGAACATGTTGATGTAACAATTAATATTGATAATCAATTAGAGATTAATACAATTCCATCTTATTTTGAAAGTATACTTTTCAATTTGATTTCAAATTCAGTTAAATACAAGTCGAACAGCAAAAAAGCAAATATTGAAATTTCAGTAAAAAAAAGAGGTACAATTTGTGAAGTTTCGGTAAAAGACAATGGACTGGGAATTGACTTGGATATTAACAAAGAAAAAATATTTGGTATGTATAAAACATTTCATAACAATGAAGATGCAGTTGGAATAGGTCTTTTTATGACTAAAAATCATGTAGAAACCCTTGGTGGTAAAATAGAAGTTACAAGCAAAATTAATGAAGGTTCCCAATTTAAAGTCTCCCTATATGAATAAGTTTGAGTTTACGTACATCATCGACGATGATCCAATTTTTGTAATGGTTTTTAAAAAAATATTATCTAACATTGACTATTTCAACAAAGTTGATACGGTAAAAAATGGATTTGAAGCCCTTGAAGGTTTAAAAATACTTGATGCAACGAATCAAAAATTTCCTGATATTATTTTTCTCGATTTGAATATGCCAGTTTTAGATGGATGGCAATTTTTAGAAGCCCTTGAGAATTTGCCTTTCAAAGAAAAGTTGAATATTCATGTAATTTCTTCCACTATAGATAAAGAAGAAATTGAAAGATCCAAAACATTTAATGTTGTGAAAAGTTTCATTCATAAACCAACAAGTGCCAAACAATTGATTCAAAGTTTAAATGTTTTATCTGCCTAGAAACCTTCGAAAACACCCAGTCCAAAAAGTGCAAAATCATATTTTACAGGATCATTTTGATCTAGTCTTCTGAGTTTCGTATCAAGTTCTAAAAGTGCTTTAGCATCGTTTTGTTTGCGTGTCAATATACCCAGTTTTCTGGCAACATTGCCTGAATGAACATCAAGCGGACAAGACAATTTACTGGGTGAAATTGTTTTCCAAATTCCTAGGTCAACACCTTTAGAGTCATTTCGAATCATCCATCGTAAAAACATATTAATTCTTTTAGCAGCAGAATTGTTCAATGGATCAGAAACATGTTTTTGAGTTCTATACTGATGATTTATTTCAAAAAAAACTTTTTTAAATTCTGAAATGCTTTTTTGTAAACTTTCTTTTTCTTGGTGTTTTGCAAAAACGGATTCTAAACCACTATGATTTTTATAAATATTTTGCAAACTATAAATAAATGTATTTAAATCAATAAAATTAAAAGTCCTGTGAACAAAGTTTTCTAATTTTTCAAGATTGTTTTCATTATGCGACATTACAAAATCGTGGGGTGAATTACCCATAATTTGCATCATCTTATTAGAATTTTGAATTATCATTTTACGATTTCCCCACGAAATTGTTGCCGCTAAAAATCCTGAAATTTCAATGTCTTCTTTCAAAGAAAATAAATGTGGAATTTGAATTGGATCCGATTCAATAAATTTTGGATTATTATACAATTCAACTTTTTCGTTTAGAAAATCTTTAAGTTCAGATTGTTTCATGTTTCTTTTAACTAAATGCTAATCCTTCCATCAACCATAACTAATTTTCTATCAGCCATATTTGCCAATTCTTCGTTGTGAGTAACAATAACAAATGTTTGGCCAAGTTCATCTCTAAGTTTAAAAAATAGTTTGTGTAAATTTTCTGCAGTTGCGGTGTCTAGATTTCCAGATGGTTCATCTGCAAAAATAACTGCAGGCTTGTTAATTAGTGCACGAGCAACAGCAACACGTTGTTGTTCACCACCAGAAAGTTCATTGGGTTTATGATTAATTCTATTAGAAAGTCCCAAATAATCAAGAAGTTTTTTTGCTTCAATTTCGGTTTCTTTTCTGTCCTTTCCAGCAATAAAACTAGGAATGCAAACATTTTCAAGCGCAGTGAATTCTGGTAGTAATTGATGAAACTGAAAAATAAAACCAAGATTCAAATTTCTGAATTTAGACATTTCTTTATCATTCATTTTCAGAATATTCACATTATTTATAGAAAGACTTGTAGAAATTTCAACAGTTGGTTGATCCAAAGTTCCTAGAATTTGTAATAAAGTAGTTTTTCCAGCACCAGATGCACCAACTATTGATACGATTTCACTTTTTTTGATATGCAAATCAACTCCTTTAAGAACTTGGAGTTTATCATAAGATTTGTAAATATTCTTTGCCTGAATCATTCTTTTAATTTTTGCAAAGTAACGGTTTTTCTCTTTAAAAATAAATCCATTTCCTTTATAATCCATAAAACTTAAAATTTGAGATGATATTGATTTAATTTCGTATTTTTGTTTCAAATTAGGATGATTTCTCTCCGAAAGTAGGAATTGATAAAATAAAATAAAAAACACATTACAATGCCAGTTTTAGAAAAAATCAGTTCACAAGAAATCATTGCTTTAGAGGACAAACACGGAGCACACAATTACCATCCACTTCCTGTAGTCTTATCACGCGGAGAAGGGGTTTATGTTTGGGATGTAGAAGGCAAAAAATATTATGATTTTCTTTCAGCCTACTCAGCAGTAAATCAAGGACATTGCCATCCAAGAATTATTGGAGCCATGATAAATCAGGCACAGACTCTAACTTTGACATCTCGTGCATTTTATAATGATAAACTTGGAGTTTACGAAAAATACATTACCAATTATTTTGGTTTCGATAAAGTCTTACCAATAAATACAGGTGCTGAGGCAGAGGAGACCGCTTTAAAATTATGTAGAAAATGGGCATATGAAAAAAAAGGAATTCCAGAAAACGAAGCGCAAATCATTGT
>JANPDC010000188.1:0-45017 GCA_031431275.1 Bacteroidota bacterium
GTAATAGATAAATTTGTCATGTTAAATAGTTTTAAAATTAGTTGTTGTATGTTGCAACATGTTGTTTATGAATCTTTCAAATATTTCTGATTTGAAAGTAAAATCCAATCTAGACGAAAAAATAAATATTATTTTTCAGAATAATGATGGAGCAAAAACAATGAAAAAATATAAATTGACCATCGAGGATTTATCTGGAGAAAAATCTGTGGAGGAATTTTCATTAGGCGCTGACTCTAGGCGAAAAACAATTGCAATTGGAGTTGGATGCAAAGTGTATATTGACAATGCCTACAAGCTCAACACGCTTGGTGGGGGAAAAGCACCAAGTAAATCCGATCCACTAATGGTTGTGATGATGCGAGATAAAAATCAAACCATTAATCTGAATGAAGAAAAAAATGCTGATGAATCTGTTGTTTTAGCAAATGCTCAAAAAAGTGCCGATAAACTAAAACTAGATGCTAGTTTGACTAAAGAAATTTTTGTAACAGGCAATATAGCCACTGTCTATTACAAAAATGCTTCAGGAAAAATCAAAGCCGGATTTGATTGTGACAAAAAAAACGGAAATGTAAAATACATTGACGATAGAAAAGGTGTTGAAGACCAAGGACCTACTGCAAAAGTCGAAAAAGAAGGTGTAAAAAAATTAAAAGGTTTGTTTAGTAGATAGTAATTTAGTTTAAAATTTCTAATTCTGTCAAACAATATTGCTTTACGATCAATCTCTAAAACGATGAGCAATTATGTTTCAATAGAATCGAATTTTTAAAATACTAAATGTAACTATAAATTTTTGTACGGGGGAAATTAGCCGAACAGGAACCATAAAAAAATAGTAGGCAAAATTTAAAATTATACATTATGAAAAAAATTTTCACGTCCATTTTATTGTTGTTTTTTGCAGTTTTATTTGCACAAAACTCAAGTGGTTGCGGATCGGCCAATTGGCCATCAGTTATTACAACAACAGGTTCAACATTCACGGTACCAGAAGGACCAGATGGTGGGTGGTCTTATAATTGGAATGTCACATCTAATTTGACTGTCATTTCTGGACAAGGAACACCAACAGCAGTTATAGTTGGGATACCCGGAACTTTTGGGACTGTTTACGTCACTAAAGATAAAAAAGATGTTTCATCTTGTACAGATAAGAAAAATGTAACTGTTGCTGATAATTGTGATATTTCACAAGGAGGAATTTTTGAATTAAATCCTTTGGGAAATCAAAATGTTAAATTCTACACTATGCCATCTATTGTAAGTGGTGGAGTTAATAATTTCAGTTACTATTGGACTTTTATTTATCTAGATGGAACAACTTCAACCTCATTTGATAGAGAACCATATATCTCAATTGATTGTTCAAACCCTGTTGTATATAGTAATGTAAATATAACATCAACGCTTTGCAGTAGAACATTAGATAGAAATTGGTCAACAGGAGTTTGCGGAACTTCTGGATATGGACGCACACAAAATGAAATTAAAGTATATCCAAATCCTACCACATCAAAAATTCAATTTATGGGAAATAATCTATCAAATTTAAAAGTTTCCATATTTGATGAAACAGGAAATGAGGTACTAAAAAATCCTAAAATAGATGAAGAGATTTCCTTGGATAAACTTCGTGCTGGTACACTAATTTATATCATAACAGACGAAAAAGGATTTAAACAGGAAGGTAAAATTATTAAAAAATAAAACTTTAAAACTATAAGAAAAACTCTCGTTCAAACTTATTTTGCGAGAGTTTTTTTTGAACTTCTACAATATGCAACTTTCAACTGTGATTTGGCATAATTACTACATAAATTAGTTTTTCTGTAATTATAATGAGACTTTTTAAGTAAACTTTAAAGTTAGTTTCGTACTTGGAAATTGGTTTTTTATTCGATACTTTTAAATAATCAATACTCCAAATAACCCAAGTCTAAGAAAATGGTTACAGATCTAATAAAATTTTCATGAAGGTTTTTTGTAAAAATATTATTTTAAAAAAACCACTTCGATTTTGAAATGGTTTTATGAATTAGTTGTTGTATGTTGCAACATGTTGTTTATGAATCTTTCAAATATTTCTGATTTGAAAGTAAAATCCAATCTAGACGAAAAAATAAATATTATTTTTCAGAATAATTATGGAGCAAAAACAATGAAAAAATATAAATTGACTATCGAGGATTTATCTGGAGAAAAATCTGTGGAGGAATTTTCATTAGGCGCTGACTCTAGGCGAAAAACAATTGCAATTTGAGTTGGATGCAAAGTGTATATTGACAATGCCTACAAACTCAACACGCTTGGTGGTGGTAAAGCACCAAGTAAATCCGATCCACTAATGGTTGTGATGATGCGAGATAAAAATCAAACCATTAATCTGAATGAAGATAAAAATGCTGATGAATCTGTTGTTTTAGCAAATGCTCAAAAAAGTGCCGATAAACTAAAACTAGATGCTAGTTTAACTAAAGAAATTTTTGTAACAGGCAATACAGCCACTGTCTATTACAAAAATGCTTCGGGAAAAATCAAAGCAGGATTTGATTGTGACAAAAAAAACGGAAACGTAAAATACATTGACGATAGAAAAGGTGTTGAAGACCAAGGACCTGCTGCAAAAGTTGAAAAAGAGGGTATAAAAAAATTAAAAGGTTTATTTGGAAAATAAAATTTTGAGTTTAGTTTGGTAAATCCTGTTGTTCGAAAGAAAACAGGATTTATTTGTAATTTTTAAGTTTGAAAGGAGTATTACTAAAGTTTGAATCAATTGTATTAAATTTACTTTAAAGAATCAAAAATGAAAAATTATTTAAAATATCTAATTCTACTAGTTATTGTTTTTGAATTTAGTGAAGTGAATAGTCAAACTATGATAAATGAAAAACTAAATATTGACAATTCTAAAGTGGTGATTCTTGAATTCAAACCAAATGATTATTGGATATTCAAAAAAGCAACTTCAATTAAATTGAACAATAATGAAATTTCTAAAATTGAAAAGACACTTCATAAAATTGTTGAGAATTATAATTTTGATCAACGACAAAAGTTCAAAGAATATCAAACTAAAAATCCAAACGGAACTTTAAAATTAAGTCAATTGACCATTGATTTATCTAACTACAAACGACAATATATTGCTGTAAAAAACGAAAAAGGCGAAAAAGAAGTTTGGATAAACATGCTTTGCCATGATCTTTTGGGCAAATGGCAAACTGAGATTGTTGACGTTTGCGATGGTGGAAATTGCTATTTTAATTTCAAAATCAATCTTACTAAAAATATTTATTACGAATTAATGTTCAACGGCGTGGCTTGACTTTTTTAATTAATATTATTTCATTAGTTTTATTGAAATTCTAATATCAAAAAAATGAACAAAAAAACTAACGAACATTTAGAAGAAAACAGAAAATTTCAACTTGAAAGAGTGAGCCTCTTTAGTGATGCTGTCATTGCCATTGCGATTACTCTACTAATCATTGAGTTGCATTTTCCTAAACCTGCTACAGGAACAACCGAGGAATTTTGGCACAATGCATTACATGTTTTGCCTCAGTTTATGGGATTTTTGACTAGTTTTGTATTAATTGGTTTGTATTGGACGATTCATCACAAAATTTTTGAATTTGTTAAATCTTTTGATCACAAACTGTTATGGCTTAATATTTTCTTTTTATTGGCAATTGTAATTATGCCTTTTTCTACTAAAGTTGCTTTTGAACATTTTACAATGCCCAATTATCCTTGGGTTTTTTATTGTTTGAATCATATTCTGATTGGAATTTGTATACTAAGAATGTGGAATTATTTAGATAAAAACCCTGAAAAAACGGTTGGACTTGAAAATAAGCGTTTCTTAAAATATAGAAAATGGCGCTCTATTGGAACTATTTTAGTATTTGTTATTTCAATTATTGTAGCATTTTTTCAACCTTTTTATGCCATGTATTGTCCTTTATTAATTTTATTGTCAATATTTATTGTAAAACGAAATTTTAAAGATGTTGCGAAACTTTAAAAACTAAAACAAAAAACGATTGGGTAACTAAAATTGACATTTGAGAAAATATATTTTTAGTAAACTTTATATTTTTTTTAGTTTTGAATAAGATAAAATTTATTAATCATGGACATTTACAAAACAATATTACTCGTTCACGTAATTCTAGGCTCAATTGGTTTATTTCTGGGAATAGTAATTCTCGCCTGTAGAAAAGGCGACAAAACGCATAAAAAATTAGGAAGAATTTTTTCAGTTGCCATGCTATCGTCGTCTCTTTTGTCTTTTATTTTGTCAGTAATGCATCCAAATATTTTTCTGTTTTGTATTGGTATTCTGACCATTCATTTGGTTGGAACCGGTTGGCGGTATTTGTTTTTAAAAAATCTTGATAAAGGTCAAAAACCAACCATAATCGATTGGTTTTTATTTGTTTTTATGATTATTTTCATGTTGATTTTCTTGTATTTAGGCATTAATTCAATATTCCATAATAATATGTTTGGGATTGCACCTTTGGCATTTGCCTTGCTAGGTTTTAAAAATGTAATAAATGATTATAAAATTTATTCAGGAAAAATAACAGTCAAAAATTATTGGCTAAGCAGTCATTTAGAACGAATGTCGGGTGCAATAATAGCCTCTTTTACTGCATTTTTAGTCAATGCTGTTGGCAAATATTTAGGTCAATTTGATTGGATGGAAAACTTTAGTTTCATTACTTGGGTTTTACCTGGAATCATTATTATTCCGTTTATCATCAAATGGAAAAGAAAATATGAAGTTGTAAAACCCTTACCATAAATTAGGTAAAAAAATTGATTGTAATTCACGAAAAAATGAAAAAAGTAATTGTTTTGTTTTTAGTTTTGATAATTGCTGTTTTTGTATGGTATTTTGTTGATTATTCAAAAATTTGGTCGAAACCAAAACTTAATTATCAAAAAATTTCAAAAATGTATTTTGCTCCGAAATCTCATATAAAAATTCAAGTGATTTCTAAAAGTTATGTTGAGAATCATTCTGATCTAGGAAACGGAAATGCCATTGTGAAATTATATTCAACAAATAAAAAATCTGATACGCTTTTATTGAAAACTTCACCAGAAAACATAGACTTTATTGAATTTAGAAATCAAAAAATTAAATTTGAATGTAGTCAAATGGAAAAATACAGATTATATGATTTTTTGGTTTCCGTTGGTTTTCAAAATCTAAATCAAAATGAAATTTCTGAACTCCGCGATGCGATGACTCTAATAAATTATGGTTCAAAAGCCACTTTTTTAAAAGGTCAAACTAAATTTGTAGAGGTCGAAAAATAAATTGTGTTATTCTTCTTTAGTTAACGCTAAAATTTCTTTATAGCGAGTTTTTAAACGCTGGGTTTCAGAATCTAGGTAATCTTTTGCGAATGGAGATCCACAGGATTCATCAAGTATATGAAAAATTTTACCGTTTTGAAAGTAACTTTTTGTAGTTTCTTCAGTTGTTTCTTTTTTATCTAGGTCCGGGTCAGTGTAATATCCGTGATAGTTATAATCGATTTCTGAAACTTTTACGATTTGTTTATTGATAATAAAATAAATGATTGTTTTTTTACCCGACTCTGCAAAATTTGTATGTATAATTTTTTGTAAACCTTTTTTCGAATAATAGATTTTTGTTTGACTATCGCCTTCAATCAAATCATATTTTTTGATTCTAAACCATTTTTTAGGCTCTAGTTTTCGACATAAGTTATCTATGGTTTTGATTTCTTTGTTTCGAAATTGTCCAAAACTAACTAAATTCAAAAAAACAAATGCAAGAACAAATATATTTTTCATAAATGTTTTTTGTAAAAATATTATTTTAAAAAAACCACTTCGATTTTGAAATGGTTTTATGAATGAGTTTAATTTATTTTTTATTTAAAACTGGCGGATATTGACTCAAAATTCGTGTTACAAATCCTTTGATGTTTTCATCTTTTTTGTCGGTGTTTTGTGTCAAGTGACCAACACCTTCGCCTTGCCAAATGAGTTCTTTTTTCTTTGTGTCAATTAAATCAATGAGCAAAGTTCCTTCTGCAAAAGTAGAAACGCTATTCATTCCACCACCCCAAAACATTGGATTCCATCCAAATCCCCAACCTCCAAAACCTCCAAAACCCCAGCCATTGTTGAATTGATTTACGTTGACCTGTTCTCGTTCTTTTGTGCTAATGTTGATTAACAAATCTGGGGATTCGCTTTTTAAAAATCCTTTAGCAGTCATTTCTTCATCAATTGATTTCATGATTCGTTTTTTATCTAAATCTGATATGGCTACTTTGTCAATTCCTGATTTTAAAAAAGCATAGGTTTTATATTCTGAAAAGTTTGCTGTTTTGTCGTAATCAGAGTTGATGTGCACTGCTTGGCAAGAAACTAAAAAAGCAAGTAGTAATAATGGTAAAACTTTTATTGTTTTCATAACGAATCATTTAATAGGTTAATAATCAATAAAATTAATCAAAATTTGTACCAATTGAAAAAAGATTTTGTTAAATATTGTTGCTGTTTTAGCCTTGATGGAAATGGAAAGCATTTTGAAAATAAATTATATTTTTTCTTGAAAAAAAACAACGACCCAAGGAAGTTCGTTTTTTGACTTAGAAAAAAATAATTTATTGAGAAATCTTGAAATGTACAGCGAGATTGGCTTCTAAAGAGTATCAAACAAATTGTTATCAACTAAATTTGGTATTGTAACTTTCAAAAGTGGTTCAGTTTCCATGGCTCGTTTTATGGCGAAAATGGCACCTTCATTTCTGGCCCAATTTCTACGTGCTATTCCGTTATTTACATCCCAGAAAAGCATTGATTTTAGTCTTCGTGATGCATCGTCTGATCCGTCTAGCACCATTCCGAAACCTCCATTGATGACTTCGCCCCAACCCACGCCGCCGCCATTGTGAATAGAAACCCAAGTGGCTCCTCGAAAACTGTCACCAATGACGTTTTGAATTGCCATATCTGCGGTGAATCGTGAACCGTCATAAATGTTTGATGTTTCACGATAGGGCGAATCGGTGCCTGATACATCATGATGGTCACGTCCCAGAATTATGGTTTCGATTTCGCCTTTTGCAATGGCTTGGTTGAATGCTTGGGCAATTTTCACGCGACCTTCGGCATCGGCATAGAGGATTCGTGCTTGCGAACCAACGACTAATTTGTTTTTTTGTGCGCCTTTTATCCATTGAATATTATCGGCCATTTGTTGCTGAATTTCTGGCGGCGAACTTTTCATCATTTCTTCTAGAACATTGCAGGCAATTTGGTCGGTTTTTGCTAAATCTTCGGGTTTTGCAGAAGCGCAAACCCAACGAAATGGTCCAAAACCGTAATCAAAACACATGGGTCCCATAATGTCTTGAACGTAACTCGAATATTTGAAATCGATTTTATTTTCTGCCATTATATCTGCATTTGCTCTTGAGGCTTCGAGCAAGAATGCGTTTCCGTAGTCGAAAAAGTAGGTTCCTTTTGCGGTGTGTTTATTGATTGCATCAGTATGACGTCGCAATGTTTTTTGAACTTCGATTTTAAATTTTTCGGGATTATTTGCCATCATTTCGTTCGATTCTTCGAATGAAGATCCAACGGGATAATAGCCTCCAGCCCAAGGATTGTGAAGCGAGGTTTGGTCTGAGCCCAAATCGATAGTAATGTTTTCTTGATCGAATTTTTCCCAAATATCAACCACATTTCCTAAATAGGCAATCGATACAATTTCTGAATTGGCTTTCGCCGATTTGACTCTTTCGACTAATTGATTCAAATCTTCAAAAATTTCGTTGATCCAACCTTGAGAGTGACGAAGGTGTGTTATTTTGGGATTGACTTCGGCGCAAACCGTTACACAACCCGCAATATTACCTGCTTTTGGTTGTGCGCCAGACATGCCGCCAAGTCCAGAGGTTACAAATAATCCGCCAGTTGGAGATTTTTTTATTTTTCTAAAACCATTTAAAACGGTGATTGTTGTACCGTGGACGATGCCTTGTGGGCCAATGTACATGTAACTTCCTGCGGTCATTTGTCCGTATTGTGAAACGCCTAGTGCATTCATTCGTTCCCAATCATCTGGTTTTGAATAATTTGGAATTGTCATTCCGTTGGTAACTACAACTCTTGGGGCGTCTTTGTGTGAAGGAAACAATCCCATTGGGTGACCAGAATACATGGCGAGTGTTTGATTTTCTGTCATTTCTGACAGGTATTTCATGGTCAGTAGATATTGTGCCCAATTAGAAAATACGCCACCGTTACCGCCATAAGTAATTAACTCATGCGGATGTTGTGCTACGGCTGGGTCGAGATTGTTTTGAATCATCAACATGATGGCTTTTGCCTGCTCGCATTGTCCAGGATATTCGGATATTGAGCGTGCGTATAGGTCATAATCTGGACGAAAGCGATACATGTATATGCGACCGTAAACTTTCAATTCTTCTGAAAATTCTTGAATCAATTCGGCATGATGTTGTGGTTCGAAATATCGTAAAGCATTGCGAAGTGCCAATTTTGTTTCTTCTGGAGTAAGAATTTCTTTTCGCTTAGGAGCGTGATTGACTGCAAAGTCGAATGGTTTTATTGCTGGAAGAATTTTTGGAATTCCGAGTTGAATTTGTTCTTTAAAAGACATTTGTTTAAAGGTTTAAAAAAGTTTAAAAAGTTTAATAATATTATACTTTTAGAAAATATTTAAGAATTTCGTTTAAATCGACCATGCTTCGTGTTATAAAATCATCGATAACAATAGGAAACTGTGACTGGAAATCTTTTACTTATTAAAATTTCCAGTTTTTTTATCAAATCCATAAGGACAATGTCTGCATCCGCTTTTGCAACAATATCCACGTTTCAAGTGGTGTTTTTCGGTGAAACATTTATAACCTTCGGGCGTGTAATAAAAATCTTCGCCTTCTATGAGTTTATTTTCTTTACTTTGTGAATTCATACTACAAAAATAAAACTTTAAATTCGAATGTTTATAATAGTTTCTAAATATTTAATTCCAAAAGGTTATGCAGGAATGACTGTATTTCCGTTTATTATTTTGAGTGATGTTAAACATAAATTGAATGAAGTAACCATAAACCACGAGAAAATACATTTTCGACAACAATTGGAGTTGTTGATTTTGCCTTTTTATGTTTGGTATTTTGGTAATTTGTTTTACAATTATTTAAAATATAGAGATTTTCAAATGGCCTATCGCAACATTATATTTGAGCGAGAAGCATACAAAAACGAAAAAGACCTTGACTATTTGAAATCAAGGTCTTTTTGGAGTTTTTGGAATTATATTAATAAATAATTTTTTTTGTTGTGATTAAATCAGTTTTTGATTTAATTCTTAAAAATAATGGAGCATTATTTTTTTGTAGTTGATTAATTATAAATTCTTTACTATCAATATTTTTGAATTCAGATAAAAGTCTTCCTAAAAAATCATAGACCTCAATTGATTTTATTTCTTCAATCGATGAGTTTATGTTTACAGTTTGATTTGTAAAAACAGTTATTGAATTATCGAAACTTAAGTTACTAGTTTGTAGAGTTGAAGTTGTATATCTTAAGAAGAATCTTCCTTCAACAGTTCCTTGATTTAATGCTATTTGATATGGTGTACTTTTCAAATCATGAAAAATTCCTAATAATCGATCTTCTAAAAATATATTTTGAGTTGAATTTTGGAAAAGTCCATCAACAAGATTAATATTAAAAGTGTAGTTTCCTGTATTTGGAATTACGACTCCCAAAGCGACTGTATCATTTTGATCAAAAGGTAAACTTCTCCCTTGAATAACATACGGAAAGGTATCAATAATTGAATATAATGCAATTTCATTTCCAAGTTTTGTAACAGCATCAAAATCTCTATCCTTCTCTGGTGTAGCGCCAACAGCATATCCAACTAGTATTGTTGAAGTAACCCCAACTGAATTTGTTAAATTTAGCCAAATTCTGTGTTTTTCTTCGCTTGAAGGCAATGGATTATTTGATCTATAAAATTGACTGTTATCGTAATTTGCACTTCTCATATTATTATTAAAAACTACAGTTCCTGGTGTTGGAGCGCTATGATTCATTATAACGAAAAAAGATTGACCTGCAGCAATTTTTCCTAAAAACCCTGGCGGAGAAGATCCTAGAGTATTGAAACTTATATAATCATTTACACTATAATTGAATTGATAGGTCTGATAAAAAGGACTTGGATATGCAGAACTTGGTAAAAGTCCATGTGTCCAAAGTCTTACCGCACCGTCAAGATTACTATTTGCTCCAATGAATGATAACGCATCAATTGCTGATGGATACGGATTTCCAACTAAGTTGAAATTGTCATCATCTTGTGTAGCAGTTCCACCTAGTGAAGGGTAATTTGCACCTGTTCTAGTACCTCTTAAAATTGGAGTTGTTATTTGTCCATTATTTGGAATCCCAGTAAAAGTTGTTGTGAAATCTGCATTTGTAGTCGGATGACCGTTTGGTGCTCTGACAATATATCCTTTGCCAACAACCATATTTTCATTGGCGTTTACCCAAGTACCATAATCTGCCCCATTAAAAGTAGGATTCCATTTCCAAATTTTATTTAGTGGTGTTAAAGGAAAAACAGAAGTTACAGGGAAAATTGAAACAGGGGACGACCAATATACATAATCTAGAAATCTAAAATTTGCTATTCTGTTCATAATAATGTTTCCTGAATTTACTATTCCCGTGTTTGTTACTTGGACTAAACCTGCATCATCTTGAATTGTAAATGTTGCACTAGGTGAAACGGTAACATCATTAGTAACTGTTATATTATTATTTGAATTTACAGTAAGACTAGCTCCATTATTAATTCTTAGAAAACCTGCTAATCCATTGTAGTTTGAACCAGAAATTACAGGATTGTTTGGAGTTGTTGGTATAATTACACAATCTGTAGCATTAGGTATAATACCACCACTCCAGTTTGTATTTGTGTTCCAGTTGTTACTAGTTGTTCCAAGCCAAATTTTGCTATTTACTGTTCCTGTACCTATTAGACCAGATGCAATTGCTGGACAGCTTGAGTCAGAGGCGGCTGTAATGGTATAACTAGTTGAAGAAGTCGGAGAGACATTAAATACATATGGAGAATTTGTAATTCCGTTTACTGTAACGGGAGTGCTACCATCTGTATAAGTTACACTCCAAGGCTGTGTGCCAGTAAAAGCAATACTCATTGAAGTACTTGTTCCGCAAATTGTTCCATTGCCAGATATTGTTGCAGTTGGTGCGGGCTGAATAACAAAATTAGTTGGCGTTCTACAGGTTGGATTCAGAGAACAAGCAGCATAATATATAGTTGTTCCAGCGGTGTTCGTGTTCACTAATCCAGAACCTGCAACTCCCACGGGGTTAAATGGACTAGCAGAACTAATCGAACTTCCACCAGTTGCAGTTGTATACCATTGTTTTACACCAACAACTGGTGACCCAAAAGCAATTGTTGCGCCACTCGGACCGCTATTAAATGTCCATTGATAAGAGCCTGTCACAGATTGTGAGTACGATGTAGTAACTAGGGAATATGTTGTTCCTGCGGTTAAATTAGCGGTTAATAAAGCATCATTTTCACAATTACCTCCAGAATTTCCATCATCGTCAGCGACAACAAAATTTGCTGGTATTGTACATGGATTAGTTGGATTAAAAGCATTTTGATATAATGAGGCGTGACCGTCCCAATCAACAGCAGGTGTACACATGCTTAAAGAATAACTTCCACTTGAAGATACAGTAAATGTGACAACATCATAATAAAAATTACCAGTTGTCTGGCTGCAAGTTGTACCGCCATTATTTCTTATCCATATGGGATCAGTAGTGTCTAACGATCCAGAATTGAATGTACTGCCTTGGTTTATTATGGTTCCACTTGTGCCACAAGCACTAGAATTAGAAATTGTGCCTGAACCACCAAGGCAAATTGTTGTGCCAGTTGTAATTGGCAAAACAGGACCAGATATTGCAATTGGACCTGTTAAAATGGCGCTGTTACAAACTCCACTAGATATACTAAAATTGGTATATACGCCTGTGTTTAGGTTTGGTAAAGTAACTGAATTTCCAGACAATGAACTAATTGTTGCCCCTGCAGGACCAGAAAAATTCCATTCGTAGTTTCCAGTTATGTTTGAACCAAAAGATGTAGTTACTAAATAATAAGTGGTACCTGCATTTAAAGTGGTTATTATTTGAGAATCATTTTCACAATTCCCCCCAGTATTTCCGTCATCATCAGCTATGATAAAGTTACTTGGATTTGCACAAGGATTAATATTCGAAAAAGCATTTTGATATAAAGAGGCATGACCATCCCAGTTTGATCCTGGAGTGCACATATTTAAAGTATAACTTCCAGAAATACTCGGGATAAAACTGTATACGTCAAGATATGCCGTACTTCCGGGTGATGCATTACAAGTAGTTCCTGCATTATTTCTAATCCAAGTCAAATCACTTGTTGCCAAACTTCCAGAATTAAAAGTAGTGCCTTGTGTAATTGTAGTTGCGCCTATATTAACTGCTTGGGTCACAGGCGTACCATTAGAAACATAATTTAGCGTGTAACTACCTGTAGAAAATCCATTCAAATTTAGTTGAATTGAACCATTTGGAGATGAGCAACTTGTATTTTGAGTAATGACTCCTGATGTAATGTTCGCTCCATTAATTCCAACTACAATGTTATCAGAACAATTATTGCCTCCACAATTCCAATATCCTGTATATGTTGTTGCTGTTGTTGGAGAAACGGTTAATACTGGATTAGTAGTTAAAACAGTTGCGCCTTGTTGCCATCGTTGAAAAACACATGGTATTGGATTGAAAACGGTACAGTCTAATTGTGATGGTGTTATACCTGGAAAAGTTACACCATTTCTACCTGGAACAGGGTAGGCAAACGTACCACTGATATTTTCTGCACCAGATGTTCCAAGTGTTCCAGATGTGGATGCATTCCAATTTGCTGAAAGTTGAGAAATAATAACCTGAAAAGAACCACTTTCGTTAAGTACAATTTGAAATGAAGCAGTTCCTGTTCCTGCACCTGTTCCAGCATTGAACGGTACAACATTGTTGTAACTCACTACAAATCTTCGGTTTGGTGCGGTTCCAACTGTTTGATAGGTAATTGTGCCACCATATCTAATATCTATGTCAGCAAAAAAGCCTGCAATGTAATTATTTGGATTTCCAGAGGCTGGAATCGTAAAAGAACTATATCCAGTAAAAACAAAAGGTCCAAAACCTACTAATCCGTTTGATTGAATTACAGCAGTATTGTAAGTATTTCCATAGAAATTAAATGGAAAACCAATTGGTATCTGTCCAGTAACACAATCGTCACAGGCAGTAGGGAAAGCATTTGTTGCAGAAGGAAGATTTACGGGTCCACAAGAACTCGTAACTACAGAATAAGTTACTGCATTTGTTGTTGCGGTTATAGATGTTGAAGAACCGCAATTTATTGAAAAATCTGGAGGTGTTTCGACTTGACATTGCGCTTTTAGGCTTTCAGATACAAAAAAATTAAAATAAAATAAGATTATAAAAGACAGAACTAATTTGTATTTATCAAACATAACATGAACTATTTTAATTAATAATTTGTATATCCCATAGGATATAATCAAAATTATTAATAAAATTTGGTTAAATATTTAATAAATATGTTAAAATTTAAAAAAATTTCTGTTTGTAGAATTCAAAATAAAAAGTTTAATGTTTTAAAAACAAAATCAACCTTGATATTAAATAACCAAGGTTGCTTGATTATTTATTTAGATAATTCTTTTTTTAATTTTTCTTTTGAAAGTTCCAATTTTTTTGACTCTTCTTGAAGTGTTTCATAAGTTATAAATCCTTTAGGCATTGGTGTTGGCTTATAGTTTTTTTTCTGTTCTGCTTGAAAACGAACATTTTCGTTATAATCTGTTGGTGGAGGAGTAGCATAATAACTAAATTTTCGAGTATCACCTTCTCCCCAAACTGGATCATTTCCAAATCGATGGTCTTGAAAGTGCAATCTTTTTGCCATAATTCGGTATGAAAATTCAATATCAGAACTTCCTCCCTGTTTTTCTTTTACAATAAACCCATCTTTTTGAGGAATAACATATAATCCTTTAGAATCTCCTTCTTCTTGAAGGAACACAGAAATGGGATGTTTATCATCTATAAAAACGGTTTCTAAAAAAATTGGGTCTAAAGTTATTTTTACATAACCATTTTCTAATTTGCTACGACCAATATCTTCGAACCAAACTCCCGGAGTTTCTGTAACATATAAAAGTTGGTTTCCTTTACTGGTTCCAACAGATGCAGATTTCGTTCCGTTTGCAATCACATGATTTCCATTAAAATAGCCACTATAATTTGAGTTATTTGCTCTCCAACCAACTACTCCAACATCGTTATTGCCATTTAATATTCCGCCTCCAAAACCTATCCCATAAACACCAATTCCAAAAGCAGTAGCATTATACTGACCTAAAACTCCCATGCGCTGATTTCCTGATGCAATATTATTAATTCCAGAAACTCCAACTCCGGCAGTATTTGCAGCTGTTGTTGTGCAAACTCCTGAAACACCAGCTCTTGTGTTGCTTGTGTTTGTGCCATTATAGTTACCTAAAACTCCAGATCCAGCACCTGACCCTCCATAAACTCCTTGTACGGAAGAAAAAGCTGAAGTAGAAGCCGCTAAAGTTTCTCCCCATGTTCCCGAACCATTTTGAGCACTGTATCCGTTTACTGCAAAAGGTAATGTTGAAGTTGCAACTGCGTTTAATGCATCGCCTGTATACGGCGAAGTAAGCGCACCAACAATAATTTCTCCATCAACAGGGTTTATGCGCATTCTTTCTATGTTGTTACTGTAAAATCTGACGGGTTGAGAATTAATACTTCCCATA
This sequence comes from Bacteroidota bacterium, assembly GCA_031431275.1. Classification (GTDB taxonomy): domain Bacteria; phylum Bacteroidota; class Bacteroidia; order Flavobacteriales; family Flavobacteriaceae; genus Flavobacterium. The sequence goes on from JANPDC010000188.1 coordinate 15,009, forward strand.
AAATCAGTTGCGGAAATACTATTTCCAGTAGTGCTCCAACTATTTGTTGAGGTTGCATCTTGAACCCAAATCAAACCATTCCAAAACCAAAAAGATTTTAAATCTGTATCATAAACCTTTAAACCTAAATCTGTTGTTGCAGGTGCGATTGCAATTCGTTGGGTTGTTGACATTCTGGGAATTAAAACACCTGTTGTTGAAGAAGTTATATCTAAACTAGATTTTGTACTTGGTACGACTGTCCCAATTCCAACTTGAGCATTTGATTGTTGTATTGAAATTGCGAATAATGCAATAGTTAAAAAAGTAATTTTAGAGGAGTAATTTTTAATCATGGTAAAATTTTTAAATTCTTAATTAAACACTTAATTTCATTCAAATGTACAAAAAAATAGTTTACATGCAAATAAAATCGATGAAATACACTTTTTAACTTTATTTGATTTTATAATAAGTTTTAATTTATTTAAAAAAAGATAGATTTAACTAGATTTTAAATTAAGAATTTAATTTTTCACGATGTATTATTTTTCCGATAAAACTAAATAATTCGTATTTATTTTAATGTTTTATTGAAAATATATCATTTTAGGAATTAAAATAATTTAAAAAAAATTGCAGGTTATTATTTTTTGTTTACTTTTACCTCAAATAAATGATTATGAAGACAATAAAACTTTTTTTTCTATTAACAACTATGTTGTTGATTTCAAGCAACACTTTTGCACAACTTTATGCAAAAAATTCTGATATATATGTTGCTGACAATTATCTTTTTGTAACTGGAAATGTAAATCTAGATACAGCAGGAAATATTTTCTTGCGAAACGAATCACAACTTTTACAAGCAGGAACAGTTGCATCAACAAATGTTGGCGTTGGCAAGTTGTCACTTTTTCAAGAAGGAACGGCTAATAATTTTCATTATAATTTCTGGTGTTCACCAGTTGGTAATGCAAATGCAACTCCTGGAAATAGTGACTTTAGCATAGGTTCAGAGTTGTATAGACCAACAGCTTTGACAACAAGCACAAATGTTGGTATATTGCCTTTAACTAATAAAAATGGAGTTTCAACAAATACATCTTTAGATGTGGCTCAACGTTGGATTTGGAAATATACAAACTCAAATGTTTATGCTTTAAATACTGGTGGTTGGCAATCTGTTTACAATGGTACTGTAACGCCAGGTCTTGGTTTTACTATGAAAGGAGTATCAGGTTCAGATAACACAACTATTTTGGGTGTTCAAAATAATCCTACCAACAATCAACGCTATGATTTTAGAGGCAAACCAAATGATGGTGATGTTACGACAAATTTAGGAGCAAATTCGAATACTTTAATTGGGAACCCATATCCATCTGCAATAAATTTAAGTGCATTTTTGAATAATGCAACGAACTCAACTGGAATTGCGTATTTTTATATTCAAAATACAACTGCCGCAACAGACTCACATTTAGTAACAGCATATCAAGCGGGTTATCAAGCCTATACTCCAGGTGCAGCAGGAACTATTGGAACCATTGCTGCCTCTACTTTTTCAATGTATGATGGTGCTGGTTTGCCTGCAGGAGCAGCAGCTTATACGGGTGCTACTTATCAACGATATTTTACACCAATTGGACAAGGATTTATGATTAGGGGAAATGCAGTTGGTGTAGACATTACAATGAAAAATGCGTTTAGATTTTTCAAAAAAGAGTCAAGTGCAAATTTTTCTGAGTTTAGTAAAAATGCAAGTGCAGTTCAAACAATTCCTAGTTTTCTACCAGAAACTCCCAATGTTGCAGGATTTGACTACACCACCGTTAGTACTTTACCAACACCACAAATTCGTTTTAATACCGAGATAGATGCTGTTTTGTCCAACGAAATGGTTCTGACTTTTGATCCAAATGCAACCGATGGTGTGGATCATGCCAAAGATGCTTTTACACCTAATGAGTTTAATGCAAAAGATATCGCATTCAAGATTGACAATAATCCATACATAATTAGTTCTATTCCGTTTGATGAAAATAAAGTTTTGCCTTTGCTTTTCAGAAATGCAGGTTCTGAAACTAATTATAAAATTAAAGTAAAAGAAATTTTAAACTTTACAGGTGCTCAAAATGTTTATGTTCACGATAAAGTAACAAATGAATATTTTGATGTTTTGAATGGAATTGCTGATATAACGCTACCAGCAGGAAATAATGGAACTCGATACGAAATAACATTTAAAAATGCTGCATTATCAACAAATCAAAGTTCAATCCAAGAATTTACAGTAATACAGAACAATAAAGATCAGCAACTATCTATTTCTAACCCAAGTTTATTAGACTTGAAAGAAGTTAATTTATTTGACGTTTCTGGGAAATTAATTTTTAGCAAAACAAAATTAACCCCTGAAGCAAATTATCAGTTTTCAACATCTGGTCTAAGTGAAGGTATATATGTTGTCAACATGATTTTAAGTGATAGTACCAAAAAAGGACAAAAAATTTCTATCTTCAAAGTGAAATAGATCTTTAGATTTATGTTTTAAAGCAGTCTTTTAAGGCTGCTTTTTCTTTTAATAAGGATTTTTGAATTTGTGGTTTTTTTTAAATAATTAATTTTTTTGAATCTGTGTTAATTGATATAGTTAATCAAAATATTGCAATTTCATCGACTAATTTTGTGCTCGACATCAAGCGTGAAGATTTGATACACCCTTTTGTTTCTGGAAATAAATTTCGAAAATTGAAGTATAATTTATTGGAAGCAAAAAAGCAAAGTCATATTAAATTATTAACTTTTGGAGGTGCATTTTCAAATCATATTGCTGCAGTTGCATTTGCTGGAAAAGAAAATGGATTTCAAACTATTGGAATTATTCGTGGCGATGAACTGATGGATAAAATAGATGAAAATCCAACATTAAAATTTGCGAAAGAATGTGGAATGAAATTCGAATTTATATCAAGAGAAAAATATAGAAACAAAGAAAATTATGATTTTATAAATGATTTAAAATCAAAGTATAAAGATTTTTATCTCATACCAGAAGGCGGGACAAATAACTTAGCCATAAAAGGCTGTGAAGAAATTTTGACTGAAACCGATACTATTTATGATTTTGTATGTTGTTGTGTTGGAACTGGAGGAACAATTTCGGGACTAATAAATAGTGCTAAACCACATCAAAAAATTATTGGTTTTTCTGCTTTAAAAGGTGATTTTCTATCAGAAGAAATTCGTAAATTTGCAAAAAATAATAATTGGATTTTAAATTCGGATTATCATTTTGGAGGTTATGGAAAAATAACAGACGAATTAGTATCGTTTATGAATTTATTTTCTGAACAAAACAAAATAGTATTAGATCCAATTTATACTTCAAAGATGGTTTTTGGCGTTATGGATATGATTAATAAAAATTATTTTCCAAAAAATTCTAAAATTCTCATGATTCACTCTGGAGGTTTACAAGGAATTGCTGGGATAAACACTATATTAAAAAATAAAAATAAGACTCTTATACAAACTGATGTTTAAAAAAATTGCTTCACTATTTTTGATTTTATTATTGATTAACTGCGGTTCTCAAAAACAAGTTGCTAATCAAACACCACCAGTCAGAAAATCTTCAACTAAAGCCGATAAAATCCCTAAAAATCCAAAATCTTCAACAACAAATCAAACAGTTGAAGTTGATACCCCAAAATCAACTTCTCAATCAGAAGTTTTAGAAGCCACTTCAAAAGTGAAAGTAACAAACACAATGGTTTTGGCATATATTGAAAAATACAAAGGAATTTGTAAAGAAAATATGCAACAGTTCGGAATTCCTGCCAGTATTACAATGGCACAAGCTTTGCTAGAATCAGGTTCTGGTGTTGGAACTTTATGTTTGCAAGCCAATAACCATTTTGGGATAAAATGTCGTGCAGATTGGAAAGGTCCTAGCGTAAAATACGATGATGATTCTGCTCAAGAATGTTTTAGAAAATATAATGATCCAAACGATTCATTTCGTGACCATGCTTCATTTCTTTTAGGAAAACCTTGGTATGCTAGTCTGTTTAAATTAGATAAAAAAGATTACAAAAGTTGGGCAAAAGGTTTAAAAAAAGCAGGATATGCAACGGATGTTAAATATCCCGAAAAACTAATTACACTCATTGAAAAATATCAATTATTTCAATATGATGGAACTGAAAGTAGTGCGATACGATCAAATAATGCAGTTTTAGCGGAGTCAGTCAACGATGAAAATCAATATGTTGCAGTAGCAAAAGATACTTTGTATTCAATATCTAAAAAGTTTAAAATAGCCATTAATGATTTAAAAAAATGGAATAATATTACAGATAATTCGATTTCCATAGGTCAAGTTCTAAAAATAAAATAAAAATGTTATACGAAAGAAGCAGCAAACTTTTTGCTGAAGCAGAAAAAGTAATTCCAGGAGGTGTGAATTCACCAGTTAGGGCATTTAAAGGTGTTGGAGGAACTCCAATTTTTGTAAAAAGCGCAAAAGGTGCCTACTTGTATGACGAAGATGGAAATAGACTCATAGATTATATCAATTCTTGGGGACCAATGATTTTGGGTCATGCTTATGAACCAGTTGTGAATGCAGTTATAGAAAAAGCAAAACTAGGAACTTCATTTGGAATGCCAACAGAACTCGAAACTCAAATTGCTCAACTTGCAGTTTCAATGGTGCCAAATGTAGATAAAATTCGTTTTGTAAATTCAGGAACAGAGGCTTGTATGAGTGCCATTCGTTTGGCGCGTGGATATACTAAAAAAGATAAAATAATTAAATTTGCAGGTTGTTATCACGGGCATTCTGATTCGTTTTTGATTCAGGCAGGAAGTGGAGCAATAACTTTTGGAAGTCCAAATAGCCCAGGAGTTACTGCTGGAACGGCAAAAGATACTTTACTTGCAAAGTATAACGATTTGGAAAATGTTTCTAATCTTATTCATGCTAATAAAAATGAAATCGCTGCTATAATTGTAGAGCCTGTTGCCGGAAATATGGGATGTATTTCACCTAAAGAAGGTTTTTTACAAGGATTACGACAACTTTGTACAGAAAACTCGATATTGCTAATTTTTGATGAAGTAATGACTGGATTTAGACTTGCAAAAGGTGGTGTTCAAGAACTCTATAACGTAAATGCTGATATGGTTTGTTATGGAAAAGTAATTGGTGGTGGATTACCTGTGGGTGCATTTGCTGCCCGACAAGAAATCATGAATCATCTTGCACCGCTAGGTCCTGTGTATCAAGCAGGAACATTGTCTGGAAATCCATTAGCAATGGCAGCAGGTTTGGCTATGTTGAATGCTTTGAATAATGATAATGAAATTTTTCAAAGATTAGCAGATAAGACTAAATATCTTGATGAAGGAATCTCAAGGGTTTTAACTCAAAATAAAATAGAATTTACTACAAATCGAGTGGGTTCAATGATTTCTGTTCATTTTGATAAAAATCCTGTAGTTGATTTTGAAACGGCTAAAAATGGGGATAATGAAATTTTTAAAAAGTTTTTCCATGGTCTTCTAAACGAAGGTGTATACATCGCTCCATCTGCCTATGAAAGTTGGTTTATAACAGATGCTTTGACTTATGAAGATTTGGATTTTACGATAAACGCCATCGATAAAGTATCCAAATTATTTTAATCATAAAAAAACCTTTCAATTTGAAAGGTTTTTTTATGATTAAATTATTTTAACTGTTCTAAAAAAGTTTGTCCAGTCAATTTATTGTATATATTTAATTTTTTCAATTTTTCTAATTGATCTCCATTAATTGAAGCTTCGATTTTCAATCCAACAACACGAACCATTTCTTTTTTTCTTTCAAAAGATAAATCAGGATTAACCAATACTTCTTGTTTATGAACAAAAAGTCTAAAAAAGTCTTGCTTCTGAGTTTCATTTAATCCAAGAGCAGTCGTTATGTCTGCCGCATCGCTAGTTGCAGTTTCTTTTGCAGTTTGTTTTTTATCTTGGGCGTAACTATTAAATGTAATTGCAATTAATAAAACTAAAGTTGTAATTATCTTGTTCATGGTTTTTGTATTTAAAATTCAAATATACTTTTTTTATTTAAATTATCAAATTTTTTTTAAAATTTCTTCCAAACCTTCTTTGGTTATTGTACTTCCAGATGACAACATATCAGGAGAAATTGTTATCCCAAGTTCACTGCAAATTCTAATAAAAACATCATGTTTTGTTAATGTTGATTTGTTTTCTAAAATTTTAAATAAAACTGCCAACATAGCGCTTTTAGTTACAGTACTTCCTGAGGATATATAGTCAGGATGCTCTTCTAGATTTAGTTTGTTTAATATTTTGGTTAAAACTTCTTGCTTCAACATAATTTAAAATTTTAAATAACCATATTTTGCATCATTGCCGCATTTTAATCGAACAATATAAGTGTTTTCAGATGACAAAACTTTGAACGATGTGTCAAGTTCAAAACAATTTTTTTTAGAGCATCCAGCACCAGAATCTGTCAAATCTCTTGTAGTGATTATTTTACCAGTTGAATCTAGTGTTTGCAAAACGGGAAATCTACTGTAATGGGCTAAAATTCCAGTTCCAAGATCTCTGCTATCGTTGTAAATTACAGAGATCGTTTTATTTTTCACAAAATATAATCCACTGAAAAAAGCAGCATTGTCATTGATTGTGCCTCTTTCATCATTCTTAATATTTGTCATCCAATCCAGTTTGCCTGTCAAGTTATCAATCATTGCGATACTTATACCTTTAGAATCAAAATTATGTTCAAAAAGTCGTTCCATTGGTTTAGAAGGATCTGATGCAGGAAGTCTTCGAGAATTTTTGCTGATTTGATCTAATAAAATCCAGGTTTTGTTGCCTTCGACTAATGCATCTTTAATGTATGTATCTCGATACTTTTCAGTTGGATTTGTTAACATGTATGACATTTCACCTGTCGAAGTAAATTTCGCAGAAAATATTCCTATTTGAAATGCTTTTTGTTTTTCTGAGTATAATCCTTGTACAAGAAAATCATCTCCAACAAATTGACCTTTGAACTGATTTATTTGCATGTCATTTTCTAATTTTAAACTTTTTTCAGTGATTGTATTTGTTGAAGAATTCCAAAAAAATAAAGATTTATAAGGTTCTGATTTTGACAAATTAATTTCCTTTATCATAAATACGTTACCAGTATTAGAAATTTCAAGGCTCATGTTACCAGATTCTTTAGAACTAAAAGGAAATTCATATTCTAATTCTTTTACAATTTTGAAAGTGGCATCTAACAAACAAAACGTAATTTTTTCATTTACTTTTTTATCATAAGAAGGTTGCTTTAAAACGGCATAAAATAGTTTGTTTGGAGATTGAGCGAAATAAAAATTTCCAGGATTTGAACCATTTTTCGAAGCTATTTTTGTGATTAAAGCCAATTTTGATTTCGATTTGGTATCAATATTTACATTTTGATGAAAAAGTTCTAATACTTTTGTACTTCTATTAAATTCACAATAAAATTGGGCGAAATTTTTACCTGAAACATAAAACTGATTTAAAAATGTCAACATGTTCAATCCCATAGGCGGTTGCTCTAAAGAAAAATTTTCTGTCTCTTTTTCAAAACTATCTTTTGTGTCAAAACTATCAACAAAAATATCGGTGTTATATACTTTTTCGTTGTATGAACTTCGTATTTTATATAGTTTTCCACCATCAAAAACATGTTCAATCCTGTTTTCAGACTCATTTTCGATTTTTGTAGGTTCTGTACTCCAATTAAAAGTTTGTGCATAGAAACTTGTTGAAACCAGTATTGTTAAAAGCGACAATTTTTTCATAATTTTTTAATTTAAAACAATGTTAAACCATTCATTTATAATTTTGTAAAAGACTATTATGTTAACTCCACGATTTTGTTTTCGCCAATTAAATTCACTTTATTAATTTGTGATATGATTATTATTCAAACAAAATATAATTTCCAATCTTTAAATCAATTTTATATTTTAATTTGAATTCTTTTCTTTTTGTTGATTCACTTGATTTTATTATTCTTCTTTTCGAAGGAAAACAGACTAATCCATAAAGTAAGCAATTTTCAGAAAAGATTATTTTATTTGAATAATATTTAAATGTATTTTCTATTTGTGAATAGCCTTTTTTGCTATGATTAGCGATACTACCTTTTGCAACTTTTACATCAACGAAATGAAAGTCTTTGGAGTTAAAAATCACATAATCACATTGTCCGCCCTTTACATTACTCATCACACAATCATCATTTTGAATGAAATGAAAATTAGAATTTGTTTTGTTTTCAATATGTAAATGACTAATATTAAATTTGTTAACAAAAACTCCCTTTTTTAAATTATTCTCTTCAAAAACATAAATATGTTTATCGTCAAAAGTTGTAATACAATTTTCGATTTCAGGAAAAACATTTTTAATCAAATCTATCATAAATCTAATAATTTGTCGAATTCATTCGAAAATTCATCAGAAATCAAGTCAATCATATTTTCTTTAATTTGTCCTAATTTATCATCCATAATTAACTTTGCTTTACCATTCTTTAATTCATAAGCAATGAAATTTTTAGGGTTTAACCAAGATTCTTTTTTGATAATTTTATTAACTTCTTTAGGTTTAGTTTGCCCTTTGTCATAAGCCAACAATAAATTATTGATTGATGCTAGAATAAAAGGACTATGCGTTGTTATAATTAAGTTTTTCCGTTCGAATAAACAGTTTTTAACTAAATATTTAATCAATTCATGTTGCGCTTTTGGATATAAATTTAATTCAGGTTCTTCAACTACAAAATTAAAATTGTATTTATCTTTTAATGATTTAGAATACTCAACCAATAACAAAATAGGAATTATTGATTGTAAACCCGAAGCAGATTCTAACAAGTCGACTTTTTCATTTTCATTATGATAAATGTAAGACGTTTTTCCTTCGCGTTTGTATTTTAGTTTTTTATCTAAAATATTTAAAGGTAGTTCTTTAATAGTTTGAATTGCTTTTTCGTAATCTTGACCTGAATTCAATAAATGTTTCGGAATTTGAACGTTATTGTTGATCAAACCCAATGTGTTTTCAGCAATTAAATGAAGAAAGTTTCTTTCAGTTGGAATGTATAATGAATCAAATTTATAAATTTCAGGTAAAATATTTATTACATCTTTATAAAAAGTAATATAGTTTTCGGTTTTTTTTTCAATGTTTACAATTTCAAAAATCTCATCAATATCAATTTCGTTTCTTTTCTTTTTTGATAAAACTAGATAATTCAATAATTCATCATTTTTATTGTCATTTTTAAAAATTGTAACAAGTTTTTTTATATACTCAATTCTTTTAAAAATTAAAAAATTTAAATCAGTATTTATTAGATGTATAAATCCTCCAGTTTCTAGATAATTATAATTCCTTTCTTTCAAAAAGGTTATCCAATATAAACCATTATATTTTTTAAACTCTTTATTTTGATATAAAAAATCACAGTAACTTAACGAACTTTTTATGTTATTGTACCTTATGTAAGTGTTTTCTTTAAGATAATTTGAAATATTATATTTTCCTAACTCATATTCCAACGAAATTTTTTCATCTCTTCTAAAATTTTCATCCTCAAATATAGAAAGCAATTTCGCAAGCGTACTTTTACCAGAAGCTTGCGCACCAATAAAAGTTACCATTTCTCTAACTTCGATTTCTATGTCTTTTAGAGGTCCAAAATTTTTAACAATAAGTTTTGCTCTTTCCATATTACAAATATAGCAAATTTAATTTTTAAGTTTTAGCGCGTGAGTAGGGATTCGCACCCTAAACTTTGAGCTATTCAATAGATTTAATTTGTAATAAAATTGTGCTCACGCAGTCAAAGTTTTAAACACGCCTTTTTTTATTTTTTCCATAAGCATTGAATTATTAAAATAACAAGTTACACTGTCGTACAAAATGCCTAAACTCAATTTTACGTACAAATTCATATCAAAACCAGTAATCAATGTTAATATCAAACCGATCAAATGAATGCTTTAATATTTTAAATATTTATTTCAGAAAATGGTTCTTGATCAGACAAATCATTTTTTAAAAAAGAATCTTCAACATAAAGAATATCATTTTCTTTGTAAATCTTTAAATATCCTAAATCTTTTAATTCTTTAATCGCTTTATCCCATTTTTTTCCTGACAAAAATGATTTTAGTTTTAAATCATTTAATTCCATTTTAATAGACTTTTCTAATATGCTAAATATTAGTTTTTCATCACCTGTAATAGTAAATTCTTTTGATTGTTTTTTCTCTGGACGCATCTGTGGAAAAAACAACACTTCTTGAATCGAGGAATTATTAGTTAAAAACATCATCAATCGATCCATTCCAATCCCAAGCCCAGATGTTGGTGGCATTCCATATTCTAAAGCGCGTAAAAAATCTTCGTCTATAAATTGTGTGGCTTCATCATCGCCTTTTTCGGCTAATTTCAATTGATGTTCAAAGCGTTCACGTTGGTCAATTGGGTCATTTAATTCAGAATAGGCATTGGCAACTTCTTTACCACAAACCATCAATTCGAATCGTTCCGTCAAATCTGGATTATCACGATGTTGCTTGCAAAGTGGCGACATTTCTTTTGGATAATCAGTTATAAATGTGGGTTGAATGTAGTTTGCTTCGCATTTTGCTCCAAAAATTTCATCTATCAGTTTTCCTTTACCCATAGTAGCATCCACATCAATTCCCATAGATTTTGCCGCTTCGAAAAGTTCAGATTCCGATTTTCCTGAGATATCAAAACCCGTAAAATGCTTGATAGAATCAGTCATTGTTACTCGAGCATAGGGTGCTTTGAAATTCACATGATGCTCACCAAAAATAGCCTCAGAAGTTCCGTTTACTTCAACTGCACAATATTCGAGTAAATTCTCGGTGAATTTCATCATCCAATTGTAGTCTTTGTAAGCTACATATATTTCCATGGCAGTGAATTCGGGATTATGTGTTCGATCCATACCTTCATTGCGAAAGTTTTTTGAGAATTCATATACACCATCAAAACCACCAACAATCAAACGTTTCAAATATAATTCATTAGCAATTCTCATGTACAACGGAATATCTAAAGAATTATGGTGTGTTACGAAAGGTCTTGCCGCTGCACCACCAGCAATGGGTTGTAAAACAGGAGTTTCAACTTCTAAATAGCCTTTGCTATTAAAAAAAATTCGCATCGCATTAAATAATTTGGTGCGTTTTATAAAAGTTTCTTTTACATGATCATTTACCGTCAAATCGACATATCTTCTTCTGTATCTTTGTTCAGGATCAGAAAAAGCATCGTAAATTTTACCATCAGTATCAGTTTTTACTACAGGTAATGGTTTCAACGATTTTGCTAAAACGGTCAAACCATGCACATGAATAGATATTTCACCAACTTGAGTTTTAAAAACAGTTCCTCTAATTCCAATAAAATCACCTATGTCTAACAAGTTTTTAAAAACTACATTGTACATTGTTTTTTCTTCGTCATCTGAAATATCATCACGAGCAATATAAATCTGAATTCGTCCCTCGGCATCCTTTAATTCAGCAAACGATGCTTTGCCCATAATGCGTTTTTGCATTAATCTACCTGCTAAAATAACTTCTTTTCCTTCAAACTTTTCAAAATTTTCTGATATTTCTTTTGAATAATTTGTAGTTACGAATTCTGCTGCTGGATAAGGTTCAATTCCCAAATTGCGCAATTTTTGAAGTGATTCTCTACGAAGGATTTCTTGTTCTGATAAAGCCATTTTTAAATAAAATTAAGATTGCAAATATACTTCTAAAGTTCTAAAATAGCAAGATATTTGAAATCCAATGTTGTGGAGCAATTTTAAATTCCAACATTTGTCTTTTTACTAGATTTTTTAAAATTAGTATTAGAAAATAATTACTTTTACATCGAATTAAAAAACATGAAAAACGTTTTACTCTTTTTACTTTTTAATACTTTGATAGGTTGTCAAGTCACCGAAACGATTGATTTCAACGAAGATGGATCAGGCAGAATTCAAACGGATGAACTTCGGGATGAAAACACTTATATGCAAATTGCAGGTGATAATTATGCAAAAGAGGAAAAGTTTGTTGAAACAGATTATCATTTTGAGGATATTATAAAAAAATATGCTGAAACTTTTGGAAAACTTTCAGAATCTGAGAAAAACACCTTCAATCGATATAATGATGTTTTTGTTCATGTAAAGAAAAATTCTTACGAAAAAGAATTTCGAACTACGATATATCAAGACTTTAAAAAAGCCGAAGACATTGCAGATTTATACAAAACAGATGAATACGAGGATGATTTGAGAAATAATTATGCACTTTCAGCAGAAGAGCATTATTATTCAATTGGTTATTTTTTTGATAATAATGTTTTTAAAAGAAAAGTAACAATAACCAATAAAAATTTTCTCAAAAAAAAATCGGATGAAATCGAAGAATTAAAAAAACAGTTTGCAAAAATTGTAGTCAATCAACCCTATGTTTTAAAATATTCATTTCCAAAACCAATAAAATCGGTTTCTGATACCAGAGCAAAACTTAGCCCAGATAAAAAAACAATGACGATAAGTTTTTTGATTTCTGATTGTTTGCAAAATCCAGAAATCACTAATTTGGAAATTGTGCTCGAAAAATAATTGAAATTTACTCCTTATTATATAATGAACAAAGTTATTCAACTTTTTGAACTCGGAAATAAAGATTTCAAAGCAACTTGGGATTATCAAGAAACCTTGTTCAAAGAGATTATTGATTTAAAAATAAAAAATAGGAGGGAAGAAACAGAAATTGAAACTTCAAACTATTTTTTGTTTGTAGAACATCCACATGTTTATACTTTAGGTAAAAGTGGAGACGTTTCAAATTTATTACTTTCCGAAAAGCAACTCGAGTCCAAAGGAGCTACTTTTTACAAAATTAATCGAGGTGGCGATATCACATATCACGGACCTGGACAAATTGTGGGATATCCACTTTTGGATTTAGAAAATTTTTTTACAGACATTCACAAATACCTTCGTTTTCTAGAAGAAGTCATTATTTTAACTCTTCAAGAATATGGATTAGATTGTTCCAGAAGTCCTGGTGAGACTGGAGTTTGGCTAGGTGTTGGCACTCCATTCGCTCGAAAAATTTGTGCGATGGGCGTTCGAGCATCAAGATGGGTCACCATGCATGGATTTGCATTAAACGTAAATGCTGACTTGGGTTATTTTGATAACATTATTCCATGTGGAATAAAAGGTAAAGCAGTAACTTCTCTGAATGTTGAACTTGGAATGCTAAAAATTGACGAACAAGAGGTAAAAGAAAAGATATTGAAGCATTTTGCTCAATTGTTTGAATGTGTTTTCATCTAAAAATCAAAATTTCATTTTTCTGGCAATAATCTAAAACTCATTCTGTGGTATTTAGTAGTGCCGTATTTTTTTATAGCTTCTCGATGCTCTTTTGTGGGATAACCTTTATTTTGTTTCCAATTATACATCGGAAATTCTTCATGAATTGTATTCATGTAGTCGTCACGATATGTTTTTGCTAAAATTGATGCAGCAGCAATACTCAAATATTTACTATCGCCTCTAACAATCGTAGAGAAAGGAATGTCATTAACAGGTTTGAACCTATTTCCATCGATTATAATATACATGGGTGCATGATGTAGTTTTTTAATACTTTCCTGCATGGCTAAAATTGATGCATTTAAAATATTTATGTCGTCAATGATTTTAGGCTCAACATGAGTGAATGCAAACGAAACAGCAATTTCTTCAATTATGGGTCGGAGTAGATATCTTGTTTTTTCAGATAAAACTTTGGAATCATTTATTAAACTTGTAAATAATTTTAAAGATTTATTATTGAAATCTAAATTTTCAATAATTGGATTAATAACTGCCGCAGCAGTAACGGGGCCAGCCAAACAGCCTCTTCCGGCTTCGTCGGTTCCGGCTTCATGGGTCAAATCAGAAAAGGAAGTAAGTAGCATTTTATGAAAAATTAAAAATATTTAACAAAAATAACGTTTTTAACGCAACCTTTTTAACTTAAAATCATCTTAATTGTAAGTTGTTAGGCAGCAGGATTCGAATCACTTCTTAACTTTAACTTAATTATTTAATATTATTCCGTCATATTATTTGGATTATTAAGAAATTATTAAGAAGTTTGCAAAATAACTAACTCAAATAAAAAATAATATGAGATCGAAGTTCAAATGGATTTTTACGCTTTTAGTAGCGTTAACAATGCAGTTTTCGTTTGCACAGAAAACTGTAACAGGAAAAGTGAGTGATGCTTCAGGGCCACTTCCTGGTGCAAATATTGTTGTGAAAGGTACAAAAAACGCAACATCAACAGATTTTGATGGTACTTATTCTATCAAAGCAAAAGAAGGAGATGTTTTAGTTTTTTCTTTTGTAGAAAAAGAGAGTAAAGTTGCCACAGTTGGAGCGGGTAATGTTTACAACGCTACATTGAATGATAATGAGTTAAAAACTGTTGTTGTGACTGGTGCATTAGGTATCAAAAGAACAAAAAACTCTGTGACTTCTTCTCAACAAACAATCAGTTCTAAAGAATTAAATCAAGCTGCAGCACCAAATGTGGTTCAGTCATTAGCGGGTAAAGTTTCGGGGTTACAAGTGAATACTACTTCAAATGGTGTGAGGTCTTCAACATCTATCGTTTTAAGGGGGTTGAGAACTATTACAGGTTCAGCACAAGCTTTGGTTGTTATTGATAATGCAATATCAACAGCAGCAATCTTGGCTCAATTACCTCCAGAAGTTGTTGATAATTTAACAGTAATTAAAGGACAGCAAGGTGCAGCACTTTATGGTGAACAAGGTTCAAATGGTGTTATTATTGTAACTACAAAGAAAGGAAGTAAATCTTCAAAGCCTGTAATTTCGATAAACTCTTCTGTTGATTTTGAAAACGTATCATTTACTCCTAATAGACAAACTAAATACGGACAAGGTTGGTATGTTGATAATAACTGGTCTACTCCAGCTGTTCCTAACAGTGCCGCAGGGGGTGCTGGTTATTCTACAGCAGTGCCTTTTGAAAATGGATCTTGGGGGCCTGCTTTTACAGATCCAAGATATGCTGGAACAAATCAGCCAACTGGTCTTCCGCAAGCAGATGGTAAATTTATAGTTGCACCATACAAAGTTTTGGATGATAACGTTAAATCTTTTTTCAAAACAGGAGTGCTTTTTCAAAACGGAGTTTCCCTGAATATGGGAGGTGATGATGGCTATGCTTTTGTTTCAGTTAACAGACAAACTTCTGATTTTATTGTTACAAATGATAAATTAGTTAGAACTTCATTTCTTTTTAAAGGGGGGAAAAAAATAGGAAAATTCAATTTAGATGGTTCTGCGAATTATAGTGAAGAATCTACTTCTCAAACAGATTCTGATTTGTACAGAGATTTAATGGGTACAGCAGTAAATGTTCCTACACAATTATTTACGAATCCTTCAAATAAAACACACTGGACACCTTACAATCAATCTCCATATTGGACGATTGCTAACAGTAGAGCAGATTCTAAAATTAACACTTTAAATGCAACCGTTGCTTTAGGTTATGCCTTTAACAAGAACATCAGTGTAAATTACACCTTGAATGGTATATTTAGAAATTCAATTAGTGAGTATCACAACAATGGAGATATTACTGATCAAACCTATGATATCTCATATCTTCCAGGTACTACATATACTGGTGCAACTGTATTGAGTTATAGAAATGATTTTGGTATTACTCCAATCAATTCTCAATATTTTATTGGTAACGAATCTACAAGAAGAATTTACGGTGATTTGCTTCTAAACTTTGACTATAAGTTAACTGAAAGTATTGGTTTTAAAGCTAATTTAGGTAATAACATTCAAGACAATACATTTTCTATAGTAACAAATGGCGGTATTGGTTTAGCTAAACCAGGTATTTATAATGCTACTAATATATTGTTAAGTGGGTCAACTGATAACACAACTCCATTAGAATTTTATGATACTTCAAATGGTAATAAATTAGATAATCGTAAAAACAGATTTAGACGTTATGCCTTTTTTGCAAATGTTGATTTTTCATATAAAGATTTCTTGTTTTTAAATGCTACTTCTAGATACGAAAAATCTTCTGTAATTAAAAATTCTCAATTCTATCCAGGTGTTGGTATTTCATTTATTCCAACTCTGGCTTTTGATGGATTGAAAGGAAATAAAATATTAAATTATGTTAAACTAAACGCTAGTTACGTTAAAACAGGAAATTCATCTCCTGTAACACCAACCCAAACTGCTGGTCCAGTTGCTGTTCCAGGTGTTGGTTACCCTTTTGGTTCGTTGTCATCTTTTGTTGCTCCAACAAGTCAAACTGATCCAGATGTTAGACCTGAATTTGTAACAACAAAAGAATTTGGTGCTGCTTTTGGTTTTTTTGAGGATAGATTAACTCTAGGTGGATCTGTTTATAATTCTATAACTGACGATTTAATATCAAATGCTACGGCATCATCAACTAGTGGATTGGCTAGTGTAAGAAAAAATATTGGAGTTATAGAAAATAAAGGTGTTGATTTTGATTTAGGATTTTCTCCGTTCAAAAAAGGTGCTTTCAAATGGGATGTTAAATTAAATTATTCTGCCTTTACAACAACGGTAGTTTCATTGTCTGATGGTGTTGATGAAATAAGTTTAAATCCAATTGTTAATGCAGGTGTTTTTGCAATTGTTGGAGAGCAATTTCCTTTCTTGAAAACAAATAAATATGTTAGAGATGGTAATGGAAGTATAGTAGTAAATGCTGCGGGTTTACCATTATTTACGAATACATTGGAAAAAGCAGGTACAGTTAATCCTGATTATATTTTAGGTTTGACAAACTCTTTTGAGTATAAAGGTTTGAGATTAACTGCAGTGGTAGATTACCGTTCTGGTGGACTACTTTTCTCAGAAATTAAAAGAGAATTAGCTTTTACTGGTGGATTACTTGAGACTGCTGATTTAGATAGAACAGCCCCATACGTGGTTCCAAATTCAGTTCAACTTGTTGGTGGTGTTTCTGTAGCGAATGTAACTCCTGTTAACCCTACTTTAGCAAATCCATACCGTTCTAATGGTGGTTATTTCTTCGGAAATTATCGTAATGTTGGGGAAAATTTCTTGGTAGATGCTACATCTTTCAAATTGAGAGAAATTTCATTAAGTTATACCTTACCGTCTAAATTTTTAGAAGGAATTGGCGTATCTTCTTTTAAATTCGGAATTAATGCTAGGAATTTGGTAGTTTTATTGGGGAATCCTTTTAAAGGTAAATCATCATATTCAAATCAAGGTTATGCTGATCCTGAAACAAATAATACTGCAGAACTTCAACGTAATGCAAATGCCACTGGTATTTCTAATCAGCAACAATACCCATCAACTAGAACAATAGGTTTTAGTATTAATGTAACTTTTTAATTTTTAAATTATGAAAAAAATAAATTTATTCATACTAGTAGTTGCTTCATTAATGACTCTATCATGTGACGACTACTTGGATGTAAATCAAAACGAAAATAGGGTTTTACTTCAAGATCAGACTCCTGAGGATTTACTTTCTGCGGTTCAATCGGATTCTTACCGTGAGCAAGCTCAATTTATGAACCGTTTAGGAAATATTTTCACTAATGGTTGGGCTGCAAACAATGCAACTTTTGCATCTCCATTAAATGATGAATATACTATGAACATCAATGTTGGTTTTTACAGTAGAATTTGGGATTTACAATTTAGAAGGATTGCTAATTTTGAAACAATTGCAAAAAAACCAAATCCAGGTGGTGTAAATGATAATTTTATTGCTGCTGCTCAAATTTGTAAAGTTCACTACATGCAATATTTAGTTGATTTGTATGGTGATGTACCTTACGTTGAAGCATTTAAATATACAGCTAATTTGACACCAAAATACAATGACGACCAATTTATTTATAGAAAATTGATTGGTGAATTGGAAAGTGCAAAGGCTTTAATTGTTGCTGCCAATCCAAATGCGACTGACATAGCACCTTATGATGTTATGCTTGGTGGAGTTATGAGTGACTGGTATGCTTTTGCAAATACAATAGAACTTAGAATGTTATTGAGAATGTCAAACAATACTGGTGCAGTTGCAGCTTGGAGAGATGCTAAATTAGTAACTCTAAACAATGATGTAACAACTGGCCCTGCTGGTTATATCACGGCTTCTGTTAAAATCAATCCTGGTTACAATACAAAAAATGATGAATCTTTGAGTCCTTACTATGCTTTTGTTGAGCGTGATGCTGCGGCTGCTACAGTTCAAAACAGAGCATTTTTTGTTCCATCTGGTCATGCTTTGAAATCATTATCTTTAACAACTTTGTATGCAGGTAGTCCTGCACCTTCTCCTGCTGGATCAAGTACGGGTAATTCAACTACTGTTGTTGCCGGTCTTTCTTATCCAAATGTGAACGATCCTAGACGTACTAGAATTTTCTCTAACGGTATAGCAACTTCACAAGGAGCCACAAACCCTGATGTTTGGATTGCTCCTACTCAAGGTGCTTTTGGAAGAGTTGGTGGATTAGGTTTATTAAATCCTTACAATGCTGTAACACCACTTACTGCTTTTACAGATTTAGTAGGGGTTAATAATTATGTAATGACATTGGCTGAAGCTAAATTTTTACAGGCTGAGGCTGGACTTAGGGGTTATACAGGTTTTACTACTGCATCTTCTGTTACAGATTATCAAGCTGGAATTGATGATTCAATGGATTATTTAGGGATATTAGCATTAGCTCCTGCTGCTATACCGACTTATAAGACTGCTATTTCAAACAAAATTGGTTACAGCATGGTTGCAACTGGTGCTTCGACTGCACAAAAACTTCAAGGTTTGATGTATCAAAAATGGGTTGCTTTATTAGGAATCCATGGTATTGAATCTTATATTGACTACACTAGAACGGGTTATCCAATTGCTCCATTCCCTGTTGGAAATGTAAGACCTAATAGACCATTAAGATTAAATTATCCAAACTCTGAATATGTTGCGAATTCTGCAAATGTTCCTTCATTGAGTGATAGTGAAATTTTTACTGTAAATGCCAAATCACCATTTTGGTTACAAGGTAATCCTGCTTTAGGAAACTAAAACAAAGTTTATATCATTAAAACGGCTGCAATTTGCAGCCGTTTTTTTTATGTCAAATTTTATATTTTTCATAACAAAACTTTTATGTATTTTAGCAATGTAAATTTTTTCTATGAAGTATTTTTTTAATCTTTTTTTTGTGCTGATTTCTTTTTGTATGTTTTCTCAAGAAACACAAAAAAAAGATACCGTCAAATCTCGTAAATCATTAATTATTGACAAATCAAAAGACAATCCAAAAGCGAAGAACAATGAATATAGAATCATTTCATTAGTTCATGATACTGTTTTTGTTGATACAACTTTAACTGTAAAAAAAGAATATAAATTCAATTATTTGCGAAAAGATAATTTCGGACTGTTAGCATTTGCCAACGAAGGACAAACCTATCAAACCTTGAACTTTGGTTATCATCAATTTTCCGCCTTGCCAGAAATGGGTTTCACAGCAAAACAATTTAATTACAATAAGTACGAAGACGTCAAATATTATTCTGTCGCAACTCCATTAACCGAATTGTATTTTAAAACCGTAATGGAACAAGGACAATCATTAGAAGCAAATTTAACACTAAACGTTTCACCAAATCTTAATTTTTCAATTGGTTACAAAGGTTTACGATCTTTAGGTAAATACATTAATACACTTTCAAGCACAGGAAATTTTGTTTTTACAACAAGTTATGCAACTACAAAAAAACAATATGAAGCCCATTTTCATTATACCGATCAAGATTTCTTGAATGGTGAAAACGGAGGAATTATTAATTCTTTAGAGTTTGAATCTAACGATCCAAATTTTAGAGACAGAGAACGAATTGCTGTTTTTTACCGAAACGCAAATTCTTTTTTTAAAGGAAAAAGAATTTTTCTAGATCACAGTTTTAAACTAAATGCATCTGCAAAAGACAATATAATTAGTTTACATCATCGTTTTAGTTTTGAAAATAAATTCTTTGAATACAATCAGCCTTTATCAAATGTATCTTCAGTTGGTATTTCTAAATATGGAATAGCACAAACAACTACAGATTTAAAAGATCAAACCTATTTTGAATCCTATTATAACAAAGTTGGAGTTTCATATGATTCCAAAATACTCGGAAACTTTGAATTTTCAGTCGACGATTACAGAAACAAATCAAACTATGACATCATTACCACAGTTACTAATTTAATTTTACCAAATACAATTAGAACAAAACTGAACTCCTTTGAAGGAAAATATTCCTTTTCTAAAGCCAGATTTCATGGTCAATTGTTAGTTTCAAAGGCCTTTACATTCCGAACCATCTCCACTATTGATGCACAAGTTAGTTACATATTAAATCCTAAATTTAATTTCAAATTAGAATACCAAAACATCAGTAAACTACCAGACAACAACAAACGGTTGTTTAATAGTAATTATATTTTCTTTAATTGGTACAATGATTTCAATAACGAAAAAATTAACAACATAAAATTCGAAGCAAAAACACCATGGTTCGATGCTAATTTGCAAGCCACTTTGCTAAATGATTTTATTTATTATTCAAATTCAAGTTCAAATCAAGAACTCATTTCGCCAAAACAAAATACCTCTTCTATTAATTATTTATCATTGCAACTAAACAAAGAATTTAAGTTTCGGAAATTTGCATTGGATAATTCTATTCTTTTTCAAGAAGTTTCACAAGAATCTAAAATAGTAAATGTGCCAGCCTTCGTTACCAGAAGTTCTCTATATTTCACCGATTACTATTTCAAAAAGGCACTTTTTTTACAAACCGGAATCACAGCGAACTATTTTACTAAATATTTCGCAAACGAATACAACCCAGTAATTGGTGATTTTTTTGTTCAAACCTCCAAAAAAATTGGAAATTTTCCAATGATTGATTTTTTTGTAAACGGGCGTATCAGACAAACAAGAATTTTTTTCAAAGCCGAACAAATCAATACCTTGTTTTCAAAACGCAATTATTTTGCATCTCCAAATCAACCCTATCGAGATTTTATAGTTCGATTTGGACTCGTTTGGAATTTCTTTCAGTAAAATTTCAAAATAAATATACTTTTAGTTAGGGCGTGACCCTTCGTAAAAACTTCGGGTCAGGCTCTACATTTCAATCTTTTGCAGAAAAAGCAAAAGGATTTTCATTGCGATCCTTCACGCAGACCTAATTACATATCGACAATTCCAATTCTAATTAATATCTTTGCAAAACAAATTATAAAATTTAAAATTGCAAGTTAAAACTTGCTACATAACAAATGAATTATTCTCAAAATATATTAGGAACAATTGGCAATACGCCACTAGTCAAATTAAATAAAGTTACAGCAGAAATTGAGGCATTAGTACTTGCCAAAGTCGAAACATTCAATCCAGGAAATTCCACAAAAGACAGAATGGCACTCAAAATGGTCGAAGATGCAGAAGCCGATGGTCGTTTGAAACCAGGAGGAACAATCATTGAAGGAACTTCTGGAAATACAGGAATGGGTCTTGCACTTGCAGCGATTGTAAAAGGATACAAATGTATTTTTGTAATCACAGACAAGCAATCAAAAGAAAAAATGGACATTCTTCGCGCCGTTGGAGCAAAAGTAATCGTTTGCCCAACAGATGTAGAACCGACAGATCCAAGATCATATTATTCAGTCTCAAAAAGATTAGGAACAGAAATTCCAAATTCTTGGTATGTAAATCAATATGACAATCCAAGTAATGCAATTGCACACTACGAACAAACAGGTCCAGAAATTTGGGAACAAACCGATGGAAAAATTACTCACTTTGTAGTTGGAGTAGGAACCGGTGGCACAATTTCAGGAATCGGTAAATATCTAAAAGAAAAAAATCCAAACATCAAAATTTGGGGAATTGACACCTATGGATCAGTTTTTAAAAAGTATCACGAGACTGGCATATTCGACGAAAACGAAATTTATTCCTATATTACAGAAGGTATAGGCGAAGATATTTTGCCATTAAATGTTGATTTCTCAATAATAGATGGTTTTACCAAAGTAACAGACAAAGATGCAGCAGTTTACACAAGAAAAATAGCCAAAGAAGAAGGTATCTTTGTAGGTAATTCCGCTGGATCTTGTATCAAAGGAATGTTACAACTCAAAGAACACTTTACAAAAGACGATGTTGTAGTTGTTTTATTTCATGACTCAGGAAGTCGCTATGTTGGTAAAATGTTTAACGATGATTGGATGCGTGAACGAGGTTTTCTTGATGAAGAAATCACAAAAGCCGAAGACGTAATCAAAGAACACATTGAAAAACCATTGATTATTGTGAGAACAGAAGAGTTAGTTTCTCATGCAATTGACAGAATGCGGAAATATAAAATTTCTCAAATTCCTGTAATTGATATTACTGGTTTTGTAGGTTCTGTTGATGAAACAGATTTGTTTCAGAGTTATGTATCCAATAAAGATGTTGCAGATAAACCAATCCGAGAAGTAATGGGCAAACCATATCCTGTTGTAAAAATGGGAACATCCATCGAAGAAGTTTCTAAACTTTTTACTAAAGATAATCAAGCAGTTTTGCTAGATTTAGGAAACGGAAAACATCATATTATTACCAAGTACGATATTATTGGTTCCATAAAATAGCACTTAGTTTATTTACATATCCTGACAGGTTTTCAGAGCCTGTTAGGTATTTTATAAATAAAAAATTATAAATCAAAAAATGACTTTCACTGCAATAGATTTCGAAACAGCCACAGGACATCCAGAAAGTGCCTGGGCACTTGGAATTGTAACCGGTGAAAACGGAATTATTGTCGACGAATATGTTACCCTAATTCAGCCACCAAATAACGAATATTGGTATAGAAATATTATGTGTCACGGAATTAAACCCATAGAAACATTAGATAAACCTATGTTTGATGATTTATTTCCAGAAATTCAAAAAAGATTATTTGGGCGAAAATTAGTTGCGCACAACGAACGTTTTGATCGAAATGTTTTACAGAAAACCATGAAATATTATGGTTTGTATTACGATGAACTCGAAATAGCAGACATGTGGGAATGTACCTGCAAGATTTACCGAGCCAAAGGCTACAAACCAGCAAATCTCAAATATTGTGCAGATCAAAATAACATTCAACTCAATCATCATGAGGCATTGTCAGACGCAAGAGCCTGTGCGAAATTATACTTGTTGAGATAAAAATAGATTTTGTACTTAATATCATAAAATTGAAAATCTGTCTAAAGTCTATTTAGCATAAAAGTTTTTTGAGACACAGAGTGCCCAAATTATCACATATTTTTTGTGTCGTGATGTAAAATCCTTTTTAATTTTTGTAATTTGTGGCAAAAAGTAGTAAAAAGAATAAACTTTCTAGACTGAAACCAAGAAATTATAAAATTTAATATATTCGAGTAATAATTACAAAACCCAAGTAACCTAACATGAAAGAGGATTTTCTACATTATATATGGAAATTCAAAAAATTTGATATTTCTAACCTAAAAACCTCAAATGGAGAATCTATTTCAATAATAAATTCGGGGCAATATACTCAACTGGCTGGTCCAGATTTTTTTAATGCTCAAATCGAAATTGGAAACCAAAAATGGGCTGGAAATGTCGAAATTCACATAAAATCTTCAGATTGGTACATTCACAATCATGAAAAAGACGATAATTACGATTCCGTAATTCTTCATGTAGTTTGGGAACACGACACCGAAATTTTCAGAAAAAACAATACCGAAATACCCGTTTTAGTTCTAAAAGAACTCGTTTCAAAAGAAGTTTTAGAGAATTACAAAACTCTAATGCAGCCAAAATCTTGGATATTTTGTGAGAAACAAATTCAAGATATTAACGAATTCACAATTAAAAGTTGGCAAGAACGCCTGTTTTTTGAGCGTTTAGAGAGAAAATCGAAACCAATTCAAGACTTGTTGATAATCACAAATCAAGATTGGGAAGCAGTTTTATTCGCTTCATTGGCGAAAAATTTTGGATTAAATACAAATGGTGAAACATTTTTAAAAATTGCAAAAGCAATTCCATTCTCTATTATTAGAAAAGAAAGTTTTGAAGTAGAAAACCTCGAAGCATTGATATTTGGAAACTCAGGATTACTAGATTCAGAAAAAGAAGATACTTATTACAAAGATTTACAGTTTAGATTTTTTTATTTATTGCACAAATATCAAATCGAAAAAATTACTATCGAACCTGTTCAGTTTTTTAAACATCGACCAGATAATTTCCCAACAATTCGCTTATCGCAATTAGCAAATTTGTATCATAAACAACAAAATTTATTCTCGAAAGTCATTGCAATTACATCAATAAAACAAATTTATGAAGTTTTTGATATTTCAGTTTCTGGGTATTGGCAAACACATTATCAATTCGATAAAGAAAGTCCAAACAAAAGAAAGTCATTATCTAAATCATTTGTTGATTTATTAATAATCAATACAATACTCCCAATTCAATTTGCTTACGCTAAAAGTTTAGGAAAAGAAATATCCGAAGATTTAATTGAAATTTTAAACCATGTTAAACCAGAAAGGAATTCAATTATTGACAAATTTAACCTCTTTGGAATCAAATCTAAAAACGCATTCGACACACAATCACTGTTGCAACTCAAAAACGAATATTGCAACAAATCCAGATGTTTAGATTGCGCCATTGGAATGGAGTTGTTGAAAAACAATTAGAAAATTTTCAATTTGATGACTAGAAAATGATTAAATTTGTACCATTAAAATTAAACTCTCAATTAATTTGCGTCCCGAAATAAAACTTAAATACTTTTTTGAAAAACACGGATTTCACGTCTCGTCAAGGTTGGCAGATAGGCTAGGAATGCGAACCTCAAACGTACGTTTGTTTTTTATTTATATTTCTTTTGTGACAGCAGGATTATGGTTTGGAGTTTATTTAACTATTGCTTTTTGGTTAAAACTCAAAGATTTTATAAGAGCAAAACGATCTTCGGTTTTTGATTTGTAATTTTTTATGAATTTCAAAAATCTTTCCCCATATTTTATATTCAATAGAAATCAACGTTTCGGTCTATTTGGATTATTTTCAATCATAATAATTTTACAAGTATCATACTTCTTAATCGATTTTACAATTCCAAAAACGTCAAGTACAAATGAGCAACAATGGATTTCCTTACAATCACAAATAGATTCGCTAAAACAAGAAAATCCATCTAATACATACAAAATCTATCCCTATAACCCAAATTTCATAACAGATTTTAAAGGCTATAAATTAGGAATGACAACAAAGCAAATTGACAGATTAATAGCTTTTCGAAAACTAAATAAATTTGCCAATTCATCAAAAGAATTTCAAGCAGTTACTCAAATATCCGATTCGTTATTAAACGCCATGTCTCCCTATTTTAAATTTCCAAATTGGGTCAACAACAAAAAAGAACATAATAATCAAGATTTTAAAAATTCGAATTATAAAGATTTTGACAAAAAAGAAAAAATTACAGTCCTTGATATTAACCTTGCCACAAAAGAAGATTTAATGAAAATTTCTGGAATTGGAGAAGCCATTTCAGATCGTATTATAAAACAAAAAGAGGTCTTTGGAGGCTTTCAAACCATGGATCAAATGAACGATGTTTGGGGACTTTCGCCAGAAGTGATTCAAAAACTCAACGAAAATTTCAAAACAGGTGTCCTTTCAGACATAAAAAAGGTAAATATAAACAAGGCAACAGTTAAAGAATTAACGCTTTGTCCCTATTTTCGATACACTTTAGCCAAGCAGATTGTGATTTATAGAAGCATGAATGGAGATTTTAATAATATTGAGGAATTAACAAAAATTAAGGATTTTCCTGTTGATAAAATAAAAAGAATAGCCTTATATTTGGAAATATAAAACAAATCGCAAAAAAATACATTTATTACAATGAATTCAACATACTTTTCAGAAGAACACGAATTATTTAGAAAAAGTTTACAAGATTTTTTACAAAAAGAAGTAGTACCACACATCGAGAAATGGGAAAAAACAGGTACAATTGAACGCTTCATCTGGAAAAAATTTGGTGAAATGGGCTTTTTTGGAATTGCATATCCAGAAGCGTATGGTGGACTCAATCTTGATTTGTTTTATACCGTGGTACTAATAGAAGAACTTCAAAAAATAAAATCAGGAGGATTTGCAGCAGCAATTTGGGCACACGCATATCTAGCAATGACACATCTAAATGCCGAAGGCGACGAAAGAATAAAACAAGATTATTTAGCACCCAGTATATCAGGGGATAAAATAGGAGCACTATGCCTAACGGAACCGTTTGGCGGAAGCGATGTTGCAGGAATGCGAACCACAGCAGTAAAAAAAGGCAATAAATATGTTATAAATGGTTCAAAAACATTCATAACAAATGGAGTTTATGCAGATTATTATGTAGTAGCTGCAAAAACCGATATCGGAACAGGAAACAAAGCAATAAGCATGTTCTTGATGGATACAAATCTAAAAGGAATAAATGCTACAAAATTAGATAAACTAGGTTGGCGAGCCTCAGATACCGCAGAAATTGCTTTCGATAATGTCGAAATTCCCATAGAGAATCTAATGGGAGAAGAAGGAAAAGGATTTCCATACATCATGCAACATTTCGCACTCGAACGACTAATTATGGCAATCAATGCGCATGCAAGTGCAGAATATGCGATTGATTACGCAATCAATTATATGTCACAACGCGAAGCATTCGGAAAAACAATCGATAAATTTCAAGCCTTGAGACACACAATGATTGACAATGCAACCGAAGTTGAACATTGCAAAATATTCAATTACGCTGCAGTAGCAAGACTAAACAAAGGAGAATACGTTGTAAAAGAAGCCACAATGGCAAAACTGAAATCAACAAAAGTAGCCGATGATGTCATTCACAGTTGCCTTCAAATGCTCGGAGGATACGGTTACATGGAAGAATATCCGTTAGCACGTTTGCTCAGAGACAGTCGTTTAGGTCCAATCGGTGGTGGAACTTCAGAAATTCTTCGAGAAATTCTGTCAAAGATGATTATCGACAAACAAAATTACAAACCATCAGTATAATAAAATACAAAAAACGCCAAGAAACAGGAAATTGTCACTTGGCTTTTTTTTTGAAGCTATTTCCAGCCATCCATTTCAAGTCCTCGCCAAGAAAATTATTTTTCTAAAGCCAAAAACGAACTTCCTCTGGTCGTTGTTTTTCGCCAAGAAAAATTAATTCTCTTGGCTGTGGGCTTTCCATTATTGTCTGGGCTAATCGCCACAATCCAAAAGGATAAAATATTTTCAAAATAAATTATCATTTATAATTCGAAATTCAAAAATAATTTTTACTTTTGCAATCTAATTTAAAGAAAGGAGGTCCCAAAATGTTAATAATACCAATAAAAGACGGAGAAAACATCGACAGAGCGCTAAAGCGTTACAAGCGAAAATTTGATAAAACTGGAACAGTTCGTCAACTTCGAGCAAGAACAGCTTTCATAAAGCCATCGATAATCAATAGAGCTAAGATTCAAAAGGCTGCTTATATTCAAAACATGAGAGATAACCTAGAGAGCTAGTTTTATTCTGTCAATAATAATTAACCGTTAGTAAATAAAGTTTTATAACTTTGTACTAACGGTTTTTTTATGAAAAATAATTTAGATAGTTTTGAGGATTACCTTCAACATGAGAAAAAATATTCTCCTCACACAGTACACGCCTACATAAAGGACTTGATTTTTTTTCAAGAATTTATACAAACCAATTTCGATCAAACAAAACTCGAAGAAGTAAATTATAGCCTCATCCGTTCTTGGATAGTTTCAATGGTAGATAGTCAAATATCAAATAGTTCCATCAACAGAAAAATCTCTTCTTTAAAAGCATTCTGCAAATTTCTATTAAAAACCAAACAAATAGAAATCAATCCATTATTAAAACACAAAGCACTCAAAACACCAAAAATAATTCAAATACCTTTTTCAGAAAAAGAATTAGACAATGTTCTCAATAATCTAAAATTCCCTGATGGTTTTGATGGAATTCGTGATAAATTAATAATTGATTTGTTTTACACCACAGGAATAAGAAGAACAGAATTAATAAATCTAAAACTTTCAAATTTCAATTTTTCAGTAAAAACAATAAAAGTTTTAGGGAAAAGAAATAAAGAAAGAATTATACCAATACTCTCAACAATAATTGATAAGTCAAAGTCATACATGTCAGAAAGAGCCAATTTAAAAGTCATAAAAGACACAGACCATTTTTTCTTAACAACAAAAGGTGTTAAATTAAACGATTCGTTTGTGTATCGAATAATAAATTATTACTTTAGTAATGTTTCTGAGAAAGTAAAAAAAAGTCCGCATATTTTGCGTCACACTTTTGCAACTCATTTGCTCAACAATGGTGCCGATTTAAATTCTGTCAAAGAATTACTAGGGCATTCAAGTTTAGCATCCACGCAAATTTACACACATAGTAGTTTGTCAGAGTTAAAAAAAGTGTATGCAAATGCACATCCAAGAAATCAGAAATAAAAATCACAAATGTCTAACCAAACAAAATGATTATGAAGGTAAATGTTCACGCAGTTAATTTTACAGTAGATGGAAAATTAGTAGATTTCACTCAAGAAAGAATTGATAAACTCGAAAAGTATTATGACAAAATTGTCTCAGCAGACGTTTTCTTTAAAGTAGAAAAGACAAGTGAGAAAGAAAATAAAATTGCCGAAGTAAAAATTCATGTCCCAGGTGATGAATATATGGTAAAAAAGCAGTGTAAAACTTTTGAGGAAGCAGTTGAGCAAGCATCAGAATCATTAGAAAGACTACTAGTAAAAAGGAAAGAAAAAGTCAATTCACATATTTAATATAAAATAGTGTAAAAAATATTTTGATTAAAAAACAAAAAGATATACATTTGCAGTCCGTTAGAAATAGCGGACTTTTTTTATTGAAATTGCCAGCGTAGCTCAGTTGGCTAGAGCAGCTGATTTGTAATCAGCAGGTCGTGGGTTCGAGTCCCTCCGCCGGCTCAAAAAAATGTTTCAAATGCGATTTGAAATACGTTCATTCAAAATACTGAAAATTCAATAAAAAGGGGAGATACTCAAGCGGCCAACGAGGGCAGACTGTAAATCTGCTGTGTAAACTTCGCAGGTTCGAATCCTGCTCTCCCCACAAAGTTTTAAATACAAATTTAATCGAAAGTTCACTTTCGAGTAAATTTGTTTTAAAAGTTTGAGTAAAGTTCCGCTTTACAGGATGATGGAGAGAAACGGAATAATCCTGCTCTCCCCACAATAAGACTGCAGATTTTAGACTGCAGATTTCAGAAAATTAGAAATCTTATTATCTGAAATCCAATATCTGTAATCTAGAAACTGCCGACTTAGCTCAGGGGTAGAGTGCTTCCTTGGTAAGGAAGAGGTCACGGGTTCAATTCCCGTAGTTGGCTCAAATTAGAATAGAGAATTTTGAACACTAATATATAACTAAGATTAAAAATTAAGCAAAATGGCAAAAGAAACCTTTAACCGTAACAAACCGCACTTAAATATCGGTACAATCGGTCACGTAGATCACGGAAAAACTACATTAACTGCGGCAATTACTAAAGTATTGTCAGATGCAGGTTACTGTCAAGCAAAATCATTTGATCAAATTGATAATGCTCCAGAAGAAAAAGAAAGAGGTATTACAATCAACACATCTCACG
>JANPDC010000189.1:0-8914 GCA_031431275.1 Bacteroidota bacterium
TTTCAAATTTTAAGTTTTTATAACTGCATAGCATCGTTACGGAGTTCTAAAAAGTTGAAATTTGGGGCAAAAAGGCTATTTTGCAGCAAATTAAATAAGTTTAAACCACTTCAATATGTATAAGAACGTATTTGTTTTTGAACACTGCAAAGATGCAACCTTATGTACGTAGTGGAGTTGCGTAGTAAAAAATAATTTCAAAAATATTTTTAAATTATTGATTATTAGCATTTTAAAATTGTAAATATTTTTTATTTTTATTAGAAATTTCCGGTGCGTAAGTAGATTGCGTATTAAATGGTACATTTGTTTAAAATTATTTCAAATGTCAGTAAACAAACTCGCCCTAATTCGCTACAAAACCATTGACGAATGTCTCAAAAACCGATTCCGAAATTGGACTTTAGACGATTTAATCGATAAAGTTTCTGATGCGTTGTATGATTATGAAGGCATTGATTCTGGAATTTCAAAACGAACCATTCAATTGGATATTCAGAACATGAGGAGCGAAAAGTTGGGATATAATGCTCCGATAATTGTTGTCGATAGAAAGTTTTATACTTATGAAGATGAAGATTTCAGTATCACCAATTCGCCAATCAACAATGCTGATATGGAGAAAATGAAAGAAATCGTTGCGGTTTTAAAACACCTTAATGGTTTCAGTTATTTTGATGAAATGTCTGATATGATTATCAAACTCGAAAATAATTTGAATAAATCTGCCAAAAAAACCAAGAATTATATTCAGTTTGAAAATAACAAGTTATTAAGAGGTTTAGAAAAAATAAATCCGTTGTATCAAGCAATTTTAAACCAAAAACCGTTATTGATTGAATATAAATCATTCAAAGCAGCAACCTCGCAAGAACAAATTTATTTTCCGTATTTATTGAAAGAATACCGAAATCGTTGGTTTTTGATTTGCAAACCAAAATCTCAAAACAATTTAATAACATTGGCATTGGACCGAATCGAAAAATTCGAAACTTTAGAAAATGAACATTTCCAGAGTTTTGACCGAGTAGATTTTGATACTTATTTTGATGATGTTATTGGCGTGACCAAAACTTTGCGAGACGAATCGCAAAAAGTGATTTTTGTTATTGATAAACCAAATGCACCTTACGTGAAAACCAAACCCATACATGAATCGCAAAAAATTATAAGCGAAGACGAAAACGGGACAACTTTTTCGATTCAAGTTGTGTTGAATTATGAATTGGAACGTGAAATTCTTGGTTTTGCCGAAAATATTAAAGTACTTGCGCCAAGATTATTGGTTAAAAAAATTCAACGCCGAATTGAATCTGCTAATTTGGTTTATGAAAAATAAAAAATCCTACACGATTTTGAAAATCGTATAGGATTAATTAAAATTTTAGGAATCTATTATAAATTCGGAATTCTTAATAATTGTCCTGGATAGATTTTGTCTGGATCAGAAAGCATTGGTTTATTAGCTTCGAAAATAACATCGTATTTTGTTGCATCGCCATAATAGGTTTGAGCAATTTTAGACAACCAATCGCCAGAAACTACCGTATGATAGCGAGAATCTGGTGCTGGTGTAGCAACCGTCATGTTGTTATCAACAGATTCAACACCTTCAACATTTCCAACTGTTAATGCAATTTTTTCCGCATCAACTTGTTGATCCACTTCTCCAGAAATAGTTACAGAATTGTCACTATTTAATTTCACCTTCAAGGTATTAAATGGCAAATTGTGCGCTTGAACGTGTGCCAAAAGTGCACTTGCTTTTAGATGTGCTTTTTCTTCTTCTGGTGCTTCTTCTTCTTTTCTTCCAAAAAGTTTTGCTCCTGCATTTTTAATAAATGATAATAATCCCATTTTTAGTTTTTTAAATTGGTTAATAATTCAAAAGTAAATTAATGATTTATTTTTTTGAAATCCTAATTTATTTATTAGTTAAATTGAACATAATACCAATAATCACTTATAAAAAAAAGAATTATATTCGCACAACAATAAAACTAGCTAAAATGAAAAAAATATTTCTATTAATTATGACTTCTATTTTGCTTATTCCAGCAAATACAAAAGCCGACGAAGGTATGTGGTTCTTGATGTTTATTGAACGTTTGAATCATCGAGACATGCAAAAAATGGGACTTCAGTTAACCGCAGAAGAGATTTACAGTATTAACAATCATTCTTTGAAAGATGCTATTGTGCAGTTCAATGGAGGTTGTACAGCAGAATTAATCTCAAAAGATGGATTGGTTCTAACAAATCATCATTGTGGTTATGATGCCATTGCTGAACTTTCTACATCTGAAAAAAACTTATTGAAAAATGGTTTTTGGGCAGAAAATAGAAAAGCCGAAATCAAACCGTCAAGTTTGTATGTTCGTTTTTTTGTTCGCATGGATGACTGCTCGAAACGTATTTTGGCAGTTGTAAATTCAAAAATGACTGAACTAGAACGAGAGGCTGCCATAAACAAAGAAATTGCTCTAATTGAGAAAGAAAATAACGATGGTGGAAAATATACTGTTTCTGTTCGTTCTTTTTTTCAAGGAAATGAGTTTTATTATTTTGTTTATCAAGATTATAAAGATGTTAGATTGGTTGGAACTCCTCCAGAAAGCCTAGGTAAATTTGGTGGTGACACAGACAATTGGGAATGGCCAAGACACACAGCAGATTTTTCTATGTTTAGAATTTATGCGGATAAAGAGGGTAAACCAGCCGATTATTCTGTTGATAATGTGCCATTACAACCAAAACATCATTTACCAGTCAATTTAGGTGGCGTAAAAGAAAACGATTTTGCAATGATTCTGGGTTATCCTGGGAGAACTAACCGTTGGATGCCCGCAGGTGGTATTGAGCAAAATGTTAAATTTGCTTATCCGGCTTGGGTTGAAGGTGCCAAAACTGGTATGGATAACATGAAAAAATATATGAATCAAAGTGATGCTTTGAATCTTGTTTATGCTTCAAAGTTTGCTGGAACTGCTAATTATTGGAAAAACCGCCAAGGAATGATTGACGCACTTTCGAAATTTGGAACTTCAAAATCTAAGGCTGTTCAAGAAACAAAATTTAACAAATGGGCTAATTTGCCAAAAAATAAAGAAAAATATGGAACTGTAGTTGCAACTATAAACAAGTTTTATGGTTTGACAAACGAAAAGTCGCGTCATGATAATTATATGAATCAAATGTTTAGAACAAGTGTTTTTGCAAGTTATGGAAGAACCATTGGCAAGCAACTTGAAAATTTTGTAAAAGCAGATGCAAACAAAAAAACTCAAATGTCAAAATCTATCGAAGAAATGGCTGTAAATATGTTTGCTAATTTACACATTCCCGCCGAAAAAGATATTCTATCTGCACAACTAAAATTATATGCTTCTAAATCTAAAGGATATGCAATTGCACCTATGGTTGCGAAACTTGTCTTGGAGAATAACGGAGATTTTACTACAATTGTAAACAAAATGGTAGATTCGAGTTTGATGACTTCACCAGAAAGGATCAAATCTTTTTTAGCAAATCCGTCAGAAGAAACATTGAAAAATGATGAACTTTACAAACTTTCGAATGATTTAATCTCACATTTTAACTCAAGATCTGATGAAATTACAAAGGCTCAAAATGATTTTGGAGCCTCATTTAGGTTACTGGTTGAAGGTTTAAGAGAATCAAAAATTGGAACCATACAGTATCCTGATGCAAATTCTACTTTGAGATTGTCTTATGGAAAAGTTCGTGCTTTGCCTGTAGATGCAAGAAATGATGCCAAAATAAATAACTACACAACACTTGCAGGACAAGTAAAAAAATATAAAAAAGACGACAAAGAATTTGATTTACCAGCACGTTTGTTAGAAATGAATTCTAAAAAAGAATTTGGTCGTTATGCTGACAAAGATGGTTCATTACATGTCAATTTTCTTACCGATAACGACATCACAGGTGGTAATTCTGGTTCACCAGTTTTGAACGGAAAAGGAGAATTGATTGGTTTAGCATTCGATGGAAACATTGAAGCCATGGCTGGTGATGTTATTTTCGATAAAAAACTCCAACGCACCATCAATGTTGATATTCGCTATGTTCTTTGGGTAATCGAAAACTTCTCAAATGCAAAGCATATTGTTGACGAAATGACACTAGTAAAATAAAAAAACATATCAATTTTTAAATGATTAAAATCCGTCCATTTTTTTAGACTGGACGGATTTTTTTATTTCACATTCACCCGAATTCCTTTTGTGTGACTCGAAAATTCTGGAGCATACATACTTTCAATAGTCGTAATTCCGTTCGAAAAGTTTCCGCTATTGTTCACCCGAATGTCGTATTCAAAAACATAAGTCCCTTTGTTTACAACATCAAAAAACAAATGTGTGGCAGCATCTTTTGTACTCATGTAGTAACCAATTCCTTGGTTGTATTTATATTCCGAAAGCGCATTTACGGGTTCAAAACAAGAGGCTCGCATATCTTTGAGATGCACAAATTCCATGGTCTCTTTAGCCGAAACTAGTAATCTTACCGTTACTAAATCTCCTGTTCTCAAAAGTGTATTATTAGATATTTTTTGTAATTCGGTTCCTTTATCTGATGTTATTTTCAAAAACAATTCTTTTTCAACTAACAAACTTGCTCCCGAATTTGTCTTGATCTGATCCAAATCTTCGAAATATTGCCAAAATACTCCTCCAAAACCTGGAACTATTGATTTATTCTGAATAGAGATTTCCGCCATTTCTTTTTTGATTTCTTCTTTTTTCCAAGTCAATTTTAAATAACCAGTTTCGGCTTCCTTTTCATTTTCAGAAAGTTTTTTGGTTAGAATTTTCTCATCTCCAATGTTGATAATTGTATTATCTTTTACATTCATCCAATCCGAACCTTTTAGCATTAGTGCATAAATGGCTTCGGTGGTAGATTTTGTTGTTGGCCAATTTTTTGCTTGCTTGTTTTTTAAAAGCCAAACTTTCATCGCATCTATAGATTTCGTGTCATCATTAATTTCAGAAAATGCTTCGATAAGCAAGGCTTGTGTTTCAATTGGTGCTTGATTCCAGTTATATCCTGCCTTGTTTTCAATCCAATACATTCCCCAATCTTCATTATTTGATGCTGTTTCTTTCAGACTTTCTACAATTAATTTTGCAGTTTTATTATCTCCAAATCGATTCAAAGAAAGTGCAATCAAACCTTTGTCATAGAGCGAAAAATTCAACCAAGTGCTTTTTGCATTTTCTAAATGTTCTTTTATAACAGATTTTAAAGTTTCCGAAGGTTTGTAATCATCTAAAAAGAAACTTCTAGCATACAAATAATGTAAATCTAAACTTTCATTTTTCCACGATTTTAGGTTTTTGGCTTTTGCATTTTTTTTAAGCATTTTATTATTTTCTAAAAATTTATTATCTAAAAAGGCTATTCCGGATTTAGAAATTTCATCGATTTCGTTTTTCGAAATTGATTTTATACGTAAATTTTTCAAATGACCAAAACCCGCTATAATATGCCTTGTAATATATTCGCTTTCACTTCCTCCGTCAAACCAAGCAAATCCTCCAGACGATTTTTGTTTTTGTTTTAGTTTTTCGAAAACTGTTTCTTGCGAACGTTCCATTTTCTCTAAATCAAAAAGTAATGCCAAATTCTTTTTTTGTTGGTCTTCATCTTCTGCGTCTTTTAACCAAGGAGTTTCTGCAAGAATAATGGATTTTAATTCTGAATTTTCTTCTAATTTAGAAATCAATTTTCCGTCTTTTCTCCAATTTTCGAAAACAGTTGCAATTTTTGGATTGCTCGAAATGATTTCAGTTGCTAAAGCGTTCGCATAAAAACGAGCAAAAGTTTGTTCTGCACATTCGTGTTCGTATTCCATTAAATAGGGAATTGATTTAATTGCTAACCAAGTCGGATTGGAAGTATACTCAAAAGTAAGTTGATGATTTTTTAGGGTCGAGGAGGTGTTGTTTTTTAAATTATTAAAAGTGTATTCTTTTTTCGAATCGCCTTTCACCCAAATCGGAATACTTTCTGTGACTAGCATATTATTAGTCAAAACAGGTAAAATATTCTCTTCGCCATCAGAAAAATCTCCTGATTTTGCTAAAACTTTATAATCAAT
Source organism: Bacteroidota bacterium (assembly GCA_031431275.1). Classification (GTDB taxonomy): domain Bacteria; phylum Bacteroidota; class Bacteroidia; order Flavobacteriales; family Flavobacteriaceae; genus Flavobacterium. The sequence goes on from JANPDC010000189.1 coordinate 6,131, forward strand.
TCCTTGAATTCCTTCGGGAATATAAATTTTCCAACTCACAGAAACATTTCCCATTGGTGGAATTGTAAAGTTTTTTACAGTATCCAGATTCAATGACTTTGAATCAATTGTTTCCATTGTTGAAGCATCAAAAAGTTGTAATACTGCCACTCCAGTTTTTGTTTCATTGGTAACATTTGCAATTTTTGTAACAATTGTTATTGTGTCTTTTTCTCGAAAAAAACGTGGGAAATTTGGAGTAGCCATAATGTCTTTTTGCGTCACGACACTTTTCTCTAGATAACCCGAAACAGCATCTTTATTATGAGCCAACATTCTAAATTTCCATTCAGTCAAAGCTTCTGGAGAAGTGAAATTCACTGAAATTTTTCCATCAGAATCTGTTTTTAAATCTGGGAAAAAGAAGGCAGTTTCGGATAAATTTTTCCTAGGCTTCACCTTTGTTAATTCCAAAATTGATTTTTGAGTAGTGACAATTATCACTCCATTTGCGCCTTGCTCTCCATATAATGCAGCGCCTTCTTGTCCTTTTATTACGTTTATGCTAATCACAACATCAGCAGGAAGTTGGCTAAGATCATTTGCAGAACTAATTACTCCGTCAATAACTACTAATGCTTCATTGTTTCCTGTAATAGACCTTAGCCCACGCAAAACAATTTTTGTATTAGAGTTTACACCCGAATTTGTAGTGCTAATTTGCAAACCCGAAACTTTTCCTGCCAAACTTTGGAGCACACTTTCACCATTATTTTCATTTTTTGATAACACCATGATTTGTGACGAAGTCACTGAACTTTTCATCTTTCTTATTCCCAATGCTCCAGTAACAACAACCGTTTTCAATTCTCCTGTTTCAGTCAACAAAGCATTATAGATTCTACTTGAACCTACATATGCAGTTCTAGATTCTTTTCCAATAAACGAAAAAAGCAGAATATCTCCAGGTTTTGCCTCAATTTGATAATAGCCATCAAAATCTGTTGAAACGGCTCTTTTTGTTCCTTTTATCACAACATTTGCTCCAGGCAAAGGTCCAGAGGCATCTGAGACTTTTCCATGACAAAATTTTGGATCATTTGGAGTTCTGTCTTTTTCGGACATCGTATTAAAATAGTTTTGATTGTTAATTAGTGCTTTTATGTAACTAAAATCGAATCCAAACTCCATTAGTTTTGTTGCTTCGTTTTTGAAATTAAAATACAATTCATCTCTATTAAAATTAAAAGAATGTCTTTCATTTCCAAAACCTAAACTTGTTTTAAAATTCAAATATGTTGAATTGTGGCTACTGTAATCTAAATCTCGCCAATAATCTTTCTTGAATTGATCTAAAGAACTGTCATACATCGATGCCAAAATCTCAGATTCGCTGTTTGTGTTTTTTGCATTGATTTTAAACGACCAATTCTCTTTTCCGCCAGGTTCAATTTTATTTCGAAAACTAACAGTTTCAATTTGTAATTTAGAAGTTTCTGATTTCAATAAAACATCTTTTTGTTCAGTGAAATTAGTGTTTTCGAAAACACCTTGGAAACCTATTTTTACAGAATTTTCAAAATCTTTTTCTAAAGGAATTTTTAGAAAAGTTTCGTTTGAATTTAAAGAAATATCTTTTTCATAAAAAACAGTGTTTATGCTTTTTGCAAATACAGAACAATACACATTTGGTAATACCGAATTAATTTTCAATAACACAAATCCGTCTTTTTTTGCATCTTCATTAATTTGATCTATCGTAATAATTTTGTTGTCTTGAGTTGGATTTTTACTTTGGATAATTTGAAAACGATTTTCAGTTTCAATGTTATTATTCAATGAATCTGTTGCAGAAAAAACAATTCGATAATATCCAGATTTATAATCCGAGATAAAATCTAATTCCACTTCTTTATCAATTTTAGTGTCGATGGATTTAGAAAAAACTAAAGTACCATTTGCATCAACAACTTGTTTTTCATTATTCTCATAAGGAAAAAGCACATTGAAATCATCATCTGAAATCGATGTTGTTTCAGGTTTTTGAAAAACTCTACTTTTGAATTTTTTCGAGAAACCTTTGATAAAATACAGTCGTAATTCTCCTTTTGTAGACACAAATTCCCCATTCAAATTTGTCGATGTAAACGAAATGAAATTTTTGTTTTTTGTTTCCAAAACATTCGCAGTTTTTATTTTCAATGCTAATTCATGATATCCAACCAATATACTCATTTGAGATTCATGAGTTTCGCCATTAATATCTGTTACAGTTGCCTTTACCAAATATTTAAAAAGTGGTAAATTTTCTTTCACAGAATTCACATTTGGTTTCGCAATAAAATCAATTTTAAATTTCCCAGTGGCATCAGTTTTTGTTTCGCCAGTTTCTAAAATTTCAGGAGTAGCATAATCATATCTTTTATATGAATTGTATGTTTCTCTAGAAATGGTGTAACTAACTTTCGAATCGGAAATCGAACTTCCAGAAAAGGCTTTGGCTTTTCCGTTTACCGAAACTTTTTGATCTACAACAAATTTTTCTTTCACAGCATCGAAAGTAACTTCGAATTTTGGTCGTTTGTATTCTTCAACTTTAAAGGATACATATCCATCTTGAAAATCAACATTATCCCAAAACGGATGTTCATCTTTAATTTTATTATACTTTTTATCTTTTTCGACATCGTCTGGCTCATCCACTTTCATTCTAAAATCGCCAGTTAAACCACTTTTGGGCAAGACAAATTCTCCAAAAAATGATCCAAATTCATTAGTTTTAACTTCAAATTCTTTAAAAGTATT